>NZ_NHRY01000192.1 GCF_002937115.1 Rhodopila globiformis | reverse complement strand
GAACAGCTACCGAGCCATTGTCGATACGTGCTGTCAGGCGTGGAACTTTCCGATGGACACCCCAGAGGTCATTACCTCCATCGGAAGCCGCGACTGGGCACAGGTCAAAATTTAGGGCGGTTGGTATGAGTGGCATCGCCAGTAATCCCGTTCGGCAACGTCAGGCAGCATCATGTCGGCGTCGGGCAACGGCAGCATCCAGCCCATCTGCACGTCCTGCACCGGGTTGATCACCGGAACCGTCAGCGCGGTGAACTGGACGCAGTTGACCGACGAGATCGGGCAGCCGTTGACCTGGTAGTTGTTGTTCGGCTTCGACGACATCTGGCTGGTGGCGGCCGCGAACATGCCGGGGTTGCCGCCGACCACGCCGCTCAGGTTCACGGTCTTGCCGGTCGGCGTGGTGTACTGGACCTGCAGGCCGGCGACGTTGACCGTGCCGTCGGCTGTCCCGCCGGCCAGCGACAGGAACAGCTTCACGCTCGGCTGCAGGAAGCTGCCGAGGCCGACATTGCCGGTCCCGGTCAGGGCGAAGGTCCAGTTGACCAGCCCGCCGGCCTTGATGCCCGGGTTCTGCGTCATGGTGAAGTTCGCCGCCTGGAGATGGACGCCGGCGGACCCGGCGGCCGGGAACGCCTCCTTGTTCCTCGGGTCGCCGCCGCGCGTGCCCAGGCCGGCGAAGCCGTTGCCCGTGCTCAGGTCGATCTTGCCGGAATCCTGGATCCACACGCTGTTGGCCGTCACCACGCCGGTAAGCATCAGGTTCGAGCCGTCCACCAGGTGGAAGCCATGGCCGGCCGCGCTGAACGCGCCCAGCGCGTCGATCGCGTTCGCCTGGGTCAGGGCGACGTCGGCGCCCGTCGCGCCGGCTTCCAGGCTTGTGTTCTGCCAGACCTCGCCCCAGTCATAGAACGCGTAGAACTGCGACCGCAGCTCGAACGGAACCGGCCTGGGCAGCGGGATCGGCGTGTTCAGGCGCAGCTCGGCGTCCACGGTCAGGCCTTTGTCGCCGCTGACCTGGCCATAGTAATAGCCGCGGTTGAAGGTGGGACCGCCGAGGTAGAACTTCTCGGCTGGGGGTATGATGTCGTTACTGTACTGCCCGGCGAGGTTGAACGCCGCGGCGACGGTCGCATCGGCATAGGGACGGAACAGCGTCTGGGTGCGTGAGGCCTGGCCGTTGAACTTGGTGAAGGTGATGTCCTCGCCCAGCCGCGGCGGCGGCGTCGTGGTGTCGCCGTTGTGCGAGGCGCCCAGCATGCCGAGGCCCGGGCTGACCCGCCCGCTGAACCCGTTCAGCCCGCCCCGCTCCGGCCCCAGCAGCGTGTCCAGCACCGCGTAGTCGGCGCCCAGACGCAGGATGCGCAGGCTGTCGTAGCTGCTGCGCTGCGCGGCGCCGTTCGGCCCCAGGTTGTTCAGCACGTTGCTCTGGATCGCGTCGAAATTGGCCAGCAGGTTCAGGCTCTGCTCGCGCAGGCGCACCAGCGGATAGGACAGCTGGGCGCCGAACACCTGGGTCTGGCCGTCATAGCCGATCTGGGCCAGCGCGCCCGACGGCGCGGAATCGCCGGCGCCGCCGTAGAACTTCACCTTCAGGCCAGAGCCGCCGACGAACAGCTCCTCCGACGCCTGGCCGAAGATGTCGGTGCCGTTGAAGGCGCCTTACATCGACAACTGGGTGCGCTCGCCGAACTCGGTGAAGCTGTCGAAGTTGATGACGCCCAGGCCCTCGGACGGGCCGGCCAGGTCCAAGGCGCGGTTGTCGGCGGTGACATAGCCGCTGATCGGCTTGCGCGAGACCTGCGCCACCAGCGTCAGTGCGCCGGGATAGCCGAGCGAAGGGTTCAGCACCGAGCGGACGGTCAGGCCCCGAATGTCCTGCGCCAGCAGCAGCCAGCGCTCCAGCGTCGTGGTCTTCAGCGGCACCTGGCCGACGATATGGTTGAGGAAGCGCAGCACCTGCGTGCCGGCGGGACCGACATTGCCGTCCAGCTTGACCTCGGCGACGTAGCCTTCCACCACCTGAAAGCGCAGTCCGGTGCCGCTGATGATCGCCCGGACGGTGGTATAGACGTAGCCTTGGCTGCGGTACAGGTCGACCAGCGCGCGGCGGGAGGCTTCGGTCCGGCCCTCGGGGATCGCCGGGCCGGTCAGGCCGGCGGTCAGCGGCGCGATGGCGGCGGGCGGGAACGCGGTGATCCCGTCCACCGTTACGCTGGTAATCCGAAGCGTCGCGCCCGCGGTGGATTCGGCCGGGGCGGTCGGCCGGGGCGGCCGCGGCAGGCCGGGCGCGAGGCGCGGTGCCTGCGGCTGCTCGATGCCGGGAAGCGGCGAGCCCGGGGCCGGCAGCGCGGGCTGGCGCGCCGGCGCCGCGACCGGCGCCTGCCCCCGGGCGACGCCGCCGCTGCCGGCACAGGCGAGAACGGTAAGGGCGAGGCGGCCTGACCTGGACAGCCACGCGCGTTTGCTACGTCCGAACGGCAACCGACTCCCCTTTGCCGCTTTCATGCCGCGACACATAACGACACATTCGACACGATCTCTTATGGTTAATAAAAAGACAAGAGGGGGGCGGGTTCAGGTTCCTGGCCGCCGGGCGAAGAAAGCGGAACGGTACGCTGGAGAATCGCCTTCAAGTCGTCAGGAACGGGCGATCGGCACGCGGAATGGTTGTAGCTACAGGAGAAAATACATCAGACCAGACCCCGGAACACCAGGAAAAGTGGCGTGCAGGTGCCGTGCCGTATCGCCACCGTCTGGCCGGACAGCGGCGCTGTGCGGATCGGAACGGAGGAAGTATGGAACAAGACCCTGCTACCGAGTCCATTCCTGTTCCGTCATGGACCGGTTTGCCATGTCCCTGGCCTGAGAGCCGAGGCGTCGCGTAATAATCGATATAATTCCGTTATCCGCAGATAGGGTTGACCATGACGCAGAGGGAACGGCCGAGGCTGCCCGGTCGTCCTTCCACCGGTCCGCCACGGTCGTGGCTCCCGCCGTCACGGCCCTGCGCCGGCTCGTCCGGACTATCTGTTCAGGCGCGTGTGCCGCGACAGGCGGTCCGGATGGGCCGGGCCATGACGAGGGGGCATTGTCATGCAACCGCCATCCCCAACTTGCCTGCCGGGTCTATAAGGCCCATCGTTTGGTCACGGTATGCAACGACCGCGAGGTGGGAGCGAGGATGCACAGGATGAAGCGATTTGCCGCCGCGCTGGCGGCTCTGTCGGCCGCGCTGCAGGCGCCGGCCCTGGCCGCGCCCCCGCGGTATGACGACATCCGAACCCTCGTGGTGATCTATGCCGAGAACCGCAGCTTCGACAACCTGTACGGCACCTTCCCCGGCGCCGACGGCCTGGCCGATGCCCCGGCGACCGCAACCACCCAGCTCGACCGCGACGGCAAGCCGTTGCCCGGGCTACCGGCGATCTGGGGTGGCCTGGGCTACCGGGTGCCGCAGGGCGCGCCGGAGGCCCCCGTTGCGCTGACCGAGGGCCAGACCCGGCGCTTCCTGGGCGGCTTCAACCATCCCTACGACATTGCGTCGCTGTACAAGGCCGCCGGCGCGGCGGACGTCGATCCGCTGCGCTATGCCAACCGCGACCTGCATCACCGCTTCTACGAGCACCAGATGGAGATCAACGGCGGCGCCAACAACATGTTCGCCGCCTGGTCGAACGCCGGCGGGCTGACCATGGGGTATTTCACCCCGGCCGCCGCGCAGGCGATGCCGCTGTGGCACTGGGCGCACGACTACGTGCTGGCGGACCATTTCTTCCAGGGCGCGTTCGGCGGGTCGTTCCTGAACCATTTCTACCTGGCCTGCGCCTGCGCCCCGTACTATGGCCACGACGGCGTCAACCCGTACGGCGGCGTCAATCCCAGCGTCTCGGCGGTCGAGCCGGACGGCGTGACCCTGGTGACGGCGTGGCGTTCCCCGGCCTCGGCGCTGGACGGGCCGCCGGTGTTCAAGCGCAGCGGTGCCCTGACGCCGGATTTCTACGCCGTGAACACCATGGAGCCGCCCTACCCGCCCAGCGGCAAGGCCGACGCGTCGCAGCGGACGGTGGACCTGAAGCGGGCGACGACAATGGTGCCGCAGACCGAGACCACCATCGGCGACCTGCTGAGCGCCGCGGGCATCGGCTGGGCCTGGTACGCCGGCGCCTGGGATTTCGCCTTGTCGCATCCACCCTTCGCCGCCGGCGCGTCGGAGGCGAGCCCGAACTTCGTCTATCACCACCAGCCGTTCAATTATTTCGCCGCGTTCGACCCGGCCACCCCGGCAGGCGCGGCCAACCGCGCCGCGCACCTGCTGGACGCCGGCGTGGTGACCGACCCGGCGGTACTACCGAAGTCGCGGTTCCTGTCCGACATCCGCCACGGCACCCTGCCGCCGGTGGCATTCTACAAGCCGCAGGGCTCGATGGACGAGCATGCGGGCTATGCCGCCATCCTCGACGGCGACAGGCACATCGCCGCCCTGCTGTCGGCCTTGCGGGCCAGTCCGCAATGGCCGCACATGCTGGTGGTGGTGACCTATGACGAGTTCGGCGGCTGGTGGGACCACGTGCCGCCGCCGAAGGGCGACCGGTTCGGCCCGGGGACCCGCATCCCGGCGCTGATCGTCTCGCCGTTCGCGCGGAAGGGGACGGTGGACCACACGCCGTATGATACGGTCTCGATCCTGCGCTTCATCACCGCCCGCTGGCACCTGCCGGTGCTGCCGGGGATCGCCGCCCGGGATGCCGCGGTGTCGGCGCATGGCGGGCCGAAGCTGGGGGACCTGACCGGGGCCCTGGACCTGCCGTAGCGTCGCACCAGCGGCGCGGGCGGCTCAGCCGAAGCCCACGCCGGTCAGTTTCTCCGACAGCGCCCACAGGCGGATGCCGGCGGCGGGGTTCTCGGCGTGCGGGTAGATGCGCGCCAGGCCGGGCGGGCCGCGGGTCTCGCCCGGGCCGGACGGGCCGTAATAGGCGCCGCCCGCCGCCTCGGGCGCCGTCGCCGCATACAGCGAGGGCAGCGCGCCGGCCCTCGCCGACTGCGCCACCAGGTTGAACGCCCGCGTGGCCAGCCAGGCCTTCAACGGCGCGCCGCCGCGGCCGATGCCGTTGTCGATGATGTCAGTCCGGGCCCAGCCGGGATGCGCCGCGATGCTGCGCAGCGGCCAGCCGTTCTGCTCGATCCGGCGCTGCAGCTCGATCGAGAACACCAGCATGGCGAGCTTGCTCTGGCCGTAGGCGCGCATCGGGTCGTAGCCGAGGTCCCCCTGCAGGTCGTCCAGGTTGAGCCGCGCGCGGCGGTGCGCCAGGCTGGCGACGTTCACCACCCGGCCGCCGCCGCGCGCGGCGCACAGCGCCTCCCGCAGCCCCGCGGTCAGGGCGAAATGGCCGAGGTAGTTGACGCCGATCTGCCGCTCGAAGCCGTCCTCGGTCTGCTGCCGGGTGGGAAAGCCCATGACGCCGGCGTTGTTGACCAGGATGTCGACCACGCCGCGATGCGTCGTGGTCACCGTGTCGGCGAAGCGCGCCACCGAGGCCAGGCTGGCGAGGTCGAGATGCTCGAACCGGACCTTGGCGCCCGGGACCGCGCGCTGGATGCGGCCGATGGCCCCGGCCCCCTTGGCGCGGTCGCGTCCGGCGACAATGGTGGTGGCGCCGCAGCGGGCGAGGCCGAGCGCCGTCTCGAAGCCGATTCCGCCGGTGGCGCCGGTGACGATGGCGAGCTTGCCCTCCAGACCGGGCGCGTCGTTCAGGGTCCAGTTTGGCTTCGGGGCCGTCGTCGGCATGGTGGTCCTTCGGGTTGCGGGTTGACACGCCCGTGGAACTCTCAGCGCCGCTTTTTAATCCGGGATTGGCCGGGATGAAAGCGAACGGCGGGGCGGGTCCCACAGCGTCCGGGCGGGCCGCCGCCGATGGGCCGTCCACAGGAATTTAAAGGTTAACAATGCCTTAACATAGCGTTTTCGTGGCGTGGAGCGAATAGTTGTAAAAACAATAGCTTAACCGCCTGCACAAACTTTCGGCAGTTTGAATTTTCCGGGCTTGAACGCGCCTTCCAGCGCGCTCACGGCGAATCGTTCACAATGTTATCCACAGGTGTCGGGGATAACGGAGGGGTTATTCACCCGATGCGGCAAACGGCCGTTCCCGGCGCGCCATGGCCGGGCGTGTCCTGTCCACCCGCGCTTCGGCGGCACGGCGTAGATGGCCGGGACACGCCCTACCGGATTCAACCGTTTGATGCCCTCAATCATGGTCCGGAGGCGCACATGACCGCGGGCGAGCACAATTGGTCCTGGCTTGCGGCCATATCCGTTCCATCCACCGAGACGAGCGCAGATCCAGGTCGCATGGGCCAGCGACCCGGACGGATGAGGGTTCTTTTGCCGCTCGGTCTTGCCCTCCAAGGTCTGGCCGATGCGCTCGATCAGCGGCTGATCTTCGGGCGCGAAGACGTCGCCCATCGGCCGATTGGCCTGTCCGTCGCGGTCATTGTCGCGCGACAATCTGGATGAGAATCCGCATTGCCTCGCCTGAAATGCTCCCGCGCATCATGCCGCCGTGCTGGTCGACGGCGCCGGCTTTCATGCCACGGCGGCGGATCTCGTGGCGCCGCCCACCATCACGCCGGTGACGCTGCCTGCCCACAGCCCGGAATTGAGCCCGCCGGAGGGCGTATGGCGCTTCCTCAAGGGGGACCGCTCGCACATCGGCTCGATCGCAACGTCGACGAGATCATGGACAAGTGCTGCGCGGCCTGGCACTCGCTCGTGGACGAACCGGGTCGCATCCCGCAGCCTCTGTTCCCATGCCTGGCTGATGGTCAGGCCTGCGCCTGCGTAGGCCTCTTCGTGCGGCACGCGACGGAGCGCTGACGATCGGATCGACGCTGCCATGGGCCGCCGTGGCGGCGCGTGCCTTCTTGCCGATATTGTTTCGTCCATGCGGGCCGCGGCCGTGTCGATTGATTCCGCATTCGGTTCATCCACCGACGTGCGCGTTGTTTCGTTGCAACCTCTGGCATGGCCACGCCACTCGCCAGGCCAATCCGGGCCGCATCAATGGTCGCAGGAAAACGGTCAAAGTTTCACGGGAATCGTATTACTCCCTGGCAGCGTCCCCTATGGCCAACCACGTCGTGCGGTAAACCGCCTCGATCGGCAGACAGAGGCCGATGTTCTCCAGCGCCACCTCGTCCCGATCGACCTCCGCCGGCTGATCGGGCCAGCTTCCTTCTGCGTTGCGGCGCAAAATCAGCGCGCCAATCGGCGTCGTGCGGAACACCACGATCTCCCGCACGCTGGGGATCGTGGTACAGGCCCAGACGTTGATCCAGGTCTCAGCCTGGTTGCCCGGCGACAGGATCTCGATCACCAGGACCGGATAGCGCAGCGCCTTGTCCTCTTGCCGGATCGGCGAGCAGGTGACCGCAAGATCGGGAATAAGCATGTTGATGTCGGACCTGGAGGCCGGAACGACGCCCGGCGTGGCCACAATCCGACATGGGCTTGACTGGCTGTCCAGAAATGCGCCGATCAACTGACCGATCCGCGCTTGGATCACGCCGTGCGTCGGACTGGGCGGGGCCATGGCCGGCGGCACGCCGTCAACCAGTTGCCAAAGCCCGGATGTCGGCGCTTCCCAGTCCAGGAAGGCCTCCACCGTCATCAACTCCGGAAGCTTCGGCGCGACGTCCATGGATGTAACCCTGGCACAATCCGCATGGCCCCCGAAGGACTGCCAGGCCATCACCCGCCCGCCGCCCCCTGCGCCTCCACATACAGCGCATACACGGACTGGCTCGCCGCCATAAACAGCCGGTTCCGCTTGCGCCCGCCGAAGCAGACATTGGCGCAGCGCTCCGGCAGCAGAATGCGCCCGATCAGCGTCCCGTCCGGCGCGAACACCGCCACGCCGTCCTGACCCTCGCCGCCGGAGAATCCACACCAGACATTGCCCGCGGTATCGCAGCGAATGCCGTCCGCCCAGCCGTCGCCGTCGAAGAACGTCCGCCCATTCACCACCCGGGTGCCGTTCTCCACCACGTCGTAAACCCGCGTATACCGAGGCTGGCCGTATGGCGTATCCACGACATACAAACGGGACTCATCCGGCGAGAAGCACAGCCCGTTCGGCCGCGCCATGTCGCCCACGGCCACCGTCATGCTGTTGCTGCGCGGGTCCAGCCGGTACACCCGGAACGGCAGTTCCTGCAGCGCCGCGTGCCCCAGGTAGTTCCCCCGCGTCCCGGCGCCGTTGTCGCTGAACCAGATGGTGCCGTCGGACTTCACCACCACGTCGTTCGGCCCGGTCAGCTTCCGGCCCTCGAAGCGCTCCGCCAGGGTCACCACGGCGCCGTCATACGCGGTGCGGGTCAGGCGCTGGGTGTCGTGCTCGCAGGTCAGCAGCCGCCCCTGGCGGTCGCGGGTGTTGCCGTTGGCGTAGTGCGAGGGTTCCCGGAACACGCTGATCCCGCCGGTGGTCTCGTCCCAGCGCAGGATGCGGTCGTTGGGGATGTCGGAGAACAGCAGGAAGCGTCCGTCGCCGAACCAGACCGGTCCCTCGGTGAAGGCGAACCCGGTGGCGATCCGCCGGATCGCGGCATTGCCCAGGACCATCGGCCGGAACCGCTCGTCCAGCACCACCACGTCCGGATCGGGATAGCGTATCGGCTGCGGCGAGTCCCAGCGCGTCGGGCTTCCCGGCATGGCGTTTCCCTCCCCTTGGCCGCCATAGGAACACGGCGGGGACAGCGTGAAAAGTCCAGTGTTGGAGGTATTGACAACACCAGCCGCTTGCCCCACCTGACGGCATGAAAGCAAGGCTGCTGTTCAAGCGCAGGCTCGTGCCGTCGCCGGACGCATTCGCCGACGTTGTCCTGTGGCCGGTTCCGTCGCCGGTCAGGGGCAGCGCCCACAGCCTCAAATACAGTCCTGCCCTGGTCGTCGATGAGGTTTGTGTACTGCGCTACGACAATGAGGCCGGAAAAGGCGATCATATCCATGAACACAGCGAACAGCGTCCGTATGCCTTCGTCAGCCAGACTCGCCTGTTGAACGACTTTCTCGGAGGTCGGAAGGTGGCTCCATGACCGTCGTAACCCTTGATGTCCGCTCGCTCGAGGACACGCTCGCCGACGTCGCCCAGGTCTGCCAGACCGCCCAGCCCGACACCGGCCCGCGGATCAGCTTCGCCACGCCCGCGCTGCTGTGGCAGGTGCTGACAGCCAGGCGATGGGACCTGCTGAAGGCGCTCACCGGCCAGCCGCCGATGTCGCTGCGTCAGGCCGCGCGCCGCGCCGGACGCGACGTCAAGGCGGTGCACGGCGACGTCCACGCCCTGCTGAAGGCCGGGGTGCTGACGAAAACCGCCGAGGGAAAGATCGCCTTTCCCTACGACGGTATCCACGTCGATTTCACCCTGCACGCCGCCTGACCACCCTCATTGCGACGGAAACGCCTGCGGCGCCGGATACGTCTTCGGGAAGATGATCTTGTCCGCCGGCCCGGGCGGCTCGTTCGGCCCCTTCTTGCCGCACGCCGCCAGCAGGCAGGCGGCGGCCAGCAGCACCAGCAGCGCCCTCATGCCAGCACCGCCAGCCAGCGCGCGGCCTGCTCGGCCACGTTCGCCGGCGCCGTGCCGCCATAGCTGGTGCGCGACGCCACCGACGCCTCCACCGTCAGCACCGAGAACACATCATCGGTGATCCCCGGCTCGACCGCCTGCATCTCGGCCAGCGTCAGGTCCGCCAGGTCGACGCCGCGCGCCTCCGCCAGCGCCACCAGCCGCCCGGTGACGTGGTGGGCGCTGCGGAACGGCAGCCGCAGCACCCGCACCAGCCAGTCGGCCAGGTCGGTCGCGGTGGCGAAGCCGGAGCCGGCGAAGGCCCGCATCCGGGCGGTGTCCGGCACCATGTCCCGCACCATGCCCGCGGTCGCCGCCAGCGACAGCGCCCAGGCTTCGGCGGCGTCAAACACCGGTTCCTTGTCCTCCTGCATGTCCTTGGCGTAGGCCAGCGGCAGGCCCTTCATCACCGTCAGCAGCCCCACCAGCGCCCCGGTCACCCGCCCGGTCTTCGCCCGCACCAACTCCGCCGCGTCCGGGTTGCGCTTCTGCGGCATGATGGAGGACCCGGTGGTGAACGCGTCCGAGAGCCGGATGAAGCGGTACGGCGCGCTGCACCAGATCACGATCTCTTCGGCCAGGCGTGACAGGTGCATGGCGCTGATCGCGGCGGCCGAGAGGAACTCCAGCGCGAAGTCCCGGTCCGACACCGCGTCCAGCGAGTTGGCCGTCGGCCGGTCGAACCCCAGCGCCGCGGCGGTCATCGCCCGGTCGATCGGGAACGAGGTGCCGGCCAACGCGGCGGACCCCAGCGGGCAGGCGTTCAGCCGCCGCCGGCAGTCGGCCAGCCGCCCGCGGTCGCGCTCCAGCATCTCAATATAGGCCAACAGGTGGTGGCCGAACGTCACCGGCTGCGCGGTCTGCAGGTGGGTGAAGCCCGGCATCGGATCGCCCGCGTGCTGCGCCGCCCGCTGCGCCAGCGCCAGCATCACGTCGGACACCTGCGCCGTCAGCCCGTCGATGGCGTCGCGCACCCACAGGCGGAAATCCGTCGCCACCTGGTCGTTGCGGCTGCGCGCGGTGTGCAGGCGCTTGCCGGCCTCGCCGATGCGCTCGGTCAGCCGCGCCTCGATGTTCATGTGGATGTCTTCCAGCGCCACGTCGAAGGCGAAGCGGCCGGCCTCGATTTCCTGCGCGATCGCCTCTAGTCCGCTTGCGATGGCGTCCTCATCTTCCGCGCTGAGGAGGCCGATCGTCGCCAGCATGGCGGCGTGGGCGCGGGAGCCGCGTATATCCTGCCGCCACAGCTTGCGGTCGAACCCGATGGAGGCGTTGATGTCCTGCATGATCACCGAGGGCCCGCCGGCGAAGCGGCCACCCCACTGCATGTTGGCCGGTTTGGCGGGATGGTCAGGCGTGTCGGTCACGGGAGAGGTTCCAGCTTGATGATGCACCGCAGAATGGTCCTGGGCGCGGCGGCCGGCACCCTAGCCGCCACCGCCCTGCCGCGTAAACCGCTGGCTGCGGACCTGCCGTCGCTGGCGCAGGAGCTGAAGCCGGTCTCGCCGCCGGCGCCGCCGCCGGACGGGGTGTTCGTCGCGGCCGACGGGTCCAGGCACCACCTGTCGGAGTTCAAGGGCCGCGGCATGGTGGTAAACCTCTGGGCGACGTGGTGCGCCCCCTGCGTGGCCGAGATGCCGTCGCTGGCGGCGCTGTCGAAGGCGCTGGCGCCGCAGGACATCGCCGTGCTGCCTCTGTCGTCCGACCGCGGCGGGGCGGATGCGGTGCGGGCCTGGTTCCAGGAGCACGCCATCACCGGCCTGCCGGTGCTGCTCGACCCCAAGGGCGCGCTGGCGCGGGCGTTCAACGCGCGCGGCATTCCGACGACGGTGGTGATCAACACCGCCGGCCTGATGGTCGCCCGCCTGGAAGGCGCCGCAGACTGGGCCGCGCCGGAGTCCCGGGCGCTGGTGCGCAAGCTGGCCGAAAGCTGATTTCCGCCCGGCGGCCGAGGATGTTGCCGCCCTGTTATGGCCCGGAGATGACGGAAAGGCCGCGGGCCTGCCGGCAGCGACCGCGACCCCGCCGGCCGTTACGTCGAGCCGACAGGCATATGCGTGCGCAGCACCTGGTTCATCAGCGCCTGCCAGCCCGGGCCGCTGCGCCGGTAGGCGTCCAGCACGTCGACGTCCAGCCGCAGCGTCTGGTTGACCTTCCGGTCCGCCTTCGCCGGCCGGCCGCGCCCGCGTCGCACCGTCTCGGCGGCTTCCGGGCCGAACAATTCGGTGACCACCTCCAGCGCCGGCCGCGCCTTGGCCACGTCCTCCCGGCTCCATTCCGGATTGTCCGCGTCGGGCTTGGAGGCCGTGTCATCCGCGTGCTGTGTCATACCACCGAACCTCTTTCCAGTTGGCCTTGCGGAGGCTGATCACGTGGACCGCGTCGTCCCGGTACGTCACCACCGCCACATGCAGCCGCACGCCAATCAGTCCGAGCACCTGCATCCGGCGTTCCCCATAGTCGCGCCGCCGATCCTCCCGCGCGATCGCGGTGTCCCAGTCGAGATTGGCGACCAGGTCGAAGGGCAGGTCGCGCTCGAGGATGTTGCGGGCATTCTTCGCCGGATCGAAGGTGATCTTCATGGCCGTATATCCTCGAAGACTGGTCGCGTCAAGAATTATCGCTGTAGCCGAAAATCCCCTTATCCAGCCGCCGCCGCATCGCCCGCCGGCATCAGCACGTCGCCCAGCTTGTCGATCAGGTAATCGGCGTCCGCGGCATCGAGCGCCTCCACCGTCGTCAGCACCCGGCTGATCACCCGCGCACGGAACCGCTCCAGGTCCCGCGGGTTGCCGTCGAACCCCGTCTCGTCCAGCACCTCCACCGCGGCCTGCACCGTACCGAGCAGCCGCTCCGGCAGCGCCGCCTTGCGATACAGCGCGACCAGGCCATGCCGGCTCGGGTCGTGGATCAGCAGTTGCGCATTGGCCAGCGGCACGTCGCCGACGGCCGCCATGGCGGCTTCGAAGAACGCGATGTCCCCGCTGCACAGCGCGCGCAGCATCAGCGTCGGGGTCAGTCGGCGATTGCGGTGCATCTGCGCCACCATGTCGTGCAGGCCCTCGTCCGAGGCGCCCATGCTGAGGTGCAGGATCGCCTGCTCGCGCGACGCCAGCACGATGTCGGCGGCGGCGGCGGGCGACAGCGCGTGCCGGTTGACCAGTTGCGCCTGCCACTCCCGCGACACCAGCGTCACCAGCCGCTCGGCGATCGCCGGCGGCAGGCTCGGCCGCAGCACCATGGCCTCCTTGACCACGTCGCTGCCGGCGAAGCGGGTGACCGCGCGGGTCATGCTGCTCTCGGCGATCGCGGCGCTGTCGTTGGCCATCAGCCGCGCCACCGCCGGCGCCTCGGCATGGGTGATCAGCGCGTCGGACACCGTCTCGCTCAGGTTTGCCCGCCCCGCGATCGCTTCCTGCTTCGCCGCCGAGCCCTGCCGGACGATCGCCGCCAGGTCGTCGTCGGTCAGCACCAGCGAGTCGGCCAGCAGCGGCATGGCGATCTGGTCGATGTCCTCGGCCAGCTTCAGCGCAACGTCATGCGGCAGGTTGCGGGAGTGCCGCAGGCCCTCGGCCACCGAGGCCCGCACCTTGGCCTCGATGTCCCGCGCCAGGATGCGCACGATGTCCTTGGCGACGGCGGCCTCGGCGGTTGTCAGCTCGGAGCCGGACAGCTCCGCCGCCAGCTTGTCGGCGAGTTCGGCGCGCGTCTCGGCCGAGGGTTCGGACAGAAGCCGGGCGACATCCTGCGATGTCAGGGAAGCGGCCATGGGGACCTCGATTCACGTTGGTCCGGCCACCTTGCCAGCGAGAGATAAACAAGCGGTTAATCCGCCGGCGCCCCGGTCGGTGCCCCGGTCGGTACCCGTCCCGGGCGGCGGTGCATCCCGGTCGCTGCCATGAACATGCGGGTTCGCAGGTGCCGAGGGCGCGCGTAGCGAGGTCGTCTCCCTATCGTCATGGCCGGGCCTGTCCCGGCCGTCTGCGCTGCAATGGCGCGGGGTGGATGGCCGGGACACGTCCGGCCATGACGGTGAGAGAACGGCCGCGACCGGGCCAATGCCGTGCCCTACGACGGCCGCAGCATGTCCAGCACCTGGCTCTCGGTCAGTATCTGCGGCAGCACCACCTGCTGGCCGCCATGCGCTGGGTAGAACACATACAGCGGCACGCCGTCGCGGCCGTTCTGCCGCAGGAAGTCGGTGATCGCCGGGTCCTGCCGCGTCCAGTCGCCCTTCATGTAGGTCACGCCCCCGGCGGCGAACGCCTGCTTCACCGCATCCGTGCTCAGTGCCACCCGCTCGTTCACCAGGCAGGTGACGCACCAGGCGGCGGTCATGTCGACGAACACCGGCCGCCCCTCGGCCCGCAGCGCCGCCAGCCGTTGCGGCGAGAACGCCTCGGTGCCGGCCTCGGCCGTGGCGGTGGCGGCGCCGACGGGCGCGGCGCTGAGGCCGCTGAGGATCGCCAGCGCGGTCAGCACCGCGACGCCCGCCGCCGCCTGGCCGAACCGCCGGGGGTGCGTCGAGGCCATCTGCGAGGCGCCCAGCACCCAGCCGGCAAAGCCGATCAAAACAAGCCCCGCGGCGGTGGCCAGCACGCCGGTCGGCCCCGCCTCCTGCGAGACCACCCACAGCAGCCAGACCGCGGCGCCGTACATCGGGAAGGCCAGCGCCTGCTTCAGCATCTCCATCCAGCGGCCGGGCTTCGGCATCACCCGCGCCAGGCCGGGGATCGACGCCAGCGCCACGTACGGCGAGGCCAGTCCCAGCCCCATCACCGCGAACACCAGCAGGGTGACGACCGGCGGCGCCGCCAGCCCAGCGGCGACCGCCACGCCCATGAACGGCGCGGTGCACGGCGTCGCCACCAGCACCGCCAGCAGCCCGGTGAAGAAGCTGCCCGCCACCCCGTGCCGCCCGGCCAGGCCGCTGCCGGTGCCGATCAGCCCGGAGCCCACCTGGAACACGCCCGACAGGTTCAGCCCGACGGCGAACAGCAGCCAGGTCATCGCCGCGACGAACACCGGCGAGGAGAACTGGAAGCCCCAGCCCGCCGCCGTGCCCGCCGCCCGCGCCGCCAGCAGCCCCGCCGCCAGCGCCATGAACGTCACCAGCACGCCCAGCGTGTAGGACAGCGAGTGCGCGTGCCCCCGTCCGCCGTGCAGCGCCAGCGCCACCGCCTTCATCGCCAGGATCGGGAACACGCACGGCATCAGGTTGAGGATCAGCCCGCCCAGGAAGGCGAAGATCAGCACCTGTCCCAGCGGCGGCAGCGCCGGGACCGGCGCCGGCCCGGGTTTGGCATCGATCATCACGTCCGACTGCAGACCGGACCGGTCGCGCACCGACAGCACGCCCGAGAGGTTGGCCCGCGCGTTGAACCCCGGCGCCGGCTTCAGCGACAGCGTGAAGAAGCCGCGCCGCACCGACAGCGGCTGTGCCGCGCCGTCCAGGATGCGGCCCGGCTGGTCGGGGATGAACCAGGCGTCGGTCACGGTCCGCGGCGTCAGTTCCGGCCCCTGCACGACCAGCGTGCCGTCCGGAGCGATCCGCGTCATCCACGGCGAGGCACGCGGCACCGCCCGGTCGTGCGCGGCGAACAGCGGCGCCTGCACCGACGGCTTCGGCGGGCCGACGGGCAGGGTCAGGGCGAAGTCGCCTTCCTCGGGGATGCAGATGTCCTTGCAGACCAGCCACTGCGCATGCGCCCTGATCGCGCCGGTCCTGGCCGTGACGGTCACCGGCAGCAGCACCCGGTCGGTGTAGCCGTAGGTCATCACCGGCCCTTCCGCGAGGCGGCGCGGCGTCGGCCAGTCGATCGCGGAGCCGGTGCCGCCCTCGATGTCCAGCGTCGGCGCGGCCCCGGCGTCGCCCGGGTTCTTCCAGTAGGTGTGCCAGCCATCCGCCATGCGCAGGTACAGGCCGACGCGGAACGGTTGCCCGGGCTGCATCGCATCGGCGTCGGTGACCAGCGTCGCGGTCACGCGCGGCGACGTGACCGGGGCGCTTTCCAGCGCCAGGGCCGGCGCCAGGGGCAACACCAGGGCCGGCATCGCCCACAGCATGGCCGTCATCGCCAGCGTCAGAAGCCGCTTCATACCGTCTCCTTCGTTCGCACCGCCGCGGATCCGCCCGCTGTCGTTCGCCGCGGGCCGGCGCTCCTTTAGCACGGCCGGCGGCCGGCGACAGCGGTCTTGCGCGCAAGCGCCGCCACCTGTGGCCGGGCGGCATCGCGCCGGCGCGGTCGCGCGTTTGTACGGCGGCGTCGCGTCATAGTGACATATCTAAACTGATTGAAAGTTAACCTGCACCGCTGCGGTGCGTTGAGTAAAAACCTGTAGAATATCTGTGCGCACAAAAAATTACCTGCTTACGCACCTTCCTCAGCCAATTTTTCCGGATGATCGTTATCCTTATCAAACATAAACATCGGCCAGCTTGAGCAACCGGTAGGGCATGGGCGTGGTGCGGACACCTGCCCAGAGAAGCCGC
>NZ_NHRY01000191.1 GCF_002937115.1 Rhodopila globiformis | reverse complement strand
AGGCGATGAACTGATCCAAGGGGGCCTCCCGCAATCGTGGTGCTCACCCTCAGCCAAAGAGTCGATCATGCCCGCGTCGGGCAAGTCCAAATCGCGTGTCAAGGACTTTCGAAGTGCGAATCCCCTGCCACGCCTTGCCCTTTTCACCTCCGTAATCTGAAATCATCGTAAGATGAATGACATGCCGACTCACGACTGCTAGGGTGGCCATATGCACAACGTCCGCGCCGCCCGGCGGCCTGTCCTGCTCGCGCTCACGCTCCTGTCGGCCTGCGCGGCATCCGTTCTCTCGCCCGACGGTTCCGCGAAGCCGGTTGGCGGCAACGCCATCGGCAATTTCCTGGCCGGACGGTTCGCCATGTCGGAGGGTGACTCCGCCACCGCCGCCAACGATCTGCTGAAGGCGCTGGCGCAGTCCCCGACTGATCCGGACCTGCTGCAATCGGCATTCATGGCCTGCCTCGACGCCGGCCGGCCGGAGACGGTGAAGCTGGCCCGGCAACTGCCCGACAACCAGGTGGCGCAACTGGTGCTGGCCGACGCCGACATCAAGGCCGGGCAGTGGCAGGCCGCCGAGCAGCAGTTCCACGGCCTGCCGCGCCAGGGCATGACGCAGCTGCTGCAGCCGATGCTGGTGGCCTGGGCGCAGCTTGGCGAGGGTCAGGTCGACTCCGCCCTGTCCACCCTGCGGCCCTACGTCGAGAACCCGCGGTTCCGCGGCCTGTTCGCCCTGCATGCGGCGATGATCGCCGACGCCGGCAACCGTCCCGACCAGGCGGCACGGCTCTACCGCATCGTCGAGACCGACATGGCGGAGCCCAACCTGCGCATGACCCAGGTGCTGGCAAGCTGGCAGGCCCGCTCCGGCCAGGCCGCCGAGGCCGAGCGCATTCTCGCCGCCCTGCCGACGGTCGCGCCGGACCTGTCGATCGCCATGCCGGGCATGCTGGCCAACGTCACCCGGCGCCCGGTGCCGAACGCGCAGGCCGGCGTCGCCGAGGCCTACTTCACCTTCGCGGCGCTGCTGCGCTCGCAGGATGCCAACGATTTCGCGCTGGTCATGCTGCGCCTGGCGCTCGACCTGCGGCCGGACTTCACCCCGGCGCGCCTGCTGGCCGCCGACGTGCTGCTGAACGAGCACCAGCCGACGCTGGCGTTGCGTATGCTCAACGACATTCCCGCCAGCGACCCGCTGATCGCCGTCGTGCAGCTCAAGCGCGCCGCCCTGGCCGATCGGCTCGGCCGCGCGGACGACGCGATGCAGGACCTGCAGCGGCTGGCGCACGACTATCCGGACAGCCCGCTGCCCGATGAGCAGCGTGGCGACATCCTGCGGACCAAGCAGCGCTTCGCCGAGGCGGTGACCGCCTATGACAAGGCGATCGCCCGGATCTCCCGTCCGGTGCCGACGGACTGGGTGGTGTTCTACGACCGCGGCGTGGCCGAGGAGCGGTCAAACCAGTGGCCGAAGGCGGACGCGGATTTCCATCGCGCGCTGCAATTGTCGCCGGACCAGCCGTTCGTGCTGAACTATCTCGGCTACTCCTACGCCGACAAGGGGCGCCACCTGCAGGAGGCGCGGGACATGATCCAGCGCGCGGCCGAGCGGCGGCCGAACGACGGCGCCATCACCGACAGCCTGGGCTGGGTGATGTTCCGCCAGGGCGACGCGAAGGACGCGGTCAAGACACTGGAACGCGCCGTGGAGCTGGAGCCCGAGGACCCGACGATCAACGGCCACCTGGGCGACGCCTACTGGGCCACCGGCCGCAAGATCGAGGCGCAGTACCAGTGGCGCCGCGCCCTGACCCTGAATCCGACCCCGGATGACGCCGCCAAGCTGGAGGCGAAGCTCGCGTCCGGCCACACCGACGCGGTGCTCAGCGGGCAATAGCGCCGAAAGACTTCGACTGATGACGATGCTGTCCGAACGCGCTTCGGCGAAGATCAACCTGTACCTGCATGTCGTGGGGCGCCGGCTCGACGGCTATCACCGGCTCGACAGCCTGGCGGTGTTCGCCGGCGCGGCCGATACGCTGACGGTCGAGCCGGCGGCGGCGCTGTCGCTGGCGGTGACGGGACCGTTCGCCGCCGGGCTGGACGGCGAAGCCGACAACCTTGTGCTGCGGGCGGCGCGGGCGCTGGCGGCGCAGGCGGGCGTGCCGGCGACCGGACGGCTGGTGCTGGAAAAGAACCTGCCGGTGGCGTCCGGCATCGGCGGCGGCTCGGCCGATGCCGCCGCGGCGCTGCGCCTGCTGGGCCGCTTCTGGGGCGTCGATGTGAGGCGGGAGACGCTGGCGGCGATCGCCGCGGCACTGGGCGCCGACGTGCCGGTTTGCCTGATCGGCCGCGCCGCCGTGATGTCGGGCATCGGCGAGATCCTGACGCCGGCGCCGCCACTGCCGCCCACCGGCATGGTGCTGGTCAATCCCGGCGTCGCGGTGGCCACGCCCGCGGTGTTCCGCGCCCGGGACGGCGGCTTCTCGGCGCCGGCGGTGTTGCCGGCAGAGGGCTGGCGGGACGCCGAATCGCTGGCAGCCGCCTTGCAGGCCACCGGCAACGACCTGGAGGCGCCGGCGCTGCGGCTGGCGCCGGCGATTGCCGACTCGCTGGCGGCGTTACGCGCGGCGCCGGGATGCCTGCTGGCGCGCATGAGCGGGTCGGGGGCGACCTGTTTCGGCCTGTTCGCCGACGCGGCGGCGGCCCGGCAGGCGGCAGGCGGGCTGCAGCATCCCGGCTGGTGGGTCTGGGGCGGCGCGATCAACACTGGATGACGGTTCCGGCTTTACGTGGACCGCGGACCGACCTATCACGTCGTGCCGTTGGGGCGTCGCCAAGCGGTAAGGCAACGGATTTTGATTCCGTCATACGGAGGTTCGATCCCTCCCGCCCCAGCCAGGCCTCCGGCGCGATCAGGCGCGGACGCCGCTTCCCGAGGCGTTGCGCCGTAGCTCATTGATCTCGGCCTCGACGTTCTGCCAGCGCGCCATGGCCGAGGCGTCGCCCTGCTGGCGTGATTCGGCAATCCGTTCCTGCACCACGGCCAGGGCGCGCAGCCCGTGCACGCTAATCAGGCTCTGAGCGACGTACCGGCTGTTGCTTTCGGACATTTTGGTCTCCTCTCACAGTATGGGCGGCAGATGGGGTGTCCGGGCCGGATATCCAGCCGTACGCGGCGTCGTTTCATACATAGCAGGCGGCCCGGTCTGTTGCTCCATCGTCATGGCCGGGACACACCCGGCCATGACGATAAGACAACGGCTACGCCCATCAGCGGGAGAACTGCCGCGCCCACCGGCGGGAGAGCGGTCGCGGCCACCAGCATCAGAACGGCCACCCCGTCGGCGCCGACCCGTCCGCCCCCTGCCGCTACGCCGCGACCGCCCGCAGGAACGCCTCTGACCGGGCCGCCGCCTCGTCCGCCAGGCGGTTCGGGAACAGGGTGAATCCGTGCGCCCCGCCGGGGTAGATCGCCAGCTCCGCGTCGTTGCCGGCGGCGATCCAGCGGGCGTGCATGAACAGCGTATCGTCCACCAGCGCGTCCGCCGTGCCGACGGTGAACAACGCCGGGCACAGCCCCCGCAGATCGGCATACAGCGGCGAGATATCCGGCACCCGGCGCTCGCTGATCGCCGGCAGGAAGGCGTTGTAGAACTGGTGCATGTCGCTGGTCCGCAGCACCAGGCGGCGCTCGCCGAAGGCGCGCTGGCTCGGCGTCATGCTCAGGTCGAACGCGCCGTAGACCAGGTTGGCGCCGCGCCACCCGGTATAGCCGTAACGGTCGCGCAACCGCAGCACGGTGACCGCCGAGAGATGCGCCCCGGCCGATTCGCCGCCGATGGCCAGGATGTCGGAGCCGAATTCGCGCCCGGCGTTGTTCACCAGCCAGATCGCCGCGGCCTCGCAATCATCCGGCCCAGCCGGATACGGGTCCTCCGGCGCCAGCCGGTATTCGACGCTGACGACCGCGAGGCCGGTATTGTCGGCGATCCGTTCCAGCAGCGGATCCTGCAGGTCCGCCGCCCCCAGCACCCAGCCGCCGCCATGGATATGCAGGTACACGCCGCGGATGGTATCCGGGGCGATGATCCGCAGGGGAATCGGATTGCCATCGCGCCCCTCGATCACCTGCGTCCGGGCGCGCGGGGAGAACACCGGCGCCGGGAACGGGCCGCGGCCCTGGCGGCGGCCGTCGCGCGCCGCCGCGGCGCTGGTGGTCCACCAGTCCGGCAGGCCGGTCATCAGGCCGACCATGGCCTCGTTCAGCGCCGCCGTGTCGTCGGCGACGGCTTCCGGGCGAAACAGAGCCGGCCGCAACGGGTTGTCGGTCATGGCTTCCTCTCCTCGATCTGAACGGACGATGGCGTGACGGCGAGTATAGTGGCTTTCCGCGGATGCAAAAAGCACGGGAGTTTCGTTCTGACAATGAAGCGGCCATCGATGCCCGGGCTGACTAGCCGCTGCCGTCGCGCCGGCTTGCTCCGCACGAGGCTGGCGGCCGCCGCCATGCTGCTGCCGTTGCTGGCGCACGCCCAGACCGCCGCGCCGGCCCCGTCCCGCATCGCGCAGGCCCCCAACGCCACGGTCGGCCTGATTGGCGGCCCCGCCGGCAGCACCGACGCGCGCATCGCCGCCGACATGGCCATCGTCCTCGACGACGCCGATCGGCTGCGGATCCTGCCGATCCAGGGGGAAGGATCGGTGCAGAACATCGCGGACCTTGCCTACCTGAAGGGCGTCGACGTGGCGATCGTGCAGACCGACGCGCTGGCCCAGACGATGCAGCGGGCCATCATCGCCCGGGAAGGCTCGGTCCAGTACATTGCCAAACTGTTCCAGGAAGAGATCCATATCCTGGCGCGCAAGAACATCGCCGGCCCGAACGACCTGAACGGACAGAAGGTGGAAATCGGCCCCGTAGGCAGCGGCGGCGACATGACGGCCCGCACGCTGCTCGACGAGCTGCACGTCAAGGCGGCGCTGCATAACGATCCTGCAAGCATCGCGCTCGAACGGCTGCGCCAGGGCGACAGCGCGGCCATGATCCTTGTCGGCGGCGCGCCTATCCCGCTGCTGCAGACCGTGCCGCCGGGCACCGGCCTGCACTTCCTGCCGATCCCCCTGAACGCGCAACTGGTAGAAAACTACCTGCCGTCCAAGCTGGGCCCGCAGCAATATCCGAGCCTGATGGGGACGGGTGAACCGGTGGACACGGTCGCCGTCGGCGCGGCGCTGATCACCCTGTCGGCGCCGCCCGATTCGCTGCGCGCGAAGCGGGTCAATCGTTTCGTGGACACGCTGTTCGAGCGGTTCGCCCAGTTCCGGCAGCCGGGCTTGCATCCGAAGTGGTCGGAAGTGAGCCTGTCCGCCCAGCTTCCCGGCTGGACCCGCTATCCCGAGGCCCAGCTGCAGGTCAAGTATGTGGACCAGGCCAGGGAAAACAAATTGCGGGCGTCATTCGACACCTATCTGCAACAGAGCGGCCAGCCCGAAGCCGGCATGGACGCCGATCGGCGGCAGGCGCTGTTCCAGGACTTCCTGCGCTGGCGGGACAAGCAGAAGCCGCCCTGAGCCGGAACGGCCGTCGCCATCGCGGCGCCCGGGCGCAGCCTGCCGCGTCAGTTGCCGGCCCTGGATGCAATGACCAGGACGGCCCTTTTCTGCGGGGAGGCCGACGCCGCGCCGTTCGAACGCACTGCAAACGTAACCACCCCCTGTTCGCCGGGAGCCTTGAATTCCAGGGGAATGCTGCGAAGCAGACCGCCCAAGTAATGAACCTGCACCTCGTCCGTCTCCCGGCGTCCGTCAGGGAAGAGGCGCTCCACCTCGACCACCGCATCGACGTGATCCGTGGGCCGATCGGCGATGACGGAAACGGAAAACGTGGCGCCGGGCGCCACCGAATGGTCGATGGGCTCGACCGCCAGCTCGGTCTGTGCCGGATCGGGATCCAGGCTGAACAGGCGCCCGCCCGGCTGCCCTGGCCGCAGCACCGCCTGCAGCATCGCGATCGTGTCCTTGTCCGAAAACATCGAACCATGAGTCGCAACGACGTAGCGGACCGGTATTCCAGGCGGCGCGGCGCTCCAGAGCGGCACGGTGCCGTCGCCCGCTGTTGGCTCGGTTACCGGAAGCGCGGTCCCTGGCTGGAGGTAATTGTTCGTTATCGTCTTCTGGGCATTGCCGGCGACTGCAATGTAGCGGCATGGCGGCTGGAATCCCGGGCCGATCATGGGAAGACCAGCTGCCAGGTCGCGGGCGGCTTGCAGGCTGTCCGCGACCAACCCCAGGTCCGGCGCGGCCGCAAGATCGGCCACGACGAAGCCGGTTTCCGCCGACTGCCGCAGCAGGGCCGGCACGTCGGGATGCGGCAGAAGCTGATAGGCCGACGGGAATTCCGGATTGACGAGCGCCTCCCGGCATTGCGACGCGCTGAGGAAAATCTCGGGCCGCAGGCCAAGCAGGTTTTGCAGCGCCACCGGAGCGCCGAGGTGGGGGACCGCGACCAGCGCGCACAGGTCCACCGTGACGCCGGCGGGAAGGCCAATTTTCTCGAGCATGTAGCGGGAGATCAGGCCGCCCATGGAATGCGCGACGATGGCGATGCTTCTGCCCCGCAGCGCCGGAGCGGCCAGGCGGTCGTGCAGTTGCCTGGCGAGGTCGCGGATATCGCGGCGCCAGTCATAAGGCCAGGGAACCAGCGTTCCGCCGTCGATGCTGAAGTCCATGCCGGGCGCCTGGAGCGCCTTCAGTGCGTGCCCGTATCCGTCGAAGCTCCATACCTCGACGCCGGCAATCCTGAGCGGTACGGATTCAAGTATCCTGGGCGCGGTTATTGTCGTGCTGTTCGCCAGCGCTTGCACGTATCTTTCCGGATAGGATCCGAAGGCCGCCTCGAGCGGGGTGCCCGGCCATATGGTCTCGGTCCCTTCCATCAGCTCACTGCCGCAAATTCCCGGCACGAAGATGACAACGTCAACCATCGTGTGATCCCCGTTTTGCCTGGCCACCAGGCAGGTTGCAAAGCGAACCCGCAGCCGTTATGGAACTATACTAAACTCATAACGGCACGGGAGCAATACTTATGCGCATGGTCCGATACGCCGTTTTCGAACCGCCGCAAAGCGCCAGGCCCGGGCCGATACTTCGTTCTTCCGCGATCCTGGACAGTGGAATCGACCCGACGCATCCGGCGTTCGCCGGCCTGGTCCACGACACGAACTACCAGGACTTCACCGGCACCGCCCTGGCCGACACCATTGGCCACGGCACGCACTGCGCCGGGATCATCTTCGGCCGCGACGTCGACAACCGGCGCATCGGCATCGCGCGCGGCGTGGGCGATGTCCTGATCGCCAAAGTCGCGGACAGGGACGCAACGACGACGACGTCGGAGCTCGAGCAGGCGCTGTTGTGGGCGGTGCGGAAAGGCGCGGACATCATTTCGATGTCCGTCGGCCTGGACTTTCTCGGCCATGCCAGGGCGCTGGTGAACGACGGCATGCCGCAGGACCAGGCGCTTACCCTGGCACTTTCGGACTACCAAGCCTATGGCCGCTTCTTCGATCGGCTGATGGCAATGGTGATCAATTCGGGCGTGGCGGGGAAATCCGCTTTGGTCATAGCGGCGGCGGGCAATGAGAGTCAGGCCGGCGAAACCCCGTCGTACCGCGTCATGGCGACACTGCCGGCCGCCGCCGAGGGCGTCGTGGCCGTGGGCGCCGTCGCACGTGGCGGAAACGGGAAATTCGCGGTCGCGCCGTTCTCGAATGAAGGCGTGAACGT
The DNA here is from genome assembly GCF_002937115.1 of Rhodopila globiformis. Taxonomy (GTDB): domain Bacteria; phylum Pseudomonadota; class Alphaproteobacteria; order Acetobacterales; family Acetobacteraceae; genus Rhodopila; species Rhodopila globiformis. The sequence continues at coordinate 19,672 of NZ_NHRY01000191.1, read as the reverse complement.
CTGCGCGCCTGGCGTGGCGATCCTGTCGGCGAAGCCGGCTGGCGGTTTCGCCACCATGTCCGGAACGAGCCAGGCCGCGCCCCATGTCGCCGGCCTTGCCGCGCTCTGGGCCGAGAAGCTGCGCACCGAGGGCGGCAGTCCGCCGACGCCCGAATCAGTCAAGGAGCATCTGCTCGGCCACGCCGATCGCTCCGGCATCGATCCGAAAGTGCGGGTGGGCGAAATGGGCGAGGGCCTGGCCGGCGCCCCCTGACGGAGGCTGGTGCTGCAGGTATCGGCTGATCCGCCGCAGCGCTGGCTGTCGCGGCGAGCCTGTCCGGCCTGCGGCGTTCGCCGGCCCGGATTGGACAAGCGCGGCGCGGTTTGCCTAGGATACCGGTGAGTAGGAACACCGCACCGGAGGGCGCCCGTGAAATTCGGCATATTCTACGAATTGCAGTGTCCGCGCCCATGGCAGGCGGACACCGAGCACGCCCTGTATCAGAACGCGCTGGCGCAGGTGGAACTGGCCGACAGGCTTGGCTACCATTATGCGTGGGAGGTCGAGCACCATTTCCTCGAGGAATATTCCCATTCGCCGCAGCCGGAGGTCTTCCTGGCCGCCGCCAGCCAGCGGACGAAGCAGATCCGCCTCGGCCACGGCATCATCCAGCTGACCACCAACCACCCGGCCCGGGTCGCCGAGAAGGTCGCCTGCCTCGACCTCGTCAGCAACGGCCGGGTCGAGTTCGGCATGGGCGAAGGCGCCAGCATCACCGAGCTTGCCCCGTTCGACCGCGGGATGGAGGACAAGCAGGCGGTGTGGGAGGACGCGGTCCGCTGCATCATGCCGATGTTCCGCGACGGCGGCTGGGAATACGACGGCCCGTATTTCAAGTTCCCGCTGCGCAACGTCCTGCCCAAGCCGCTGCAGAAGCCGCATCCGCCGCTGTGGGTGGCCTGCTCGCAGTTGGAAACGATCGAGCTGGCCGGGCGCTGCGGCATCGGCGCGCTGGGCTTCCAGTTCCTGTCGGCGGAAATGGCGCATGCCTGGGTACACGCCTACTACAACGCGTTCGTGCGGCGGCAGCAAAGGCTGGCGGACTACCAGCCGAACTGCAACATCGCCATGGTCAGCTATTTCATGTGCGCTGAAACCGACGAGGAGGCGCGCCGCCGCGCCGACGGCGTGACGTTCTTCCAGTTCTCATTGGCCTACTACAGCAGCGCGCGCAACCGCGAGCGCGCCGCGCCCGGTACCGTCAGCCTGTGGGACGAGTACCGGAAATGGAAAGCCGCCAACCCGGAACTCGCCCAACGCGCCCTGACCGGCGGCCTGATCGGCTCACCTGAAACCATTCGCCGGAAGTTGCGGAGGTTCCAGGAATCGCGCGTCGACCAGATCATCCTGCTGAACCAGGCCGGCCGGAATACCCACACCCACATCTGCGAAAGCCTGGAACTGTTCGCGCGGGAGGTGATGCCGGAATTCGTTGCCACGGAAACCGAGCATCAGGAATGGAAACGCAAGGTGCTGACACGGGAAATCGAGCTGGAGGATATCGATACGACGCCGTTCAAGAGCCGCGACGGCGTCGGAAAGGGCGTCGCCATCGGCAACCTCGCGCCGACCGCGGGATAGGCGGCAGTTACCCGGCCCTGGCCGGTTCGTGAGATTGATGAAGACTTTGTAGTTTGACACCTGCTAAATATCCCAGTTGACCTTCGTCAGGCGCACGCGGAATCCGGCAGATGGCTGAAGCCCGCTTACGCTGCCGTATCGTTACATTAACAATAACAAAATAATTGAATGCCCAGGGAGATTGTCATGACAAGCGTCACGCGCCCAGCCCGTACGCAACGCATCAAGTCGATGCAGAGCACCGGCTTGTTACTTATATTTATCATTTCCGTCGTCAACTACATGGATCGCGGCACGCTGTCGGTCGCGAATCCGCTGATCCGCGATGAACTTGGCATATCAGTCGCCGAAATGGGCGTGCTGCTGTCGGCGTTCCTCTGGCCCTATGCCTTCACCCTGCTGTTTGCCGGCGCCCTGGTCGACCACGGCAAGCCGCGGCGGGTGCTGACCGCCTCGTTGATCGTCTGGTCGCTCGCCCAGGCCGCGGCTGGATTCATCGCCAGCTATGGCCAGTTCATCGTCGCCCGCGCCGTGCTGGGCGCCGGCGAGGCGCCGATGTTCCCGACCGCGGCGCGGGTGGTGAAGGACTGGTACCACGAAGGCGACCAGGCGCTGGGCGTCGGCATCTGGAACGGCGCCCCGTCGCTTGGCACCGCCATTGCCCCTGCCCTGCTCACGCCCATCATGCTGGTCGCCGGCTGGCGCTGGATGTTCGTGCTGATGGGGATCGTCGGCTTCATCCTCGCCGTGGTCTGGTACGCGGTCTACCGCGACCTCGACCCCGCGACGCTGGACGAGACCGACCGCGCCTACCTCTACGACGGCGGCACGGCGCCCGAGGAGCATCCGGTCCAGCTCTCCTCCTGGGGCCGGCTGTTCGGCTTCCGCGCCACCTGGGGGCTGATTCTTGGTTTCTTTGGCAACGTCTATATCGGCTGGCTGTTCATCGCCTGGCTGCCGGGATACCTGGAAATCCAGCGCCACATGAGCATCCCGAAGACCGGCTTCGTCGCCTCGGTGCCGTTCCTGTTCGGCCTTGTCGGCAGCATCGCCGGCGGCTACCTGGCCGATCGGCTGACCCGGCGGGGGATGACCGCGATCGCCAGCCGCAAGATGCTGACGGTGATCGGTCTGGTGGTGATGTCGCTCGCCACCTTGGTTGCGGCGGAAACCGCCAGCAACTTCATCGCCGTTGCCTCGATCTCGGTGGCGGTGTTCTTCGGCTTCAGTTCGTCGGGCACGTCATGGTCGCTGGCCAACGCCTGCGCGCCGCCGGGCTATGCGGCGTCGCTGGGGGCGATCATGGATTTCGGCGGCTTCATCGGCGGCGCCCTGGCGCCGATGGTGACCGGCTTCGTGGTGCAGGCCACCGGCTCGTTCACCCCGGCCCTGCTGGTCGCCGGTGCGATCGGCCTTGCCTCGGCCGGCGCCTACGTCATCGGCATCACCGGCGAGCCGATCCCGAAACAAGCACTGGCTGGCGGGCTGGCCTCGGCGGACTGATCCGGCCGCGGGTCCGCCGGCGAGCGATGACGCCGGTGGCTCCCCAGGCCACCCGTGCTGGCTGCGCCACAGGGTGTGATCAGGCGACGACGTCGGGGACGCGGTCCGCTTGCCGCCGGGCTTTCCCGGCGCCGTCGTTCCCGCAGGGTTCCGCCGCCGGGCCGCCCTGCTTGCCGCAGCCGTCGCCGGAATGGCCCCGGCGGATCAGGCGCCAGGCGCGGGTCGCGAGCATTTTCAGCCGGTTCCGTGCCTGGCTCCAGTATGCTGCTATGCGCGGATACACCGCCGCCTTCAGGTGCCGTTTCGCGTTCACGGCCTGGAGAAACAGCCAGCCCCGCGGTGACAGCGGCCAGATGCCTTCGTGCAGCAGCAACGCCTCGACGCCGAACTGGCGCTTGTAGCCTTCATTGCCGAGCGTGAAATCAAACACTTTCGTTCCGGATTCGATCAAGTGCGTGACCATCTCGTCCATCGCGACGATCCCGGGAGACAGGCCTTCCGCGATACATTCGAAGCATTGCGCCAGGAAAAGATAGCTATCGTTGTGCCGCAACCCAAGCAGCGTGGCGACGATCCTGTCCCCCGCCTTGAGTGCGCACAGCGACGCGAACCGGCCCCATGGTTCGAAGATCACCGTCTCCCAGAAGGCGAGGAACACCGGTTCGTTCAGGATGTCGTGGTACCCGGTTTCCTTGAAGCGGACGCGCCGCTGCTGCCGGAAGGCCTGGAATATCTCACGTCCCTCGCGTTCATTCGCCGCATCGACAAACGTCAGCGCGCCGACGGAGTCAATGAGGTTGCGCCGCTTCCGGCGCTGTTCCTTCCTGTCCTTGGACCGGAGGATCGTCCGGTCGTACTCCTCGCGGGTCTTTGGCAGGGAAAGCGCCCAGGCCCGCTGATCCTGGATCCTCACCCCCTTTAGTTTCGTAAGCGGTACGTTGCGCCCGAATACCGTTCCAGGTACCTTGTCGAACAGCACCATGTCCGCGGGCGGCAGGCGCGCGCAGATCTCGCCCCAGAGTTCGTGGGTCTGCGCGGCATCCAGGTCGATCCCGGCCGACAGAAGCGGCGCGTTGTAGTCGGTGACGCCGAAATCGGGGAACTCGATCACGACGAGCCCCCACCGCCGCCTGATGCAAAGCGGCAGCAGCATCAGCGGGCGGTTGGAGTCCCGGTCGCGGACCGTGACGAACAGCGGTATGGCGCCAAATTTCGGCGCCACGATCCGATACAGGGGAAGCAGCCAGGCGCGCGTCTGGAACGCGGTCGCCTGCGGTTCCAGTGCCTCCCAGTCCGCCATCACGGCTGCCGGGTCGGAGCGGACCGCGATGGCGAATCGTCCCGCCGTAGCCTTCCGGCGCGCGGCGCTTTCGACGCCATCCGGATCATTCCGTTCCTCGCCGCTGGTGCCGGCGCACGCCGCCGGAAGACGGTTCGGGCGATTGTCCAGGGCCTGGCGCAGGAATTTCGGCAGCAAACCTTGGCGGCTCGCAGCGTCCACCAGATGGCGCGGCGTCGCCATGCGCGGCACCATCCCGGCGGCCGATCCGGACCTGGGGAACTGGCAACGGGTGCCGGCCGCGGCTGCATGCTGCGCGGACAGAGCGGCAGCTTCCGCGAGGCGCTCGGCATTGGCTGTCGCCGCGTCAGCCGCGGGACCATCGGCCGGGGTCAGCCAGGCGGCTTTCCAGAGCATCAGACAGCCGTCGCTACACCCGTTGTGCCCGCTGCCATCACAGCGGGTTTCCAGGTTGACGGTGTCGCTCATGCAGCAAGGACCCTGCCCCCGGCGACGCTTCAGTTGAATCTGGGCGGCGACCCGCAACCGCTGTCCGCAGTACCGCACCATCTCGGGCATGAAGAGCAGGCCGTCCAGGGAAGCATGGCGATCGAGTGTTGCCAGCACGCGCGAGGCGGATTTGACTTCGACCCAATCTCCGATCCGGAACGGATGGCCGCGTCTCATGCCCCTCTCTCCGCCCCACGCGCCTGCTGGTTCGCGCCGGTTTCGTAACGTCGCATCAACATCTCGTAATATTGGCCGTACTGCCTCGGACACGTCGGCCCGGCATAGCAAGAAGATATTTGCCGACGCGCAACGCCACGGCATGTGGATAGGCGAAATCTATAACACCCGCGCATCTGCCGCCGTTAACGAAATGGTGATGCTTCATGACTTAACAGTGGGAGCCCTCAATCTCGGTACGATTGTTAGGTCGATATTAGTTCCGTTGAAACGGCAAATCCCCGTGATGCACAACAAAAACTGCAACAGATGCTGTGAAGCGACAGCATCGACACGCGTTCGGATGCCTCTTTTCCTGTGCGGCGAGGCTATGACGGGGAAATGACACTTGATGCACCTCACCACCCGCAAGGCGCTTACCATAACTTTCTATCGCCAATATTTTATTCTCCCGAACGGCCACGCCTTCCCTGGCGCGACGCTGATCGTCCGCAAAACGTGCTTTTGCCGCCCGCCTGCAGAGCCGGCCGACCATCCGACGCATATCACTGAATGATGATTATTCCGGCTTATGCCTGTGCAACTCTGCGCGGTGAAACCAATTGTCAGGTCCGCCGGGATGGAAGTCCGCCGCTCCACGCATTAGCTTCATCACGCAATCCCCTGACAGCAGGAGCCCGGATTATGCGGAGGACTCGCTTTGGCGCCATGGACCTGCAGACCGCGCTGACATTTCTGCTGGGCGTGGCCGTTTGCTATTCGGCTTGGCTGACCTCGATCGTGTTCTGCGCCACCCATGGCGCGCGGCCGTTGCTGATTGCCAGCGCCGCCTTCTTCCCCGTCGGCATCGTCCACGGCATCGGCGTCTGGTTCGGCGGCTGGTAACCGGTGTGCGGGCGGCGCCGCCTCGCCGCCCGCATCCGGCTGATGGCGCCGCGGTTGCGGTATGCGCCGCCCCGGTCCAGGATCGCCCCTCGATACCCGACTACCAAAGTCAGGAAACGAGGAACCGTCCAGGATCATGTCACGCTTCGCCGGATTGACCCCGCTGCTTGCCCCCCGTTCGGTCGCCGTGCTCGGCGCCTCCTCCGATCCAACGCGCATCGGCGGCCGGCCAATTGCCTATATGCGCGCACAGAATTTTCCGGGGGCACTGTATCCGGTCAATCCCAACCGGGCGGAAATCCAGGGGCTGAAGGCCTATCCCTCGGTCGCCGATCTGCCGGAGCCGCCGGACGTCGCGATCGTTGCGGTACCGGCAGAACTCGTTCCGGCGGCGATCGAGGACCTGGGCAAGCGCGGCGTCAAGGCCGTGGTGATGTTCACCGCCGGCTTCGCCGAAATGGACGACGCCGGCGCCGCGGCGCAGGACAGGCTGATCGCCGTCGCCCGCGCCCACGGCATGCGCATCCTCGGCCCGAACTGCCTGGGCGTGTTCGACGCGCGGCGATCGTACTATGCAACGTTCTCGTCCTCGTTCGACAGCGGCTGGCCGGTGCCGGGACGCATCGGCATCGCCAGCCAGTCCGGCGCCTACGGCACGCACCTTTATACCCTGGCGCGCAACCGGGGCATCGGCGCCTCGCTGTGCGTCATGACCGGCAATGAAGGCGACGTCACCGTCGGCGAATGCATCGGCTGGCTGGCAGAGAATCCCGAGGTCGACGTCATCGCCGTGTACGCCGAGGGCATCCGCGAGGCGCCCGGCCTGGTCGCCGCGCTGCAAGCCGCACGGGCGGCGAAAAAGCCAATTGTGATGCAGAAGGTCGGCCACAGCGAACTGGGCGGCAAGGCGGCGAAGTCGCACACCGCCTCGATCGCCGGCGACGACGCCGTGACCGAGGCGGTGATGCAGGAGTTCGGTGTGTTCCGCGCGCGCAACAGCGAGGAGATGCTGGACATCGCCCATACCGCGACACGGAAGATCTATCCGGTGCGGAACACGCTCGGCGTGATCACCGTCTCGGGCGGCGCCGGCGTGCTGATCAGCGACGTCGCCGAGCACCTCGGCCTGCCGATGCCGGAGATGCCGCCGGACGCCCAGGCGCGGCTGCGGGAGCTGGTGCCGTTCTGCGGCCCGCGTAACCCGGTGGACGCGACCGCGCAGGTGTCGAACGACGTGACGCTGGTGAAGACGTTCATGGAGTCGATGGTGCGCGACGGCGGCTACGCATCGGTGCTGGGCTTCTTCAGCATGACCGCCTCGGCCCGCCGCTGGCCCGCCATCCGCGAGCAGCTCAACCTGGTTCGCGCGGAATATCCCGATCGGCTCTACGTTCTTTCGGTCATTGTGCCACCGGAAGGACGTAACGAACTGGAGGCAGACGGCTGGGTGGTGCACGAGGATCCGACGCGCGCCGTGGTGGCGATCGACGCGATGGGCCGCTTCGGCGCCGCCTTCGCCGCCCCTGCCCCGGCCGCAGCGCCAATCGTTGCGCAAGTGACACTGCCGGGGACGGCGCCGACGGAAGCCGAGGCGAAACGGTTGCTGGCGGCAGCGGGAATCACTTCGGCCCCCGAAGCCGCCTGCGCCACCGCCGGGAAGGCCGTCGCGGCGGCGGAACGGTTCGGCTTCCCGGTGGTGCTGAAGATCCTGTCGCCGGACATCGTCCACAAGTCGGAAATCGGCGGCGTGCTGCTGGATGTCGGCGATGCCGGCGCCGTCCGCGCGGGCTTCGACCTGCTACTGCAACGGGCGAAGGCGGCGGTGCCCGAAGCCCGGATCGAGGGCGTGCTGGTGGCGAAACAACTGAAGGGCGGCGTGGAGTGCATCCTGGGCATCAATCGCGACCCCGTGTTCGGGCCGATGGCGATGTTCGGACTGGGCGGGATTTTCGTCGAGGTGATGAAGGACGTCGTGTTCCATCGTTGCCCGTTCGGGCCGGACGTCGCCGAAACGATGATCCGCTCGATCAAGGGCGCGCCGCTGCTGTTGGGCGCGCGCGGACGGCCGAAGGCGGATGTGAAGGCGCTGGCCGAGATGCTGTCGCGGCTGTCGGCGTTCGCCGTAGCGGCGGGGGATCGGCTGCAGTCGATCGACCTGAACCCGGTGTTCGCGATGCCGGAGGGCGAGGGGGTATTCGCGGCGGATGCGGTGATCGAGGTGACGGGACGGTAACGGGCCAGCCCGTCACCGCCCCGTCATGGCGGCCGAAGGGCCGCCATCCACGCCTTGCGGTGCTGATACAGGCGAAGGCGTGGATGGTGGGTCTGCGCCTACCATGACGGTATAGCAACGCCTGTGCCGCCCGTCCGGCCATTTTACAGCAGGCCGCAGGTCGATTGAGACAGGGCGACGGCGCTCCCTCATCGTCATGGCCGGGCGTGTCCCTACGGGATGCACAGATCTCTGAAACGAGTCGGAAATGACTGTAAAATCAAGTGCTTGCCTGGGCGCCGAGAGCGTTCCCCCATCGTCATGGCCCGGCTTGTCCGGGCCACCTGTCGCGGCACACGTGCTGGAATAGGTGGCCCGGACAAGCCGGGCCATGACGAAAGGGAAACGCCGCGGCGGACCGTTTCCGAGNCTCGTCCGGGCCACCTATCGCGGCACATGTGCTGGAACAGGTGGCCCGGACAAGCCGGGCCATGACGATGAGGACAGGGGGCCTCAGTGTCCCAACCGACCTGCGGTCTGCTGTAGCGCCTATGGGGACAGCCCAACCATGGCGATGGAGCAACGGCGCCGACCAGGCGTCGGCGCCGCAGCAACGACGCCCCTATCCCCGCAGGACCGTGCGTCCCGCGTACCGCGCGGCGTCCCCAAGCCCCTGCTCGATGCGGATCAGCTGGTTGTACTTCGCGATCCGGTCGCTGCGCGCCAAACTCCCCGTCTTGATCTGCCCGCAGTTCGTCGCCACCGCCAGATCGGCGATCGTTGCATCCTCGGTTTCACCCGACCGGTGGCTCATCACCGCCTTCCAGCCGGCGCGCTGCGCCAGTTCCACCGCTTCCAGCGTCTCGGACAGCGTGCCGATCTGGTTGACCTTGATCAGGATGGCGTTGGCCGAGCCAAGCTGGATGCCGCGGCGCAGGCGCTCGGGGTTCGTCACGAACAGGTCGTCGCCGACGATCTGGATCTTGTTGCCCAGCGTCTCGGTCATCAGCTTCCAGGTGTCCCAGTCGTCCTCGGCGCAGCCGTCCTCGATCGACACGATCGGGTAGCGCGAAACGAGATCGGAATAATAACGAATGATCGCCTCGCCGTCCAGCACCTTGCCCTCGCCCTCCAGGTGGTACTTGCCGTCCTTGAAGAACTCGGTGGAGGCGGGATCCAGCGCGAAGGTGATGTCCTCGCCCACGCGGTAGCCGGCCTTCTCGACCGCCTTCGCAATGAAGCCAAGTGCCTCGTCAGCCGACTTCAGGTTCGGGGCGAAGCCGCCTTCGTCACCCACGTTGGTGTTGTGGCCGGCATCGTGCAGGCCCTTCTTCAGCGCCTGGAACACTTCCGAGCCCATCCGCACCGCATCCGCCACCGTCGGCGCGGAAATCGGCTGGATCATGAATTCCTGCAGGTCGATAGGGTTGTCGGCATGCTTGCCGCCGTTGACGATGTTCATCATCGGCACCGGCAGGGTGCGCGCATAGGCGCCGCCGACATAGCGGTACAGCGGCAGGCCGACATCCTCGGCCGCGGCTTTCGCCACCGCCAGCGACACGCCCAGGATCGCGTTCGCGCCCAGCCGCGCCTTGTTCGGCGTGCCGTCCAGGTCGATCAGGGCGTTGTCGATCACCACCTGGTCGGTCGCCTCCATGCCGCTGATGGCGTCCAGGATCTCGCCCTCGACATTGGCAACGGCCTTCAGCACGCCCTTGCCGCCGAAGCGGGCGGCGTCGCCGTCGCGCAGCTCCACCGCCTCATGCGCGCCGGTCGAGGCGCCGGAGGGCACCGCGGCCCGGCCGATCGCGCCTGATTCCAGCATGACTTCGACCTCAATGGTCGGGTTGCCTCGGCTGTCGAGGATCTGACGGGCGGTAATGTCGGCGATCGCGGCCATAGGGTGCCTCCGGTCGGTTGAGTGGCGGCGCTGCCTATCACCTTGTTCGTGATGTTGCCAGCCCGGCGTCAGCGCGGCCGGCGCGGCCGGTCAACTCGGCGGGAAGCACGAATACGCGAATGCGAGACCCGCCGCGAACGCCCACGTCGGCATGAGCGCCAGGAAACGTCTCGGCAACATCACACTGGCGCGATAAGGGGAAGGAATCGACGTGACAATCAGCAAAAAACAGATCGCCTGTATATTTTCCCTGGCCCTGGCCGGGATTTTCGGCCTGGGCAGCGGCGCGTTCGCCCAGCAGCAGGGGCAAGGACAATCTGAACATATGCAGTCGGCACAGGGACAATCGGGACATGGGCTGCCGCAGCACGAGTTCGGTCATCCCTGGGGATTGCCGCCGCCGCCGCCCGGCGTCGGGCCGGTGTCGCTGTTCGCCGATATCCACGACAAGCCGCAAGGCAAGTTCCTGGAGGGCGGCGCGTTCGACGATTCCGGCAACTTCTGGTTCGTCGCGATCGATACCGGCTGGGTTTCCTATTTGACTCCCGATGCCAAGCTGGTGCCGGCATTCAACTGCAACCCGCCGTCCGAGTACAACATCGGCTGCGAGCCGCAGGGCACGCGCTGGCATGATGGCAAGCTGTACCTGACCACGCGGCATGAAGGGATCATGGTCTGGGATCCGCAGAGCAAGAAACTCAGCACGGTGGTCAACACGTTCCGCAACCAGTTGTTCAAGGGGCCGAACGACCTCGATTTCGACGCCGAGGGCAATCTGTACTTCACCGATCCGTGGGGCACCGGCCCGGGACCGGACATGGCTGACAAGATGGGCGCAGTGTACCAGTATTCGAAGGACGGCGTGCTGCGGCGCCTGATCACCACCGGCAGCTTCCCGAACGGGATCGCCGTCTCGCCCGACGACAACAGCATGGCGGTCGCCGACTATGCGTCCAACCGGATGCTGTACTACTCGTTCCTGACCGGCCCGAGGCCGGCCTGCGCGATGTGCGCCAAGGACCCGAGCCACCAGACCTTCTTCTTCGCCACCGCCGGCAGCTACAATCCCGGCAACGGCGGCCCGGACGGCATCCACTATGATACGCATGGCAACCTGTGGGCGGCCTGCGGCATCGGCGGCGTCATGGAGTATGATCCGCACGGCATCATCCTGGGCTTCGTGCCACTGCCGAACGGTGACACCGCGGCGACCAACTTCGCCTTCGGCGGCGAGAACAACCAGTACATCTACATGGAGGGTGCGGTCACCGGCACCATCTACCGCTTCAAGGCCCCCTACCCCGGCCTGATCGGCCCGGGCGGCAAGCGCATGGCCGCGGCGAAATAGGCCACGCCTGCCGTGCTCAGGCCACCGGTTGCGGCCGCGTGGCTTGAGCACACGCTGCCTTCGTGCGGAAATCGCCCCCCGCAGCCAATAACACGGAGGAAGCGCCGATGAGCGCCACGCACAGCAAGACTGCCTTCGGCCGGATCTTCCCGCCGCGCGAGGACTGGCTGGCCAAGGCGCCGCCCGAGCCGATCCTCGAGCCCGACCTGCCGATCATCGATACGCATCATCATTTCTGGCACCGCACCGGCGGCGCGCAGGGCGAATCGTGGGAGGTGCCGTCGCTGCGCTACCTGCTGCACGAGTACCTGGCCGATTGCGCCACCGGCCACAACGTCATCGGCAGCGTGTTCCTGCAGTGCCACTCGATGTATCGCGCCTCGGGTCCGGCGCCGATGCGCCCGGTGGGCGAGACCGAGTTCGTCGCCGGCATCGCCGCCATGAGCGACAGCGGCGGCTACGGCACGACCCGCGTCGCTGCCGGGATCGTCGGCTTCGCCGATCTGACGGCGGGCGACTGGGTGACGCCGGTGCTGGAGGCGCATATCCGCGCCGGCGGCGGCCGATTTCGCGGCGTGCGGCACTCGGCGGGGTACGATGCGGACCCGGTCATCGGCAACAGCGCGCCGGACATGCAGCCGGGGCTTTATCTGCGGCCGGATTTCCGCGCCGGGCTGGCGCGGCTGTCGGCGCTGGGGCTGTCACTGGATGCGTGGGGATTCCATCCGCAGATTCCGGAGATCACCGGCCTCGCCCGGGCGTTCCCGGGGACCAACATCATCGTCGGGCATTGCGGCGGGCCTCTGGGCTATGGGCGGTATGCCGGCAAGCGGGACGAGGTGTTCGCCGACTGGAAGCGGTCGGTGACGGACCTGGCGAGGTGCCCGAACGTGACGATGAAGCTGGGCGGGATGATGATGCGGCTGGCGGCCTACGACTACATGGGGATCGACGCGCCGCCGTCATCCGCGCAGCTTGCCGCGCATTGGCGGCCTTATGTGGAAACCTGCATCGAATTGTTCGGCGCCGGGCGGTGCATGGCGGAAAGCAACTTCCCGGTGGAGAAAATGGGAATCGGCTTTGCCACGCTGTTCAATGCGCTGAAGCGGCTGGCGTCGGGATGCTCGGCCGATGAGAAGGCAGCGATTTTCGCCGGGACGGCGCGGCGGGTCTATCGGCTGGAGTGCTGAGATATCGATTCTTTCCCGTTACTGGTGACGGCCCCTTCTGCGCGCTGAAAAGGACAATTCCCTCTCCGTCATGGCCGGGCGTGTCCCTACAGGATGCACACATCTCGGAAACGGTCCGCCGCGGCGTTTCCCTTTCGTCATGGCCCGGCTTGTCCGGGCCACCTATTCCAGCACTTGTGCCGCGACAGGTGGCCCGGACAAGCCGGGCCATGACGATGGGGGAACGCTCTTGGCGCCCAGGCAAGTACTTGATTTTACGGTCATTTCCGACTCTTTTCCAGGATGTGTGCATTGCGTAGGGCGTGTCCCGGCCATCTGCGCTTCAACGGCCGCGGGGCGGATGGCCGGGACACGCCCGGCCATGACGGAGAGGGAACGGCAGACAGTATGGCAGCACCGTCCCGCGCGTATGCACCCGTTCCGTAAACCCACCGCCCTCAGGGCTGGTTGCGCGTCACCAGCCGCCCGGCGCGTGCCGCGGTCGCGCCCTCGCCGGCGACGTAGGCGGACTGGCCGTTGACCCAGGTCTCCAGGATGCCGATGGCTGGCCGCGTCGGCGCCTCGTAGGTGGCGGCGTCGCACACCGTGTCCGGATCGAACAGCACCATGTCGGCATAGGCGCCCTCGCGGATCACGCCGCGGTCCACCATGCCGAACACCGAAGCAGTGTGGCCGGTCATCTTGCGCACCGCCTCCTCCAGGCTGAACAGATTCAGGTCGCGGGCGTAATGGCCGAGCACGCGCGGAAACGTGCCCCACAAGCGGGGATGCGGGTAGGCGTCATGCGGCAATCCGTCGCTGCCGATCATCGCCAGGCGGTGGGCCATGATGCGCTGCACGTCGGACTCGTCCATCTGGTAGTAGATTGCCCCGGCCGGCAGCAGGCGTTCGGCGGCCTGGCGTGGCTCGAGCTGCCACTCCCGGGCGATGTCCGCCAGCATGCGGCCGGCGAGTTCCGGGTGCGGCACCGACCAGGTGATCCGCACCGGCACGTCGTCGCGCAGCCGGTTCGGCATCAGCACGGTGGAGCCGGCGGCGTAGGGATAGACGTCGAAATCGACCTTCTGCCCGGCGGCGGCCTTGTCGATCATCGGCAGGGTCTCGGCGCTGCGGCCGAAATTCTCCGGCATTGTGCACTTGTGGTGGCTGATCACCACCGGCACGTCGACGGCGCGGCCGATCTTCAGGGTTTCCTCGATCGACAGCAGCACGTCGCCGGCCTCGTCGCGCATGTGCGTGACATACATCCCGCCGACACCGCGCAGCGCCTCGGCGACGGCGATCACCTCGTCGGTCGGCGCCATCATGTTGGGCGGATAGTACAGGCCGGTGGAGAAGCCGGATGCGCCCTCGGCCAGCGCCTGGCGCAGGCGGGCCTGCATGCGCGCCGCCTCGCGTTCCGTCGCGGCGCGCTGGGTGTCGCCGTTCATCGCCTCGATTCGCAGCGACATGTGGCCGATCAGCGCGTAGGCATTGACCGGCGGCGGGTCGCGGACAAGCCGATCGGCGTATTCGCCGAAGCGGTCGAAGGCGTACCAAGTCGCGTCGCCGATCAGGTCGAGCGGCGGCGGCGGGCGCGAGGTCATCCGCACCGGCGACAGGGAAACGCCGCAGTTGCCGACGACGACGGTGGTGACGCCCTGCGACATCTTACACAGCATGCAGTCCGGCCCGCACAGCACGGCGCGGTCGTCGTGGGTGTGGGCGTCGATGAAGCCGGGGGCCAGCGCCAGGCCGTCGGCGTCCAACTCGCGGCCGGCTTCCGCGGCGCCGAGGTCGCCGATGGCGACGATCCGGTCGCCCCTGACGCCGACGTCGGTGTGGACGCGTGGGCTGCCGAGGCCGTCGAACACGGTCGCGTCGCGGATGATCAGGTCGCAGCGTAGCGGCATGGTGGACTCCGTTCGTGCTGGTTGGAGCGGGGCGCGAAGCTAGCTGGACGGCGGGGCTGTGGCTACTGCCGCTGCGGTCCATTGCTCCATCGTCATGGCCGGGCTTGTCCCGGCCATGACGGAGGGGCAATGGACCGCACCGGAGGGGAACAGCCCGCACCGGAGGGAAACGGCCCGCGCCGCCGGCAAGATCCGTAACGCTACGAAACCGCCTCGGCCCCCACCAGCCCGCGCGCGTAGTCCATCGCATCGAACGGCCGCAAATCGCCGGCTTGCTCCCCGACACCCACCGCGTGCACCGGCAGGCCGAACTCCTCGGCCAGTGCCACCACGATCCCGCCGCGGGCGCTGCCGTCCAGCTTGGTGACGACCAGCCCCGTCACCGCCACCATCTCGCGGAACACCTTCACCTGCTGGATCGCGTTCTGCCCCGTGGTCGCGTCCAGCACCAGCAGCACGGAGTGCGGCGCCGTCTCGTCCTGCTTGCGCAGCACCCGGATCATCTTCGCCAGTTCGTCCATCAGCGCCGCCTTGTTGTGCAGCCGCCCGGCGGTGTCGATCAGCAGCACGTCGGCGCCGAGCGACTTCGCCTGCGTCAGCCCGTCGAACGCCAACCCGGCGGAGTCCGCGTTCTTCCCGCCCGCCACCACCGGCGTGTTGGTGCGCTGACCCCAGATCTGCAACTGCTCCACCGCCGCCGCGCGGAAGGTGTCGCCGGCGACCATCACCGGCTTCTTGCCCTGCTCGTGGAACCACTGCGCCATCTTGCCGATGGTGGTGGTCTTGCCGGTGCCGTTCACCCCCACCACCAGCACGACATGCGGCTTCAGCGCCGGGTTCAGCACGAACGGCTTCGCCACCGGCTTCAGGGTTTCGGAAATCTCCTCGGCCAGCGACTGCTTGATCTCCGCGTCGGTGACCTCCTTGCCGAAGCGCGAGCGGCGGAACTGGGCGATGATCCGGCTCGACAACGTGGTGCCCAGGTCCGCCGAGATCAGCAGATCCTCCAGTTCCTCCAGCGCCTCGTCATCCAGCTTGCGCCTGGTGAACACCGCGCTGATGCCGCCGGACAGTTTCTGCGAACTGCGCGACAGGCCATCTTTCAGCTTCGAAAAGAAACCCAGGGCCATCAGGCCGCCTCCGCCAAGAGTTGCTCGCCGGTTGACCCGGTGACCAAAGCCCGCATCAGCCGCCCGGGAGCGGCGGGACGGGCCAGGCGCACGGGCGCGAAATGCTCGCTGTGGCCGAGCTGGTCCGCTTCGGTCAGCAGCGAAACGATGTGGCCGATCTGGCCGTTGAAGAAACGATGCGCCTCGGCCTGGCCTGCCTCCCGCAGCCGCGCCGCGCGTTCCTTGCGCACGGGCTTCGGCACGGCGGGCATGCGGGCGGCGGGGGTGCCGGGACGTTCGCTGTAGGGGAACACGTGCAGGTAGGGCACCGCGGCTTCCTGCACGAAGCGCAGCGTCTCCTCGAACAGTTCGTCCGTCTCGGTCGGGAATCCCGCGATCAAGTCGGCGCCGATGGCGATCCCGGGGCGCAGCTCGCGGGCGAGGCGGATGATGTCCAGCGCCTGCGAACGGCCATGGCGGCGGCGCATGCGCTTCAGGATCAGGTCGCTGCCGGCCTGCAGCGACAAATGCAGATGCGGCATCAGCCGCGGCTCCTCGGCGAACAGCCGCCACAGCTCAGCGTCGATCGCCGCCGGGTCGATCGAGGACAGCCGCAGCCGCGGCAGGTCCGGCACCGCAGCCAGCACCCGGCGGATCATCTGCCCGAGCGTCGGATGCCCCGGCAGGTCCGGCCCGTAGGAGGCGATGTCGACCCCGGTCAGCACCACCTCCTGGAACCCCTGCCGCACCAGCGTGCGCACCTGCTCGGCGATCCGGCCGATGGGCACCGAGCGGTTGGGGCCACGGCCGAACGGGATGATGCAGAACGTGCAGCGGTGGTCGCACCCCTGCTGCACCTGCACGAAGGCGCGGGCGCGAGAGGCGAACTCGGTCACCAGATGCGCCGCCGTCTCCGTCGCCGCCATGATGTCGGAGACGGCGGAACCGGCGCCTTCTTCCCAGCTTTCCGGCTTCAGCTTGTCGTCGTTGCCCAGTACGCGCTGCACGTTCGGCAGCGCGGCCCAGGCGGCGGGGTCGATCTGCGCGGCGCAGCCGGTGACGACGATGCGGGACTCGGGGCGTTCGCGGGCAAGCTTGCGGATGGCCTGGCGGGCCTGGCGCTCGGCCTCGGCGGTGACGGCGCAGGTGTTGACGATCACCGTATCGGACGCATGCTCCCCCTGGCCGGCGGCGAGGCCGCGCATGACCTCGCTCTCATAGGTGTTCAGGCGGCAGCCGAAGGTGACGATCTCGGTCATGCCGCCGGGACCTTGGCCAGCGGGACCTTGGCCAGCGGGACCTTGGGCAACGCGATCTCGCCGTGGAAGGCGGTGACGGCGGGGCCGGTCATCAGCACGTGGCCGTCGTCGCGCCATGCGATGGTCAGCGTGCCGCCGTCGACGATGACCTGTGCGCGGCGCTGCGCCAGGCCGCGGCGATGCGCGTTGACCAGCGTGGCGCACGCGCCGGAGCCGCAGGCCAGCGTCAGCCCGGCGCCGCGTTCCCACACCTTCAGCCGGATCGTCTCCGGGTTGATGATGTGCGCAAAGCCGATATTGGCGCGCTGCGGGAAGATCGGATGATGCTCCATCTCCGGCCCGAGCCGGCCGATCGGCACGGCGTCGAGGTCGGGGACGAAGAAGGTGGCGTGCGGGTTGCCCATGCTGGCGGCGGCGGGCTCGCCCGGCAGGCCGAGCCGCAGCGTGTCCATCGGTTCGGCCAGCGGAACGTCGGCCCAGTCGAGCCGCGGCGGTCCCATATCGACAGTGATCAGCCCGTCGGCGCCGCGGATGGCATGTAGGTCGCCGGAGACGGTGCGGATGGTGACGGCCTCGCGGCCGGCCTCACGCATCAGGATGTCGGCGACGCAGCGTGTGGCGTTGCCGCAGGCGCCGGCCTCCGACCCGTCGGGGTTCCAGATCCGCATGAAGGCGTCGGCCGTCGAACAAGGCTGGATGGCGATGACCTGGTCGCAGCCGATGCCGGTGTGGCGGTTGGCGAGGAAGGCGGCCTGCTCCGGGCTCAGCGCGCGCGAACCGGCGCGTTCGTCAAGGATGACGAAGTCGTTGCCGCAGCCATGCATCTTGACGAAGGCGGTGCTCATGCCGGGGGATATAGAGAACCCGGCGGCGTTGCGCTACCACGCGGCTGCGCGGCCAGCCCCGGCGTGGCCGCCCAGGGGCTATTCGTCGTCCCGGATGCCGGCCGGGTCGCCCGGCGGTTATTCGTCGTCCCGGCTGGCGATCCGGATGCCGACCCGGCCGCGCGGCTGGGACAGAGGGGACGCATGCCGGACGGGTAACCGGGCCGCCTGCCGCATCTCGGCCGCCAGTTCCGCGGTGTAGCCGCGGGCATCAGGCCGGCCGGGCCGGGCGCGCTTCCGGACCACCGGCGCCGACATGGCAGCAAGGCGGGCGAGATCGGCATGCATCTGCCGGACCTGGGCGGCGAATGCCGGAGTGTAGTTGCTGAGGTTCTCCACCGGCGCCGTGGCGTGGGCGCGCAGTTGCAGCGTGGCGTCCGGGAACCGGTTCGCCAGCGGCCAGATCGCCATCACGCGTGTCTCGTAGTTGGCGCCTTCGTCCTGCGTGCGCGAGTGATAGGCCGCCGCCGCCTGCGGCCAGCTGCCAATCTCATGATACAGGGCGCTGAGGAAGCGGGCGCCGTAGCGGGCATTGCTGCGCGGGTCGAAGGCTTCGTCCAGCGAGGCAAAGGCGTTCGGGTGGTGCATCAGGTTGACCTGCATGCACCCGACGTCGATGGAGCGGATGCCAAGCGCCTGGAGAACGCGCACGGCCTCGATCGCGTCTTCCTTTGTTGCAAAGAAATGACCGACGCCAAGTACGTTGATGGTCCACGGCCAGGGCACCACACGCCCGCTGGCGGGGTCCGGCCGGCCGCTCTCGACGATGCCGATGGAATGCAGCAGCTTCGGGGGCAAGGCGAAGTCCCGCTCCGCGGCGGTGATTTCGGGCGCGCAAGCCATTGCCGCCGGCGGCACGGCCTTGTCCCTGGCATATGCGGCGGCGACCGGCGCCAGCAGCGCCAGGATAAGGGTCAGGACACGCGTATGCATTCAGAGCAACGACTCCCCTCAAGCAACGAGCTTGCACGCGACGGCGGCCGCCGCACAGTCACGGTTCAGTCGATTGCGTGCACGAAGCAGTGAAGGAAGGCGGTTTGATCGGTGGTGAAGCAGAGGGTCCGCGGCGTGGGCGTTTTCACCATGTCGTGGCCGACATGGGCCGGTGCCGGCTGGTGGAGGCCACAGGCGACGGGCGTGCGGCACGATCGTCCGGACGGGTCACCAGAGAGTTATAAGGTTTCCGGGAAAGATTGTCGGTTTCGTCACTCTTCAGGCCAACGCAGACCGCACCAGGAGTCGCCGGAAAGCCGCCAAGAGTTTCCGGGAACCATATAACCGGCCGGACGGCGACGGGCGCTCCGGCATCTTGGCGTCTTGGCGTTGACAGGACCCTCGCAGCCGCTCCGGCGGTGATGGGTGTGCAACACCGGTGGCCGGTGAGGTTGGTTCGACCGATAAAGCGCCAAGACGCCAGGTTCAGGGCCCTCAGGCCGCCTCCTGCCGCGATCCAGAGCATGACCGTTCCCGGGAAAAATTGGCGGATCCGTCACCCCTCGGGCCAGCACGAGCCGTACCAACAGTCGCGGAAAAACGACCAAAATCTTTCGGGAACCGTATTACTACAGCAAACCGCTGCCGTCCGACCCCCGTGCGGCAGTGAACCGCCCGTTCCGTCATGGCGGCTACCCGGGACAAGACCGGGCACAGGCTCCGGGCCGCCATCCACGCATTTACTGATAGCGGCACCGCAAGGCGTGGATGCCTGGCCTTCGCCCGGCATGACGGTTGAAACGCCCGCGCCACGACACCGACATCCGCACTCGAACTGCGCAATGTCCCCCTGACCTCTGCGGCCCTCGGCGTCCCTCAGTCCATCTCTGTGCGAACAGAAATACCCCATCAACCACGCTGTCCCCGCCCGGGACGCACCAGCAAACCAACGCCTCCCATCACCCCCGCC
>NZ_NHRY01000190.1 GCF_002937115.1 Rhodopila globiformis | reverse complement strand
TATCAGATGAAACCAACCAGTCCCGTCCGATACACCCCGACCCAACTGCTTCAGGCCGATAACTCAAGGCTCTACACAAGCCCAGACCACCCAACCCGCTTCAGCCACCCACGCTGCCGAACCAACCGTCCGTCGCGGGAGGCGGTGAAATAGTCGCCGCGCCCTGCTCTGTCAACGCAAATCAGGCCGAAATGTGAAACTTGTCTGACGACGATCAACCCGTTGAAAAACAAAAGTTACAAGCCAAACATCGGGCTTTTTCCCCAGCACATTGGAGCCATGCGGTGAAAACATGGTCATCCCAGCGGCCCATGACCGGACAAAAAGCGCACAATACCGAAGGGTAACGACAATGACTTCGGCAGTATTCCCGCACGACCACCGCGGAACCATCCGATGTCGTTGCCGATCACCCGCCACCCGCGCCAGCCCGGTTCGCCGCGGCGATTACAGCCAGCGCGTATCCGGCCGCATCCCCAGCAGATACTGCCCAATCGCTTCAAAATGCGTCCGCCGCCCCTGGGCCTGCTGCGAGACGCTGTTGATGTCGCGCAGCCGCCGCTCGAACGGCGCCTTGGCGAAAATCGCGGTCGACCCGGCCTCATGGAAGATCTGGTGGCACAGGTCGCGCGACGCATGGATCGCATAGGTGGACGACTCACGGATCGCGATGCGGCTTTCCAGCGCCAGCCCGCCCGACTGGGACACCTGGACCCAGGCATCGGTCATCGCCGTGTGCAGCCCGGCGCGCGCCGCCTTCCAGGACGCGTCGGCGTAGCCGATGATGCTCTGCACCGCCTGGTCGTCGCGCAGGGGGTCCTTCGACCACGCCTGGCTCTTGGTCTTCGCCAGGTCGACGAACGCATCCAGCATGGCGCGCGACACGCCCAGCGCCACGCTGGCGAAACCCGCGGCGTAAAGCTGCATCGCCTGGAAGGCATACAGCGTCCCCGTCTCCCGCCGCTCGGCCGGACTTTCCCGGGTCAGGCTGTGGGCGTCGTCGACGAACAGGTCCCGGATCGTATAGGTGTCGCTGCCGGTGCCGCGCAGGCCCATCACGTCCCACACGTCGTCGATCTGCGCCAATTCGCGCCGGAACAGCATGGTGCGTTCCCACGGCCGGCCGTCAGGATGGCGCACCGGCGTGCCGTCCGCCTCGAAGCACGGCGCATGGGCCCCCAGCCAGGTCGCGTGCCGACTGCCGGAGGCGAAGGTCCAGGATCCGCTCACCCGCCAGCCGCCGTCGCTGCGGATTGCCTTCGCGCCCGGCCCCTGCCCCCACGCCAGCACGTCGCGCGCATCGCCGAACACCTCACGCGCGACCGAGGGCGCGAGATAGGCCGCGGCCATGGCGCAGCCGCCGCCCTGGTTCATGCACCACGCCACCGAGGCATCACCCTGCGCGATCGCCTCGACGCACTGGATATAGTCCACCGGCCGCAACTCCGCCCCGCCCAGGCTGCGCGGCAGCAGCAGGCGGAACATCCGCGCCGCGTGCATCGCCTCCAGCACATCCGGCGGCAGCTCGTTCCCGGCCTCGATGCGGTCCGCCGCCGCCTGCAGCGAAGAGATCAGGCCGCGCGCCCGCGCGATGCAGGCCGCCCCCGAGAGGTCCATCGCAGAGGCTGTATCGGCAAGATCGTTCATCGGACCGCTCCCAATGGTTGATCGGCGTGGTTGATCGCCCAACGCCAACCCACCAGCGCCGGCCCGCCAGTGTCAGTCCACCGGCCACCCCGGCACAAGGCCAGCGGCAGTCCCTCGCGCAGCCGAAACAAAACCCGCCGGAATTTGACATACCCGCCAGCCGCCCGCAATACTGACCAGTATCATTTGTTCTCGAAACGAAGCGCGAGGCAGCCGTCATGAAGCTGATGTGGTTCCACCTGATGCCTTACACGGAACTGCCAGTCGATTTCCGCGACAGGAATCCGTCGGTCTGGGTGGACATCCATTCGACGCTGTTCGACCCGAAGCGCGCCCACCTGATGTACAACGATTTCATGGATGAGCTGGAATACGCCGCCGAATGCGGCTTCGACGCCGTCTGCGTCAACGAGCACCATTCCAACGGCTACGGCCTGATGCCCTCGCCCAACCTGATCGCCGCGTCCCTGGCGCGCCGCACCACTGACACCGCCATCTGCGTCATGGGCAACTCGCTGGCGCTGTACAACCCACCGACGCGGGTGGCCGAGGAGTTCGCCATGATCGACGTGATCTCCGGCGGACGGTTGATCGCCGGCTTCCCGGTCGGCACGCCGATGGACACCTGTTACGCCTACGGCACCAACCCCAGCCAGTTGCGCCAGCGCTACCATGAGGCGCACGACCTGGTGAAGCGCGCCTGGACCGAGAAGGACACCTTCGCCTTCAACGGCCGCTTCAACCAGCAGCGCTATATCAACATCTGGCCGCGCCCGGTGCAGCAGCCGCATCCGCCCATCTGGATCCCCGGCGGCGGCTCGGTCGAGACCTGGCAGTGGTGCGCCCAGATGAACTACGTGTACTGCTACCTGTCCTACTACGGCTACAAGGCCGGCCGCGCCACGATGGACGGATTCTGGGCCGAAATGGATCGTCTGGGCAAGGACCGCAATCCCTACCAAGCCGGCTTCCTGCAGTTCATCGGCGTCGCCGAATCCCGCCAGCAAGCCTACGATTTGTATTCCGAGGCAGCCGAGTATTTCTACGGCCGCTGCCTGCACGTCGATCCGCGCTATGCCACGCCGCCCGGCTACACCAGCGAGGGCAGCCAGCGCGCCGGCATCGAAAGCCAGGTGAAGAAAGCGGCGGACGCCACGGTGCGCGGCAAGTCCACCGGCGAGCGCTTCGCCTCGGTCGCTCGCGACATGGACGGCATCGTCGACAACGGCTACGTCATCATCGGCTCGCCCGACGAAGTCGCCCAGCAGCTGCGCGAGGTCGCCACCCAGCTGAACGTCGGCCACCTGATGCTGCTGCTGCAGTACGGCAACATGAGCAAGGACCTGACCCGCTACAACACGAAGCTGTTCGCCGAGCAGGTGATGCCGAAGCTGCGCGACCTGCACGCCGGCTGGACCGACCACTGGTGGCCGCGGCCGATGGACGCCGCGTTGCGCGCCGAGGTCCCCGCCTACATGCCGAAGCTCGCCGCCGAATAACCACACGACGGAGCGAAACGTGACTGAACCCGAAACGTTGACCATCGACGTCAACGGTTTTCCGACGCGCGTCTGGCGCAAGGGCGCCGGCCCGGCCCTTGGCTTCCTGGCCGGCTTCGGCGGCCTGCCGCGCTGGATTCCGTTCCTGGACGAACTGGCCCGCGGCCGCACCGTTATCGTGCCCTCGCTGCCCGGCTTCCCGGGCGGCGACCGCGGCCACAGCGTGCTGGACTCGCACCTGGACTGGCTGCTGGCGGTGCGGGAGATCCTGGACAAGGCGGGGCTGTCCGGCGCCGATCTCGCCGGCAGTTCCGTCGGCGCGTCACTGGCCGCCGAGATAGCCGCGCTGTGGCCGGCTACCGTGCGCCGGCTGGCGCTGATCGCCCCGTTCGGGCTGTTCGACGAGACCAACCCGCCGACGGATCCCTGGGCGCAGCGGGCCGACGCCGTGCCCGGCCTGATGTGTGCCGACGCCGAAAAGTGGACCGCGCTGAAGACTCCGCCGGAAGGCGCCAACTCCATCGAGTGGCCGATCGAACAGGTGCGGGCGAACGAGGCGGCGGCGCGGATCTTCTGGCCGCTGGGCAACACGCGGATCGAGAAGCGCCTGCGGCTGGTCAAGGCGCCGACGCTGCTGCTGTGGGGCGAGCAGGACCGGATCATACCCCGCGCCTATGCCGACGTGTTCGCCAAGGGCATCGGCGGGCCGACGCGGATCCAGGTCATCGCCGGCGCCGGGCACCTGGCGGAACTGGACAGGCCCGCCGAAACCGCGGCCGCGATCGCCGGGTTCCTGGAGGCCGATTAGCAGCAAACCGCAGCCAGGTTGCGACAGGACGACGGTGCGCCTTCATCGTCATGGCGGCCGCAGGGCCGCCATCCATGCCTTGCGGTGCCGATACCAGCATAAGCCGTGGATGGTGGGCCTGCGCCCACCATGACGGTGTGGAAATGGCCGTGCCCCGTCCCTCCATTTTAACCCCAATGGAGCCTGCGCTGACCATGACGGTGTAGGAGCGGCCGCGCCATCTGCGCCTCACAACCTGCCTGCGGTTTGCTGTCGCTCCCGGCCACGGGCCAGCAAAGCTGGCATTCCGGACGATCCTGTTTCGCGGAACCGGGTAGCAGGAGCCAGCCCCTGTCGGGCGCATCATCGTCGCCGCCTGACAGCCGAACGGATCTGCGCTACACCGCACAGGCGCAAGGGGAGGACGATGGTGACTATCCCGGGGACCGGCGACCTGGCTTTGTGGTGCGCCCTCAATCAGCTTATCGCGGACTACTGGGCCGAGGTGGACCACAACGCCGGCCGCCGCGCGCATGAGTTCTACCTGCCCGATGCCATCTATATCGTCGGCGCGAATTACTTCGAGGGACACGAAAACATCCAGGCGTTCTATGATCGGCGTCGCGAACGCGGCACCACCACCACCCGCCATATCGTGAGCAACGTCCAGGTCTTCCGCGACGACGCGCGACGCGCCCGCATTATCGGCGTCATGAGCCTGTACCGGGCCGAGGGCCGCCCACCGGTCGAGGAGGCGAGGCCGCTGGCCATGATCGCTGATTTCGAAGCGCAATGTCTCATGACAGGCGACCAGCAATGGCGCTTTCGGTCGCACGAACTCCGGCCGGTGTTCATTGGCATGAACCGGCCATTTTCAGTGGCGATCGACGCGGAACGCCTGCGCCCGCCGGGCGGGTGACGTGGATTTCCGGCGCGGATGACGCAGCACGCGCCAAATCTCCAGCCTACGCCGGCGGCTCCCCGCAGGCCGGCAGCAGGATTTCGACGACGGTCTCCGGCCCCGGCGCGAACCCGGCCGTCCCGCCATGCGCCCGCGCCACCTCCCGCACGATGGCCAGGCCGAGGCCGCTGCCGCTCGACGCCGCGTCGGCCTTGCGGAACCGGTCGAACAGCCGCTCCCTGTCGATCCGCGCAAGCGCGGTGCCCTGGTCCGCCACCGTAATCGCCACCCGGCCTGGCCCGCCGTCGCTCCGCAGCAGCCGCCCGGTGACACGGATCGTTCCCTGCCCGTGCGCCAGGGCGTTCTCCAGCAGGTTGCGCAGCATGTCCCGCAGGTCCCCGGCCCGCCCGCGGACCGGCAGCCGCTCCGGCAAATCAAGCTCGACCGCCCGTCCTGCCGCATCGGCCAGTGGCAGGATCAGCGCCGCGGCCTCGCGCGCCAAGCGGCCGGCATCGACGCCTTCCAGGCACGCCGTGTCAGCCGTGTCGGCGACTTCCTTGCGGGCGAGATCGAGAAGCTGGCTGACGACCCGGCCCATCTGCGCCAGGTCCTGCTCGATCTGTCCCCAGTTGGGCGCCCCGCTCAGCCGCGCCTGCTGCACGCGCAGACTGAGGACGGTCAGCGGTGTGCGAAGTTCATGCGCCGCATCGGCGACGAACCGGCGCTCGGCGTCGTAGGCGCGCGCCATGCGGTCAAGCGCCTCATTGACCGCCAGAACCAGCGGCCGGATCTCGCGCGGCAGCCGGGCGGCGGCAATCCGCGCCTCCGGGTTGCGCGGACCGACGCGCGCGGCATCGCGGGCCGCGCCCGCCAGGTGGCGCAGGGTCCAGACGCTGACCAGAATGATGATGGCGATCGCAGCGGCGGTGAAGACCAGCAGCACCAGGACGTCCTGGTAGGGGTCCTCGACCCAGTCGGCGTCGATGCGGCTCAGCAGCGCCCCCTTGCCCTCGAACGGCCAGGCGAGGATCGCGCCGCCGGCGCCCAGCGCGAAGACCAGCAGCATCGCCACCACCAGGCGCCGCCGCAGGCTGTCCAGCAGCCTCATGCCGTCCGCCCCGGGCGCAGGCGATAGCCGATGCCGCGCAGCGACTCGATGGTCACCGCGGAGCCCGCCGCCGCGAGCCGCCGCCGCAGCCGCGAGATCACCGCTTCCAGCGCGTTCATGCCGCCGCCGCCGTCGAAGCCGTAGAGCCGATCCTCCAGCGCATCCTTCACCACCGCCTGCCCGGCCGCCCGCACCAGTTCCTCCAGCGCCAGCGCCTCCAGCCGGGTCAGGTCGAGCGCCCGCTCCCCGGCCGCCGCCGACTGCCGCGCGGCATCGAAGCTGAGGTCGCCATACCGGTAAACCGCATGCGGGCGGGGACCGGGACGCCGCAGCACCGCCCGCAGCCGAGCCTCCAGCTCGGTCAGTTCGAACGGCTTGACGATATAGTCGTCCGCGCCGCCATTCAGGCCGCCGACACGATCCGCCAGCCCGTCGCGGGCGGAGACGATGATCGCCGGGACCGTGGCCGCGCCGCCCTGGCGCAGTTGGTGCAGCACCTGCATCCCGTCCCCGTCCGGCAGGCCGAGGTCGAGGATGACAGCGTCGTAGCGGGTCATGCGGCTGGCGGCCAGCGCCTCGTCGGCCCGCCGCACCACGTCGACCGCGAACCCCCGCTGGCGCAGGTGATCGGCGACGATCCCGCTCACCGCCAGATGATCTTCCACCAGCAGTATTTTCACCGCCGATCCTCCCTGGGCGTCAGCCTCGCGTCAGCGCCGGCAGCGATACATACCGGATGACGACCCGCGCCGACACGGTCACGAAGGCGTTCGTCGCAGCCGCTTGTTGCTGCGCCGGCGTCCTGCAGGGCTGCGCCAGCTACAATGCGCGCCCGCTCGATCCGGCGGCATCGGCGCACGGCCTGCAGGCCCGCACCCTCAGCGATCCCGGCCTGCTGCATTTCGTGGCTGCCAACGTGCCCCGGGCGCCGTCGCCGGTCCGCTGGAACCTGGCGACCCTGACGGCGGCCGCCGCGTACGAACGACCGGACATCAGGATAGCCGCCGGACAGGTCAGGGTCGCCGAAGCCGGGGAACGCACCGCCGCCGCATGGCCCAATCCCGAGCTGTCCCTGGGTCCGAGCTACTATGCCGCGCTGTTCGAGCCCTCGCCGTGGGAGATCGGGCCGACCATCACCCAGCTGATCCAGACCGCCGGCAAGCGCGCCGCCGAACTCGCCCGGGCGCGGGCACGCAGCCGATCGGCGCGCCAGCAGCTTGCGGTGGCGGTCTGGGCGGTGCGCAGCCAGGTGCGGACGGCGCTGATCGACCTCTGGGCCGCCCGCCGGCGGCTGGCGCTGTCCCGCGCCTATGATGGGGCCGCTCGCCAGGTCACCGCGCTGGTCGCGGGGCGCTACCAGGCCGGCGCCGTCTCCGCCGCGGCGCTGACCGCCCAGCAGCTGACCGGCACCCAGGCGGCGCTGAGCCTCGTCACCGCCGGGCGGCAGGAGCGTCTCGCCACCGCCGCCCTGGCCACCGCAACCGGCGTGCCGGTGGCGGCGATCGAGGCCGCGCCGATCGACCTGTCGGAGATCGACCGGCCCGCACCCGTCGGCGACCTGGGCGCCCTGCGCCAGCGTGCCCTGGCGCAGCGGCCCGAAGTCCTGGACGCGCTGGCCCGCTACGAGGCCGCCGAGGCGACGCTGCGGCTGGAAGTGGCGCGGCAGTATCCGGACCTGAACATCGGCCCGGGCTACCAGTACAACCAAGGCCAGCAGCAGTTCATCCTGGCGATCTCGCTGCCGCTGCCGATCCTGAACCAGAACCAGGGGCCGATCGCCGCCGCCCGCGCCGCCCGGCAGGTCGCGGCCGACGATTTCGACAGAGTGCAGACGACGGTGCTGGGCCAGATCGAAACCGCGATGACCGACTGGCAGGCCAGCCGCGCGGAAGCGCGGCGCGCCGGCGGGCTGCTGCGGCTGGCCGACCGGACGGTGCGCATGGACCGCGCCGCCTTCGCCGCCGGCCAGATCGGCCGGCTGGAGCTTGCCGGGGCGGAAC
Organism: Rhodopila globiformis; assembly: GCF_002937115.1. Taxonomy (GTDB): domain Bacteria; phylum Pseudomonadota; class Alphaproteobacteria; order Acetobacterales; family Acetobacteraceae; genus Rhodopila; species Rhodopila globiformis. The sequence continues at coordinate 9,321 of NZ_NHRY01000190.1, read as the reverse complement.
TGGCGCGCGCCCAGACCGAGCTCGGCGCCCTGGCGGCGGGCGCCGATGAACGCACCGCGCTCGGCCGTCTCGAGGATGCGTTGCATCATCCGTTCATTGGCGCCAAGGAGAGATGATCGTGCGGAGACTGCCGCTTTCCGCCCCGTTGCTATGGCTCGGCCTGCTGCCCGCCGCGTGGGGACAGACCCTGCTGGCGCCGCTGACGCTGACCCGGGACGCCATCGAGGCCGGCGGCATCCAGGTGCAGCGGCTGCATGCCGAGCACCGGGCGCCGACGATCGCCGCGTTCGGCCAGGTGCTCGACCCTGCGCGGCTGGCCGCGCTGTCGGCGCAGACGGCCGAGGCCCGGGCCGACATCGCCGCCTCCCGCGCAAGGCTGACGCTGGCGCAGAACGAGGCCAAGCGCGCCGCCGGCCTGTTCCATGCCCAGGGCAACGTGTCGATGGCGGAATACCAGTCCGCCCAGGCGGCCGAACAGGTCACCGCCGCGACCCTGACCGTGGCGGAGGCGAAGCTGCGGTCGCTCCAGGCCGGCATTCGCGCCACCTGGGGCTCTGCCCTGGCAGCGTCGGTCGCCACCGGGGAAAGTCCGCTTCCTGACATCGAGGCCGGTTCGTCGTGCCTGGTGCAGGTGGTCCTGCCGATTGGCGCGGACCTCGCGGCGGCGCCGGCGCAGGCGACGGCCAGCCCGGCCGCTGGTCCCGTGCTGCCGCTGCGGCTGGTGGGACCGTCGCCGCAGTCGCCGGGTGGCACCGGTCCGGCCTTCTATTACCTGGGCAGCGGCCCGGCCTGTCCGCCCGCCGGCCTGAGGCTGCGCGCCGAGCTGCCGAACGGACCGGCGGTGACCGGCGTGGTGATTCCGGCCGCCGCCGTGGTCTGGCGCGCGGCGACGCCGCTGGTGTACCGCAAGAGCGGCAAGACAGGATTCACGCCGGTGGTCCTGCCCGCGGCCGACCGCGTGCCGGGCGGCTATTTCGTCAGGGACGCGGCCGGCGCCGAGCTGAAGCCCGGTGTGGCCGTCGTGGTGGCGGGCTCGGCGCTGCTGCTGTCGGAGTCCCAGGCCGCCGCCATGGCCGGCAATGCGGCGTCCTCGGACGACGACGACTGATCCCCGCCGATGCGCCCGATCGTCGCCTTCTGCCTGCGGTTTCCCCGGCTGATCCTGCTGGCCGCCCTGGCGGTCACGGCAATCGGCGTGTTCGCCGCGGTGAACGCCCGCTACGACGTCTTCCCGGAGTTCGGGCAGCCGACGGTGGTGATCGAAACAACCGTCCCCAGCCTGGCCGCCGAGCAGGTCGAGGGCCTGGTGACGACGCCGGTGGAGGAGGCGGTCAACGGCATCCCCGGCCTGGCCACGTTGCGATCCCAGTCCACCACCGGCCTGTCGGTCGTCGACGTCGTGTTCGACGGCGACACCGACGTCTACCGCGACCGCCAGCTGGTGGCCGAGCGGCTGGCGCCCATGGCCGGTTCGCTGCCGGATGGCGCGACACCCGTCCTCGCGCCGTTGCGGTCCTCGACCGGCGACGTGCTGACGGTGGGCCTGTCGTCGCCGACGCTGTCGCTGATGCAGCTGACCGAGATCGCGCGCTGGACCATGCGGCCGGCGCTGCTGTCGGTGCCGGGCGTGTCGGACGTCGTCATCTTCGGCGCGCGGCCCGGGCAGTTGCAGGTGCAGTTCGACCCGGACCGGATGATCGAGGCCGGGATCAGCCTGGACCAGTTGACCGCCGCGGCGCGGCAGGCCAGCGCGACGCTCGGCGCCGGGCTGGTCGAGACGCCGAACCAGCAGGTGGTGATCCGAGCATACGGCCAGACCCTGACGCCGGCGGACCTCGCCGACAGCCTGGTGGCGCAGCGGGGGGGCCGCAGCATCCGGCTTGGCGACGTCGCGCAGGTGGTTCGCGCGCCGCCGCCAGCGTTCAGCGGCGCGCTGGTGGGGCCGAAACCCGGCGTGCTGGTGGTGATCAGCGCCCAGTATGGCGCCGATTTGCTGGGCGTCACCGAGGCGCTCGACCGCGAACTGGCGGTGCTGGCGCCGGCGCTGAAGCGTGATGGCGTGCTGCTGCTGCCGGATGCGCTGCGGCCGGCCTCGTTCGTGCTGACGGCGCTGCGGCACCTGCGTGATTCGCTGGTCATCGGCGCCGCGCTGATCCTGGCGGTGCTGGTCCTGGCGCTACGCAACTGGCGCACCGCGCTGGTTTCCTTCGTCGCCATCCCGCTGTCGCTGCTGATGGCGATCGTGGCGCTGGACCGGCTGGGCTTCACGCTGAACACGATGTCGCTCGGCGGCCTGGCGATCGCCATCGGCGAGGTGGTGGACGATGCCGTGGTGGACGTGGAGAACATCCACCGCCGCCTGCGCGAGAACCGCGGACGCCCAGATCCGCGCCCGCCGCTGCGGGTCGTGCTGGAGGCGTCGCTGGAGGTGCGCGGCTCCATCGTCTTCGCCACCCTGGCGGTGGCCATCGTCTTCCTGCCGCTGCTGAGCCTGTCCGGGGTGGCCGGGCGGCTGTTCGCGCCGCTGGGGGTTGCCTACATTGCGGCGATCGGGTCCTCGCTGGTGGTGGCGCTGACGATCACGCCGGCGCTGGCTTGGCTGCTGCTGGGGCGGGCGCCGCTGCACCCGGCCGATCCGCCGCTGGTGGCGCGGGCGAAGCGGGGATACGGGCGCCTGCTGGCGGCCGTCGGACGGCATCCCGGGCTGACGCTGGGCAGCGTCGCCGGACTGGTGCTGGTGTCGTTCGCCAGCGTGCCGTTCATGCGCACCGAGTTCCTGCCGGCGTTCCACGAGCGGCAGTTCATCCTGCATTTCGAGACCGCGCCCGGCACGTCGCTGGAGGCGATGCTGGGCATCGGCGAACGGGCGGCGCGCATCCTGCAGCGGATGCCCGAAGTCGCCACCGTGGTGCTGCACGCCGGTCACGCCGACCTGTCGAACGAGCACGCCGGCACGAACAAGGCGGAGATGGACGTGACGCTGACTCCCGCAGGCGGTGCCGAGGGCGCGGTGTTGCAGGCGAGGATTCTCGCCGCGGTCCGAGGGCCACCCGGCGTGCGCTGGACCGCCAACACGTTCCTGGTGGAGCGGATTCACGAAACCCTGTCAGGCCAGACTGCGCCGGTCGTCATCACGGTCTTCGGCCCGTCGCTGAGCGGGCTCGACGCTGACGCGGCGCGCATCGCCGCGACGCTGCAGGCGATTCCCGGCGCCACCGGCGTGAGCGTCGCCGCGCCGCCCGGCCGCCCGGAGGTGTCGGTCGTGCTGGATCGCGCCGCGTTGCTGCAGGACGGGCTGACGGCCGGGCAGGTGCTGGGCGCGCTGCGCACCAGCTATGCCGGCGACACCGTCGGCCGGGTCTATACCGGCAGCCGGTCGTTTCCGATCGTCGTCGTGCTGCCGCCCGGCCTGCGGGCCGATCCCGCCGCGCTGGGCGCCGTGCCGCTGACGACGGGGACAGGCGGGGTCGTCCGGCTGGGTGCCCTGGCGCACATCCAGGCGGAGGCCGGGCGGGACCAGATCCTGCACGCCGGCGGCCGGCGGGTGCAGGTCGTCACCGTGGCCGTGCCTGACAGCGAGGCGTCGGCGTTCGTCGCCCGCGCCCGCCGGGTGCTGCCGGGAATCCCGCTGGCGCCCGGTGACTATGTCAGCATCGGCGGCACCGCCACGGCCTCGGGCTGGGCGCGGGTCGAGCTGATGCTGCACAGCGGGCTGGCCCTGGCGGCGATCGTCGCCCTGCTGGTGGTCGCGCTGCGGGACTCGCGGCTGGTGGCGCTGCTGCTGGTCAACGTTCCGCTGGCGCTGATTGGCGGCATTGCCGCGGTGTGGATTGCCGGGCTGTCGGTGTCGCTCGGCGCTGCGGTCGGGTTCGTGACGGTGTTCGGCATCACGCTGCGCAATGCGCTGATGCTGCTGTCGCATTATCGCACCCTGGTCCACGCCGAGCGGCGGCCGTGGTCGGCCGAGACCGCGCGGGCGGGAGCGATGGACCGGGTGTCGCCGATCCTGATCACGGCGTGTGTGACGGCTCTGGGCCTGCTGCCGATCGCGCTCGGGCGGAACCTGCCGGGGCAGGAGATCCAGGGGCCGATGGCGATCGTGATCCTGGGCGGGCTGGTCAGTTCGACGTTGCTGACGCTGCTGGTGCTGCCGTTGCTGGCGATCCGGTTCGCGCGTGTCGGGGGACGCAAGCCTGTGGCGGCGGTGCGGGATCGTGCGGATATTGCGGCCTGTGAGTGATGGGACGTGCTCCGGCTGGAACTGCCGCGGGGCGGCCGGAGAGCGATCCGCGCAAGGTGGGTGCGGAGAAAGGTTCGTTGCCCTATCGTCATGGCGGGGCGTGTCCCGGCCATGACGATAGGGCAACAACCTCGGTGATGTCGATAGGGCAACGGCCTCGGTCACGACGGAGGGGTAACGGACCGGCCCGCTAACGAAACGGGCGGGGAGATAGCCTCCCCGCCCGGTCGTCAGCCAGCCGGGAACCCGGCTATCCGCGGCGCTCAGGCAGGTCGTAGCGGTCAAGGTTCATCACCTTGTTCCACGCCGCCACGAAGTCCTTCACGAACTTCTCCTTCGCGTCGTCACAGGCATAGACTTCTCCGATGGCCCGGAGTTGCGCGTTCGAACCGAAAACGAGATCGACACGCGTGGCGGTCCACTTCTTTTCGCCCGTCTTGCGATCGCGCCCCTCGTAAACGCCTTCAGCCTCGGGGACGGACTGCCAACCCGTATTCATGGTCAGCAGGTTGACGAAGAAGTCGTTCGTCAGCGTCCCCGGCCGCGTGGTGAAGACGCCGTGCTTGCTGTCCCCGGCGTTGGCGCCCAGGACGCGTAGGCCGCCGAGCAGAACCGTCATCTCCGGCGCCGTCAGTTGCAGCAACTGCGCCCGGTCCACCAGGGCTTCCTCGTGCATCATCAGTTGCTTGCCGCGGTGATAGTTGCGGAACCCGTCAGCCACCGGCTCCAGCGGCGCGAACGACTCCGCGTCGGTCTGCTCCTGCGAGGCATCCATGCGGCCCGGTGTGAAGGGAACTTTCACGTCGACGCCGCCGGCCTTCGCCGCCTGCTCGACCGCCGCGCAGCCGCCGAGCACGATCAGATCGGCCAGCGAAACCTTCTTGCCGCCGCCGGCCGAGGCGTTGAAGTCCTTCTGGATCGCTTCCAGCTTCTGCAGCACCGTCGCAAGCTGCTGCGGCTGGTTGACCTCCCAGTCCTTCTGCGGCGCCAGCCGGATGCGCGCGCCATTGGCGCCGCCCCGCTTGTCGGAGCCGCGGAACGTCGAGGCCGAAGCCCAGGCAGTCGAGACAAGCTGCGGAACCGTCAGGCCGGCGCCGAGGATCTTCTGCTTCAGCGCCGCGATGTCCTGTTCCCCGACCAGAGGGTGATCCACCGGCGGGATCGGGTCCTGCCAGATCAGCGTCTCCTGCGGCACGAGCGCGCCGAGGTAGCGCACTTTCGGCCCCATGTCGCGGTGCGTCAGCTTGAACCAAGCGCGGGCGAAGGCGTCCGCGAACTGATCCGGATGCTCATGGAACCGGCGGGAGATCTTCTCGTAGATCGGGTCGAAGCGTAGCGACAAATCGGTGGTCAGCATGGTCGGCAGGCGCTTCTTCGACGGATCGAACGGGTCCGGTATCGACGGTTCGGCGTTCTTCGCCTGCCATTGATAGGCGCCGGCCGGGCTCTTGGTCAGCTCCCACTCGTAATTGAACAGGTTGTCGAAGAAATAGTTGCTCCATTTGGTTGGCGTCTGCGTCCAGACCACCTCCGGGCCGCCGGTGATGGCGTCTTTCCCGAAGCCCATGCCGAACTTGCTGCGCCAGCCCAGGCCCTGGTCCTCGACCGCGGCGCCTTCCGGCTCGCGGCCCACCAGCGACGGATCGCCGGCACCGTGGGTCTTGCCGAAGGTGTGGCCGCCGGCGATCAGCGCGACGGTTTCCTCGTCGTCCATCGCCATGCGCTTGAAGGTCTCGCGGATGTCCACCGCCGCCTTCACCGGATCGGGGTTGCCGTTCGGACCCTCCGGGTTGACGTAGATCAGCCCCATCTGCACCGCGCCGAGCGGGTTCTCCAGCTGGCGCTCGCCGCTGTAGCGCTCATCCCCGAGCCATGTCCCTTCCGGGCCCCAGTAGAGTTCCTCGGGCTCCCAGGTGTCGACGCGGCCGCCGCCGAAGCCGAACGTCTTGAAGCCCATCGACTCCAGGGCGACGTTGCCGACCAGGACGAACAGGTCGGCCCAGGAAAGCTTCGCGCCATATTTCTGCTTGATCGGCCAGAGCAGACGGCGTGCCTTGTCGAGGTTGGCGTTGTCCGGCCAACTGTTCAGAGGCGCGAAGCGCTGCTGGCCGCCACCGGCGCCGCCGCGGCCGTCGGCGATGCGGTAGGTGCCCGCGCTGTGCCACGCCATGCGGATGAACAGCCCGCCGTAGTGACCGTAATCCGCCGGCCACCAGTCCTGCGAGTCCGTCATCAGGGCATGCAGGTCCTTGATCACCGCGTTGAGGTCGAGGGTCTTGAATTCCTCGGCGTAGTTGAACGCCTTGCCCATTGGATTGGACAGGGGGGAGTGCTGGTGAAGGATCGAAAGGTTCAACTGGTCCGGCCACCAGTCACGATTGGACCTGCCCAGGCTGGCCCGGCGTTTTTGCTGCGCGCCCGCGACCGGGCATTTGCTTTCATCCGACATAATTCCCTCCGTTCTCGATCCGGAATTTACTTCCCGGGCGGATCATAGCGCTGAATCGCCTGTCGATCCAAGGTGCCCGCCCGGGGATCCGGCCGATCCACCCTTGCATCAAACCCGCGGGCCGAGATCCCTCATATCACCGCCGCTTGAGCAACTCTTTCGAGCGTAGCAGGAGTCTCGCGGGCCACAAGTCGCAAAGGCGCGCTTTGTCCTGCAATCGCGCCAAAGTTGGCCATGTATCGCCTCCGCCAAGGCCCGCCATGCCAGTCAAAACCGGCTTGCCGACACAATTTGCCTGCCGAGGCCGATCGGCTGGCGGTATCATCCGTCAGCATGACACGGCATTGGGCGGCCGGCGGGCCGGATTCGTTGCTTGTCCGTTGTGGAAAATTCTGCACGTATACGTAATATTCCCTGTCACCAACAAACGCCAGCGTCCATCGCGAGGCTTCCGCCGGACGGCGCAACCGGCCCCGGCCCTCCCGCCCATGTGAACGTATCGGGCGCCTCCGCCATGCGCCGGACGATGCGGTGGCGGCGTTCATCGTTGTCAGCCACGTATCACGCCATGCGGCGTCGAGAAGGTATCGCGCGGCCCAGGAGCTTGCCATGACCCGGCCAATCGGGTGTTGTCTGCTGATCCTCGGCCTGTCGCTCGGCGGCTGCACGTCGAATCCCGCCGCGCCGATCAACCAGACCTTCCCGATCCGCCAGATGGACGCGTTCTTCAACGCCCTTCCGCCACGGCCAGCGCCGCCCCCGCCGGACTACACGCACGAGCGCGGCTACGCCCCCGCCTATCCGCCCTACACCCCCTGAACCGCGACGGCGCGCCGGCCGCTTGCGGCACCACCGCGTCAACACGAAGACACTAGGATTTTCTTCACCGATCCACGCCTGTATATCTCCCGGCGCGCTGTCATACGTCGGCCACGACGCCGGACCTCCCCATCCCTCAGACCGTGGCGCCCGCGAACACGTTCTTCCTGATCACGGCATGAACGCCCCAGTTGCCGTCCACCACCTGGGTGATGCCGAAATCCACCGCCACCGACATCAGCGAGATCGCCTCGTCCTCGGTCAGCCCCTTGGCGTTCATCAGGAAGGCCCGCATCTTCCGGAACGCATCCCGCATCGCCAGGTCGAGCGACGATTTCGCGAAGATCTCCCGCTGCGCATCCGGCCCCAGCTCGGCCAGGTAGTTCGGATAGCTGAAGCCGGACATCAGCCATTCGTCCTGCGTCTCGATCATCGGGAATTGCAGCGACGCCAGGGCGGTGCCGCCCAGGTCCGCCTGCTTGTGCAGGATCAGCTGGAACGTTCCGGTCAGCGAGCACTCGATCGCTGTACCGCACAGCTCGGAATCCCCCTGGCTGGCATGCGGATCGCCGACGGACAGCAGCGCACCCTCGACCGCGACCGGATAGTACATCGTCGCGCCCTTGCCGATGCGCCAGTTGTCGATGTTGCCGCCGGTGTAGCTCGGCGGGATGGAGTTCACATACTCCGCCTCCTTCGGCGCCAGCCCCATCGTTCCGAAATGCGGTCTGATCGGCACCCGAACATTCCGTAGCACGTTCCAGTTGCGCGTCGTCCTGCTGTGGTCCACCGGCAGCCCGGGGTAGTCGATGGTCGCGTGCACCTTGCCGGTCGGGTCGGTCACCGGCACCCATTTGAAATTGTAGACCGCCCGCGCCCAGTTGCGCTCCCCGCCGGCGTCCATCTCGTAGATCGTCACGACCTCGCGCGGTCGGTCGCCGGTGATCAGGTCGCGGTACTGGAAACCCCAGTTGGCGGCGGCGTTGCTGCCGAAACAAAGACCCTTGAACGCCGGATTGGCGCAGGGCCGCGGCTTGACGTCCAGGATGCGGACTTCCAGCACGTCGCCGGGCTCGGCGCCTTCCACCGCCACCGGGCCGGTGCAGATATGCACGCCGAGGCCGCCGCCGTCGCCCGGGCCGGCGCCGCGGCGCATGACGCCCTTCTTCTCCCTGGTCCACAGATAGACGCTTTCTGCCCCCGGATCGCCCTGGATCATGCGCTCGGCGTCGTCACTTGCCTGGTGCGTGAGCGTCTCGATCGTAACGAAATCGCCGGAGGCCACGGTGACCCGCGGCTTCAGGCTGCGGCTGAAATAGCCCCAGTGCACCGTCTCGGCATTGGCGGGGAGGTGGTAGTAGCCCGGCTGCCCCATCGTCCGAGCCGCCGAGCTTTGCGCCAGGGCCGGCGAAACCAGGGAAATGCCGGTGGTGGCCAGGGCCGCCGCGCCGCTGGTGGCGGCAAAGCCCGATTTCAGGAACGCCCGCCGCTCCGCCGACAGGGCAGAGCGCCAGGCCTGTCGATGCGTCTCGAAATCCGCGCAGTTCGGGTCATCGCCCTGACACATGGTTCCCTCCGTTCAATACGACGGAGGGACAGTGCAAGGGCGATGCCAGCGCGGACCATCGAGCCGCGCCGGGTTACCGCTTCGGACCGTTGTCCTTGTGACGGGACGGCTTGCCGCGCTTGCCGTGATGCTGCTTGCCATGGGACGCAGCGTCGTCCTCAGCCCTGGCAGGCGGAACCGGTGCCGGCGCGACGGTGGGCCGCGGCGCCGGAGCCGGGGCAGCGGCTGGAGCGGCCGGGGGCGGAA
>NZ_NHRY01000189.1 GCF_002937115.1 Rhodopila globiformis | reverse complement strand
TGTTGCCGCAGCGGGGGCGCACGTCATCCGACAGGGCAGTGTCGTGGACCTTTTCAACACGGTTTTGGTTGGATTTCAGGGCCGTGGAACGCCTCACCCGACCACCCCGGAACCCGACAAGAGCCTTAATCGCTTCAATCGTCGCACGGACGCCCCAACCGTCATGGTGGCGGGAGGTTTCAGCAGCAGCAGTCGTTGCCTCTTCGTCATGCCGGGCGAAGGCCCATGCGAATCAGGATAGGGCGTCGGGCGGAGCAAGGTCGTCTCCCTATCGTCATGGCCAGGACACGCCCGGCCATGACGGTGAGAGAACGGACCGGGGCCACCAAATGCTTCTCCAACCGCCGCTCTATCCTGATACGCATGGGGCGAAGGCCTGGCATCCACGCCTTCTGCCGAAATCAGCACCAAGAGGCGTGGGTGGCGGCTCTGCGGCCACCATGACGCGGAGGGGCCGGTGCGCCCGCTCCGGCGGATCGGCTATTTCTCCCCAGGCCCCTACTCCCCCGGATCTGCCTGCTCGTGCAGCTCCCCGGACCGGATCGAGGCAATCGCGTTGTTCAGGATGCCTATGATCGCGTCGTCCGCCATCGAGCGCGACAGCAGCGCCATCGACCCGCCCAGCAGCGCCGAGGCGATCGCCACCGGGCTGATGTTCTGCCCCATCATGTACTCGATCGCCTTGTCCACCACCGCGCCGGCATGGCTGAGGTCCGATGGGGGCACGCTGGTTTCGTCGGACATCGGCTGGTTCCTTATTCTGCGGGAATGGGTTGCGGTTCGCGCTGGTCCTGCTCGGCCGCCTGCAACGCCCACATGCGGGCATACAGGCCGCCCTCGGCCAGCAAGTCGGCGTGGCGGCCGCGCTCGGCGATCTGGCCGTCCTGCAGGACGATGATCTCGTCGGCATCCACCACGGTGGACAGCCGGTGCGCGATCACCAGCGTGGTGCGGCGGTTGGCGACGGCGCGGAGCGCGGACTGGATCTCCTGCTCGGTGCGGGTGTCCAGCGCGCTGGTGGCCTCATCCAATATCAGGATGCGCGGGTCCTTCAGGATGGTGCGGGCGATGGCGACGCGCTGCTTCTCGCCGCCCGACAGCTTCAGGCCGCGCTCACCCACGCGGGTGTCGTAGCCCTCGGGCAGCCGCATCACGAAATCATGCACCTGGGCCTGCCTGGCCGCCTGCTGGATCTCGGCCTCGGTGGCGCCGGGACGGCCGTAGCCGATATTGTAGCGGATGGTGTCGTTGAACAGCACCGTGTCCTGCGGCACCACGCCGATGGCGGCGCGCAGGCTGTCCTGGGTGACGTCGCGGATGTCCTGGCCGTCGATCAGGATACGGCCGGCGGTGACGTCGTAGAACCGGAACAGCAGCCGGCTGATGGTCGATTTCCCCGCCCCGGTCGGCCCGACGATCGCCAGCTTGCCGCCGGCCGGGACGGTGAAGCTGACGCCCTTCAGGATCGCCCGGTTGGACTGGTAGCCGAACCGCACGTCGTCGAACACCACCTCGCCGGCGGCGCCGTCGGACAGGTGCGCGGCCAGCGCGATGGCGCCGGCCTTGTCGGCGATCTCCTGCTCGACCCGCAGCAGGGTGAACATCTGCTCCATGTCGACCAGCCCCTGCTTGATCGACATGTAGACGATGCCGAGGAAGTTCAGCGGCTGGTACAGCTGCATCAGGTAGGTGTTGACCACGACGAACTTGCCGACGGTCATCGAGCCGTCGCGCACGCCGGAGGCGGCGAGCAGCATGATCAGCGTCAGCCCCAGCGCGATGATCGCCGCCTGGCCGAGGTTGAGCATGTTCAGCGACACCTGCACCCGGACGGCGGCCCGCTCGTAATGCGCCAGGGCGTGGTCGTAGCGCTGCGCCTCGTGCACCTCGTTGTTGAAATACTTGACGGTTTCGTAGTTCAGCAGGCTGTCGAGCGCCTTGGTGGAGGCGTCGTTGTCGGTGTCGTTCATGGTGCGGCGGTAGCGGCTGCGGCGGCTGGCCAGCGCCATGGTGAAACCGATGTAGAGCAACACGGCAACCAGGGTGACGGCGGCGTAGCGCCAGTCGAACATGCGCCAGATGATGGCGGTGACCATCGCCAGCTCCAGCGCCGTGGGCACGACGTTGAACACCGCCAGCCGCAGCACCGACTGCATGCCCAGCACGCCGCGGTCGATCACCCGCGACAGGCCGCCGGTCTGGCGGTCGAGATGGAAGCGCAGGCTGACGGCGTGCAGGTGCCTGAAGGTGCGCAACGCCAGCAGCCGCACGGCGCGCTGCTGCACCGAGGAGAACAGCGCGTCGCGCAGCTCGCCGAACGCGGCCGAGGCGACTCGCACGCCGCCATAGGCCAGGATCAGCAGTATCGGCAGGGCGTAGGCGAACCGCGCCGGCTCGTGCGGGGCCAGGGCGTCGACGATGCGGCCATAGATGACCGGGACATAGACGGTGGCAACCTTGGCCAGGATCATGAAGGCCAGGGAGACGCCGACGCGGATACGCGCCCCGGTATTGCCGGCGGGCCAGAGATAGGGCAGCAAGGATACGATGGTTTGCCAGGTGGACCGGTCCGCCCGCAGGGAGGGCGGCAGGACCGCCGGGGCGGGTGGAACGCTGCTTCGTCTCATGCTGCGCATGTGGCATGATACCGGGGTATTTGAAAGGCGAGCTGTCTGAATCCGCACATGAAAGAGACTGGTTTCGAGCGCCATGTGCGCGCCTGCAACAACGCCGTGCTGCCCGGGGAGCGGGTCCCGTTCCATATCGGCGACGCATCCGTCGGCTGGGTCACCGTGCCGGTGGCCGAGGCGCTGCGCGACTTCCCGGCGGTGCGGCGCACCGGGCTACGCGTCACGCTGACCGATCCGGTGGCGCTGCCGGCCATCGGCCGGGTGCTGGCGGACCGGGGCTTCTGCCGCTGGCGCGGGGAGCTGTTCGACGTGTATGAGCGTCCTGACCTGCCGCCGGTGGCGCAGATCGATCGCGGCGCCATCCCCGCCTTCGGCATCCGCGCCTCGGGCATTCATGTGAACGGCCTGGTGCAGCGGGCCAACGGGCTGCATGTCTGGGTGGCGCGGCGGGCATCGGACAAGCTGCTCGACCCGGGCAAGCTGGACCACATCGTCGCCGGCGGCGTGCCGAGCGGGCTGGGGCCGCTGGAGACGCTGGTCAAGGAAGCCGCCGAGGAGGCCGGCATCCCGCCGGACCTGGCGCAGCACGCGATTCCGGTCGCCACCATCGGCTATGCGATGGAACGGCCCGAGGGGCTGCGGCGCGACTGGCTGTATTGCTACGACCTGATGCTGCCGGAGGATTTCGTGCCGCAGCCGACGGATGGCGAGGTGGCGGGCTTCGAGCTGTGGCCCATCGGCCGCACGCTGGAAGCGGTGCGGGATACCAACGACTTCAAGTTCAACGTGAACCTGGTGATGATCGACCTGTTCATCCGCCAGGGGCTGATCGCCGGGCCGGAGGCCGAGCGGCTGCGAGCGGCGCTGTAGCGGACCCGGACGCTTGCGGGGGCGGATGGGCCGCTCTCTCCGTCATAGCCGGGCGTGTTCCCATGGGTACCAGGACAAGGCGATGGGGGACGGAGGATTTGGCGCCCAGTCCGTTGCCCCACCGTCATGGCCGGCCATCTGCGCTTCGACGGCGGGGGTAGATGGCCGGGACACGCCCTACCGCATGCACACATCTCGGAAACGACCCGCCGCGGCCGCGGCTCACCCCGTCATGGCGGCCGCAGGGCCGCCATCCACGCCTTGCGGTGCTGATACCGGCAGAAGGCGTGGATGCCGGGCCTGCGCCCGGCATGACGATGGGGCAACGGCCGTCGCCGCTTTTATGCCCATACCGGACTGTCTGGGCCATGACGATGCGGCGTCGTTCCCGACCATCGGGCAGATACCTGACTTTGCGGTCGTTTCCGAGATGCGTGCATCCCGTAGGGACACGCCCAGCCATAACGATACGCCGGTGGCCCGGCCATGACGATGCAGCGGTGTCCGGCCATGGCGGCAATGCACGATCCGGACGGCATCCGGATTTCGCGGGAAGACGGGACTGCGGTCAGGCTTCTGGCGGCGCGGCGGCGATCGGGATGTCGCGCGCTTCCGGCTGGTCGCCAAAGCCGGCGCCGCGCGGCTCGGCATCATCCGCCTCAGGCTGGCCCGGCGGGTCTTCGCTGCCCTGGAAGCCGTCGCTCGGCTGGTAGTTGCGGCGGCCGCCCTGCTGCCCGCCCTGGGCCTGCTGGTTCTGCTGCGCCGCTTGGTTCATCGCGTTCAGGATGCGGAAATAGTGCTCCGCATGCTGGAAGAAGGCCTCGGCCGTCACCCGGTCGCCGCCGCTGGTGGCGTCGCGGCCGAGCTGGAGGTACTTCTCGAAGAGCTGCTGGGCGGTGCCGCGGACGCGGACGTCGGGGCCGTTGCTGTCAAAGACATGGTTGCGGTTGAGGGGGACGCCTCCAGCCGCGTGATGGCGGACACCGCCACCGGACCCGCCGCCACCGCCGCCGCCCGGACGATGATTGCGGCCACGCATGCGCTTCATATTCATACTGATGCCGTCGTGCTTTCCCGTTGTCGGCCGATCCGTTGGGCAGTCGGGTCGTCCGGTTCAGACACACCCGGGCCATGCCCCTGGCCAGCCACATTCCATCGGCGTTGATCATGGCACGCGAAGCGTTATCGAAACAGCCTTCACGATGGGGATCGCTGCGATGCAGCACCCCTGCCACATCGCGCACCGTACACCGCCCATCTGGCGGTGCCAAACGAATTTTTCATCCGGCGGGCGGGGAAATGACGATCGCACGCTGGATGCCGGCCAGATCGAGATGAAGTGACGTGGTAAAACCGGCAGCCTGTGCCAGCGCGGCAACAGTGCCGGCCTGACCGATACCAAGCTCCAGCACGGCCACGCCGCCGGGCCGCAGGCGTTGCGGCAGGTCGCGCAGGATGGTCCGGTAGGCGTCGTAGCCATCCGCGCCACCGTCCAGGGCGCCCCTCGGCTCGTAGCGGGCGACGTCGGGCATCAGCGTGGCGATGCCGGCGGTGGGGATATAGGGCGGGTTGGAAACCACCAGATCGAACCGCACGGCCAGGGAATTGGTCCAGTCCACCGCCACGAAAGCCGCGCGATCGGCCAGTCCAAGCCGGATGGCGTTGCCGCGGGCGAGGCGGGCGGCGTCGGGGGCAATGTCGACGCCCACACCGAAGGCGGCGGGGAATTCGTGCAGCAGCGCGAGCAGCAGGCAGCCTGTGCCGGTGCCGAGGTCGAGAATGGTCTGCGGCGGTGGCTTGCCGGAATAGGCGGTGAGGGCGGCGGCGACCAGGGTTTCGGAGTCGGGCCGGGGGATCAGCGTGGCGGGCGAGACCTGGAAGTCCAGGCTCCAGAACTCGCGGCGGCCGAGGATGTGGGCGAGCGGCTCATGCGCGAGGCGGCGGTCGATCAGGGCGTGGAAGAGGGCGGTTTCCACCACGCGCCCGGGGTCGCGGATCAGGTCCAGGCGGGTGCCGCCGATGGCGTGGGCGAGCAGGAGGCGGACTTCCAGGCGCGGGTTGTCCACGGCGTTCCAGAGGCGGCGGGTGCCGGCGAGGAGGACGTCGGTGATGGTGGCGGTGCCGGTAGCGGTGTCGGTGGGCGTGGGGGTTGTGGTGCTCGTGGCGGCGTCCGGACGGTACCTCTCCGTCATGGCCGGGCGTGTCCCGGCCACCCGCGCTTCGACGGAGGGGGGTGGATGGCCGGGACACGCCCGGCCATGACGGAGAGGTACGGCCCGGCCCTGACGGAGGTTGCGTGCGCGCCCTCGACGGATGTTGCGTGCCCGGCCATGATGGAGAGGACATGCCCGGCCATTACAAACAGGACGTGCCCGGCTGCGACGATGGGGACGGGGAGAACGCGCAACGTCACTCCTCCGCCGCCAGCCGGGCGGCCTGGTCCTCAGCGGTCAGGGCGTCGATGAATTCGTCCAGGTCGCCCTGCATCACCCGGTCTATCTTATAGAGCGTCAGGTTGATGCGGTGGTCGGACACCCGGCCCTGGGGGAAGTTGTACGTCCGGATCCGCTCGCTGCGGTCCCCGGTGCCGACCTGGGACTTGCGATCTGCCGAGCGGGTGGCGTGCAGGGCGGCGCGCTGCTGCTCGTACATGCGGGCGCGCAGCACCTTCATCGCCTTGGCGCGGTTCTTGTGCTGGCTGCGCTCCTCCTGCATCGCCACGACGATGCCGGTGGGGAGGTGGGTGATGCGCACCGCGCTGTCGGTCTTGTTGACGTGCTGGCCGCCGGCGCCGGAGGCGCGGTAGATGTCGATGCGCAGGTCGCCTTCGTTGATCTGCACGTCCACCTCCTCGGCTTCCGGCAGCACCGCGACGGTGACGGTGGAGGTGTGGATGCGGCCCTGGTTTTCCGTGGCCGGCACGCGCTGCACGCGGTGCACGCCGGATTCGTACTTCAGACGGGCGAAGACGTTGCGGCCGGTGATCTCGGCGCTGGCCTCCTTGATGCTGCCGAGGCCGGTTTCGCTGTAGTCCAGCACCTCGAACTTCCAGCCTTTGGCCTCGGCGTACTTCTGGTACATCGTGAACAGCTCGCCGGCGAACAGCCCGGCCTCGTCGCCGCCGGCGGCGGGGCGGATTTCCAGGATGGCGGAGCGGGCGTCGGCCTCGTCCTTCGGCAGCAGCGCGAGGCGGATCTCGTGCTGCAGAGCGGGGATCTGGTCCTTCAGTTCATACAGTTCCGCTTCCGCCAAATCCTTCATTTCCGGATCTGCGAGCAGCGCCTCGGCCTCGTCGCGGGCGCGTTCGGCGGCGCGGAGGTCGCCGATGCGGGCGACCACCGGCTCGATGTCGGCGAGTTCTCGAGACGCCTTCACGTAAGCCTCGCCTGTGATGCCTTCGCCGAGCATCGCCCGCAGCTCATCGGCGCGGGCGGCGATGCGGTCGAGCTTGAGGGACAGGCTCATCGCAGGCGCGACGGGATCTGGCTGAAGGGAATGGCTTCCTGAGTGCCGGTCTGCAGGTTTTTCACCTGGGCGACGCCCTTGGCGATGTCGTCGTCGCCCAGGATGACCGCGGCGCGGGCGCCGGTGCGGTTGGCGCGCTCCATGCGGCGCTTGAGGTTGCCGCGATAGGCCATCTCGGCGCGGATGCCGTTGCTGCGCAGCGCCTGGAGGAGCTCGATGGCGGTGGCCTCGGCGGCGTCGCCGATGGGGATGACGGCGACGGGGGCGGGCGGCGGCGGAGCGGTCTCCATCAGCATGGACAGGCGCTCGATCCCGGCAGCCCAGCCGACGGCGGGGGTGGCGGGGCCGCCCATTTCCTGCACCAGGCCGTCATAGCGCCCGCCGGCCATGACGGTGCCCTGGGCGCCGAGGCGGGAGGTGACGAACTCGAACGCGGTGTGGCCGTAGTAGTCGAGGCCGCGGACGATGCGGGGGTTTTCCACGAACGAGACGCGGAAGCGGGTCAGGTGGGCCTGCAGCTTCTGGTAGAAGGTGGCGGCGGCTTCCGTGAGGTAAGGTTGTATGGTCGGGGCGTTGGCGACGATGCGGCGGTCGCCTTCGTCCTTGCTGTCGAGGATGCGCATCGGGTTGCGCTCCAGCCGGTTCAGGCTGTCCTCCGACAGGTCGGCCTTGTGGTCGGTGAAGTAGGCGACCAGGGCGCTGCGGTAGGCGTCGCGGCTGTCCTTGTCGCCGAGGGTGTTGAGCTCCAGCACCGTGTCGGACGCGACGCCGAGGGCTTCCAGGATGGTCCAGCCGCAGGCGATGGCTTCGGCGTCCGCCAGCGGTTCGGCGGGGCCGATGAGCTCCAGGCCGATCTGGTGGAACTGGCGGTAGCGGCCTTTCTGCGGACGCTCGTAGCGGAACATCGGGCCGGCGTAGAAGACTTTCTGCGGCAGGGACTGGGTCAGGCCGTTGGTGACCAGGGCGCGGCAGACGCCGGCGGTGCCTTCGGGGCGGAGCGTGAGGGAGTCGCCGCCGCGGTCGGGGAAAGTGTACATCTCCTTCATCACCACGTCGGAGGTTTCGCCCAGGGTGCGGGCGAAGACGCGGGTGTCCTCGAAGATCGGGGTGATCCATTCGTCGAAGCCGTAGGTGGCGGCGACGCGGCGGGCGACATCCACGACGCGGTGGAAGCGGCGCTGGTCCTCGCCGAGCAGGTCGCGGGTGCCGCGGACGGGTTGCAGGTCGGTCACGTTGGGTCCCTGATGCTTTGCCCCGGTGTTATAGTGACGCGCGGCGGGGCGGCAAGGACTTCAGGCGTCGATGCCGCGGGCTTTCAGCCAGTGGCCGAGGCTGAACAGGGCGGTGCGGTCGAGCGGGTCGTTGCCGGCGCGCATGCGGCGGACGCGGTCGGTGATGAGGGAGACGATGGTTGGGGCGCCGGGGCGGCGGGCGAGGGCGAGTTCGGGCAGGAGACGGCGGTCCATCATCCAGATGCCGTATTCTTCCTCGGTCATGCCGAGGAATTCGGCCAGCGGGCGTTGTTCCTCGTCGCCGGAGTCATGCCAGGCGGAGACGTGGTCATCGACGTCGTCCTGGGTCGCCTGACCGTCGATGAACAGGTCGAAGAAGGCGCGCGGCCTGGTTTGGGCGTCAGACACGTATCCGTCTCCCTTTTGCGGGTGGCTTGATCCGCACGCCGGTTTGCGGGTGTGTTGTGTTTCGACGGTCCGAGGCAGCGACCAAGTTGAACGTTTCAGCGAACCGACGCTGTCATCGGCTGGGTTTCGGAATGGCTGTCGAGCCATATCTGCAGTCCCCGCACCGTGGTGAGGTCAAATGGACGGTGGTCGGCCTGTAGCTGGCTCAGGCGTTCCCTGACCAGTTCGGCAAGTAGCCGGCCGGTTGTGCGGGCCGACAGGATCGTTGGCAGGGCGTCCGAATCATAAACCCAGAGAGCGTACTCCTCCGGGCTCAGGCCCAGATAGGTGTGGAGAGGACTGTCCTTCGCTCGCGGATCCAGGCCGCCGTGCCACGTGTCGATCCAGTCGTCTATTGTGTCGGCTGTCAGGTCGCCGCGCGCATAGAGCGAGAAGAAATCGGCCGGTCTCTGGCTACACATCGATCCGCCTTCCCCTGATGGCGCCTTTGAGGGGCTTGCCCGAGATCGCATCCAATACCTCCACGTGCTTCCCGCGCAAATTGAAGACCTCGATTTCGCCGTGCAGGCTGTCCCAGGTGAGAAGCCGAGTGCCATTCTTGCTGCGCCACCGGCGTTCGCCAAAGACAAATCCAAGATAGTCGCAGGTGTCGAGATAACTCGGTCGAGGGATCGGCTTTCGGCCCAATCGCCGGCTCCGTAAGGCTGATTGGGCACAACATGCTGAACCGAAGTTAACACTTCATTAAGGAGACTGCCTCCGCTCAGTCACTCACGATCCAGGTTGGTCGCAGCCATATTGAATCTGGTTGCTGTAACGGTCAGGCGTCGATCCCCCGGGCCTTCAGCCAGTGGCCGAGGCAATACAGTGCGGCGTCGTTGATCGGGTCGTTTTCGGCACGCATCCGGCGGACGTGCTCGGCGATGAGGGTTTCGATACTCGACACGCCCGATTGGCGGGCAGCCGCAATGACCGGGAGGGTGCGGTCGTCCATCGTCCAGAGGTTGTACTCCTCCTCGGTCATGCCGAGGAACTCGGTCAGCGGACGTTGTTCCTCGTCGCCGCTGTTGTGCCAGGCGGAGACGAAATCGTTGCCGTCGTCGGCCGTCGCCCGGCCCTGCAGGTAGAGGTCGAGGAACGTGGGGGCTTTGATTTCGACGTCAGGCACGTATCCGCCTCCCTTTGACCGGGGGCTTGATGCGCTGCCCGTCACCGGATCAAAAGCGCCCCGATGTTCGCCGCGCGCCGAGAAACCTTCAATCTCGCCATGCAAGGAATCTCAGGTGAAAATCAACTCCGAGGTTGGATGGCGTCATCTACGGGCACCATAATTGTACCCGAGGTATTCGCAGGTGTCGAGTAAACTTGGCCGGGGGTAGTGCCTCACTTTGAAAATCCCAAGAATGAGACGAGTTTGAAGTTCGACGCGTGAACGCCTATCATGCTTAGCGGTAGGCATGGTGGTGTAAGTGAACCGAGACGCCGTTAACTCAATCGAAGATGTTTGGAAGCTGATGCCCCAGGAGAAGTTTGTGGGGCAATATCAGGTCATGACTCTCAATGAGTCGTTTAAATCGACGCGCGCGCGTTGCGCAGCGGAGATGAAAGCAACCGGGCGGATTTTCATACCTCCCACGCTCATCTTAGACCGCTCCTTGATTCAATGGATCAAACGTCTTGAGGATGTATTGACGTGGCGAATTTTTGCCTCGCCAGAGCACCTAAAAGAGATTGGGCCGTCGCTTATTGCAGACAGGAGAGGCGTCGATGCCTAAAGGTCCCCGAGGCGAGAAGCGCCCCACCGACGTGATCGGAGGGGCCGTGAAGGTGATGCGGATCGCCACGGGCGAGGAACCGGATGATCGACAGGACGCGCCGGAGCCGTCGCCGGGCGCTCAACTGGGTAAGCTAGGCGGCGCGGCGCGTGCGCGCAATCTCACGCCGGCGCAGCGGGCGGAGATTGCGAGGAAGGCCGCGGCGAAGCGGTGGAAGAAATAGCAAGCATCTCCATTCCATGCTTGCAAACGTCGAATGGCACATGCTAGCAAGCACGCCAGCAAGCATGGACACTAACATGGCTGACTTTTTCGATACCAACGGCTCACCGCAGTCTAAGGGTGGGAAGGCCCGCGCAAAGGCGCTTCCGTCGGAGCGCCGTTCCGAGATTGCGAAGGCCGCTGCTGCGGCGCGATGGCAGCAAGACGAGAGCGAAGACCTCCCGAAAGTCCTCTGCGGTTCTACGGACCGACCTATGCGCATACCGTCTCTGGAGATCGAAATCCCATGCTACGTGATTGAAGGGGAACGCAGGGTCTTCGTGCAGCGTGGCATGGTCGATGCACTCGGGATGTCCCGAGGTAGCTCTAGTGTGGGCGGTGACCGTCTGGCCAATTTCGTGCAGGGAGATCGAATAAAACCCTTCCTTTCCAAGGATATAACAGCGGCGACCATTAGCCCCATTAAGTTCAGAGCCCCCAATGGCTCGATCGCGTATGGCTACGATGCCGAAGTGTTGCATGGCATCTGCTTGGCCATCCTAGCGGCCCGCCGGGCGGAAAAGCTGCAAAAGCAGCAATTTCATATAGCCAAGCGATGTGAGTTACTTATCGCAGCTTGGTCACTTGCGGGCGTTATATCGGCGGTAGACGAAGCGACCGGATATCAGTATTTGCGCGCAAAGAATAATATAGAATTGATCATCGATAAATGGCTCGTCAAAGAGCTGCAACCGTGGAAGAAATACTTTCCGAACGAATATTATAAGAGAATTTTCGAGCTAAATAAGTGGGAATTTGATGAGGCTTCTACAAAACGTCCGGGCGTGATAGGCCATTGGACTAATGATATTATTTATGATCGACTTGGACCCGGCTTGAAGGAACAGTTACACGATTATGCCGGCCGAGATGAGAAGGGGCGCCTCAAACACAAGCTCACACAGTTCCTTACGACTCAGCACGGAATACCGGAACTGAAGTCCCATTTGGACGGCGTCGTGGCAATCATGCGCGTTGCGACAAACTGGCGTCAGTTCAAAGAAATGCTCCAAAGAGCTTATCCAAAACCCAACACTACTTTGAGTATGGCTCTCGATGATCTTGACCAAATGAAATAAGATGCTTGACGCTAAGCATGGAAATTCATATCATGCCGGGTATGAACAAGCTCCCGACCGCGAAGCGCATCCAAAGCCTTTCCATGCTGTGCGAGGGGTCTTCGATAAACTCCGTCGCACACGTGGCGGATGTGTCGCCGAATTCGGTGTCCAAGCTGCTGATGGAAGCCGGCAAGGCATGCGAAGTGTTCCACGACCGGGAAGTTCGCAACGTCCGGTCCAGGCGGGTCCAGTGCGATGAAATCTGGTCGTTCGTTCATGCCAAGCAGAAGAACGTCGCGACGGCCAAGGCCGCGCCGAAAGGCGCCGGAGACTGCTGGACATGGACCGCGTTAGATGCCGATAGCATGCTGATCATCAACTTCCTGGTCGGCGGTTGGGACGCTGACTACGCCAACGAGTTCATGCAGGACGCGGCGTCGCGGCTGGCCCGCCGCGTGCAACTGACAACCGATGGCCACAAAGCCTACCTTGACGCGGTTGAGGGCGCCTTCGGCGCCGATATCGACTACGCCATGCTGGCAAAAAGCTCTATGGCGCCACACCCGGCCCGGCGGGCCGCTACAGCCCAGCCGAATGCACGGGCATCAAAAAACCCGCGTTGAAGGTCGGCCCGATCCGGATCACGTCTCGACATCATATGTAGAGCGCCAGAATCTGAACTTCCGGATATGCATGCGTCGGTTTACGCGGCTGACCAACGGCTTCAGCAAGAAGGTTGAGCCGCACTACGCAATGGTGTGCCTCTACACCGTGTTTCACAACTACGTCCGCATCCACAAGACACTGAAATGCTCCCCGGCAATGGCTACTGGCCTCACTGACAAGCTGTGGAGCATGGCGGACCTGGTCGCGATGATCGACGCTCAAGCCGAGGTGCCGAAGCGGCCTCGAATGTACAAGGTTAAGGATCAACCGGGGGTCGTCTCAAACTTTGGAATTTGAAAGTGAGGCACTACCGGCCGGGGTATCGGCTTGCGGCCCAACCGGTGCCTCCGCGTTTCTGGCGGTAGCAGGATGCGGGGCTGAGGTTAACAATTCGCTAAGGGACGTGGATGGCGGCTTGGCTGCGCGCCCCTCACCGGTGCAGCCGCAGGAACGACCGCCGCCGCGCGGCCCGCGTGCCCGGCACCGGCATATACGCCCGTATGGTATTCCGCACCTTGTGCGAGAAGATCACCGAAAACCCGTCCTGCATGTTGCGCAGATCCTGCGGCAGCATGCGCGGCACCGCGTGATAGCTGGTCGTCGCCGCCTGCGACTGCGAGATCGACGTGCCCGGCGCCACCGCCACCGTCCGGCTCTTCGCCTCCAGCTCATACGCCGTCAGCCCGGTGCGCTGGCTGAGGTACTCCGCCGTCACCATGTCCTGCGGCGCGAACGCCTGCAGCACGCCGCACGCGCCGACGAAGCTCTCGAACCCGTCGCCGTACAGCGTCCTGACTTGCGCCAGGTCCCGCCACACCGTCCACAGCTTGATCCCGCAATCGGCGAACCGCGCCATGGCGCCGTCGATGCAGGGCAGGCCGCCGCGGGCCAGGGTGGCATACTCGTCCAGCATCAGCAGCACCGGCACCGTCGATGCGCCGCCGCTGCGCATCAGCGCCTGGACGATGCCGGCCAACACCACCCGCAGCCAGGCGGCGTGCGTGCCCAGGCGGCGAGGCGGCAGGACCAGGAACACCGTCGTCGGCGTCTCCCGCAGGACCGCGAAATCGACCGGGCCCGTCCCCAGCTCCGCCTGCATCGGCCGGCTGTCCAGCCAGCGGGTCTGCGTCAGGGCGCAGGACAGGATGCTGTTCAGCTCCCGGTTGTCGGCCTCGATCCAGGCGAAGCGCGCGGCCTTCAGCGCCAGTTCCGGCCAGTCATGCGTCTCGGCCGCGGCGATCATGTCGGCGACCACCGCGCGGAATCCCCCGGCCGGCTGGCCGAGGCAGCGGCGCACGTGCGGCAGGTCACCGCCGCCCGCCTGGGTCAGCCGGGCATGCATGACCAGCGCCGTCAGCAGGTCCTGCGCCGAGGCGGCGATGGACGCCGCGACGCCATCGGGACGGATCAGCGCCTCGGCGAGGTCGAGCGCATCGTCGGCGAACTCCGCCGAGCCGGGGTCCAGCGCCGCGACCGGG
Organism: Rhodopila globiformis; assembly: GCF_002937115.1. Classification (GTDB taxonomy): domain Bacteria; phylum Pseudomonadota; class Alphaproteobacteria; order Acetobacterales; family Acetobacteraceae; genus Rhodopila; species Rhodopila globiformis. Next base: position 1,641 of record NZ_NHRY01000189.1, on the reverse strand, counting down.
TTGCAGCCGTGGCTCGGCAGGCCGTTCACCCCGAACGGGTTCAGGATGATCGTCTGCGTCATCTCCGGGTCGCGCTGCTGCGCGCAGCGGGAGGCCATCTCGCCGCCCGGATCGACCACCACCAGCGACCAGTCCTTCAGCGCCAGCACGTTGGGCTGCAGCAGGCGCCGGGTGATGCCGCAGCCGGCGGGGCCGATGCTCATCAGGTGGCGGTCGCCGACGTACTGGATGACGGGGGCGGAGGCGGGCGGGTCGCCCTCGGTGCGGTCGGTGGCGTAGCCGAGATAGACCCCGCCGTTGCTGTCCCACATGGCTCAGGTTCCAGTCAGGCGACGGTGTTTGGGCACGGGCGGGACGCCGCGCGGCTGGCCGGCGCCGCCGGCGGCCATCAGGCGGGCGGCGTCGAGCGGGTTCTCGAAATCGGCCTTCCAGGGCAGATTGAGCGACATCAGCGGCTTGCGCGGCACCGTCGGCAGCAAATCGGCTTTGGCACCCTTCATGAACGGGAAGCCCAGGCGATACAGGATCTCCAGCAGCAGGAACTTCAGCGCCGCCAGCGCGTGGCGCAGCGCCAGCAGCGCCAGCAGCAGGCAGAGGCCGTCCAGCAGCAGCATGGTCACGCCCTCGGTGACGCGCTGGAGCACCGTTGAAGCGCCGAGCGCGGCGGCCTGCGCGGTGACCCAGAGCTTGGCGGGGCCGATCCAGTGGTGGCCGAACGGGCCGTTCCAGGCGATGGCGGCGTAGGCGGCGCCGAGCAGGGTGCGCAGCAGCAGGCTCTGCCGGCGGTGCGCGGCGTGCTTCAGCTCGGTGGCTTTCTTCTGTTCGTTGCCGTCGACCTCGACCAGCACCCACTTGCCGTTGATCTCGACGGCGCTGAGGTTGGGGGCGTCGGGGCGGAGCGAGCGGCCAAAGTAGGGGAAGAACCGGCCCTGGCGATGGTAGATGTGCCGCAGTTCCCCGTGCTGGTCGATCAGGTAGCGCGGCTTACGCTGGAACATGACGCGTCCTTCCGGGTGCGGTTGTGGTCGCAGGGCCGCCCTGCTGTCGCCGCGGGGCGTGGGCCGGGGCGGCTCGTGGCGTGAACGCACCGGTAGGGGTGGCGGATGCGACGGGAGCGGGCACGGGCGGCCGGGCCATGGCGGCTAGCGCGCGGTCGCGGACCCCGCCGGCGGGGCGGCGGAGGGAAGGACGGCGGGAAGGTTCGGTTTCACCTGTGCCTGCCATGTGACGCTGAAGCGGTTGCCCAACCGGACGGTAAACTGCGTTCTGGCAGTGGTCCATTCACGGTCCGGCATCTTCCAGGCTTTGTGGGCGGTGTGCAAGACCAGGCTCTGCCGCCCCTGTGAGACTGGGTCCGCCGTGCCTGCGAGGAAGCCTGGCACGGCGTTGGCCGGTACCAGACCTAGGGCGTGTCGTCAATTGGAGCCAGCCGAGTGAGTCTGGGCTGCAACAGTGCGGCGGAATCGTTGATCAACAAGCGGCTTCCCGATTCCAGCAGCCCCGGTTCTTCGATGCATAGGCAGTCAGCTTTGGAGAGGCTGACCGATGCATCGACATGCCTTGCGCGACGACCAGTGGGAGCGGATCAAGGACCATTTGCCGGGCCGTCCGGGGTCCGTTGGCGTGACCGCTGCGAACAAC
>NZ_NHRY01000188.1 GCF_002937115.1 Rhodopila globiformis | reverse complement strand
CTGAACCGGCCACTTTAGTGGCCAACTGAACCCGGGACCGCGTTAGCGGTCCCGCTTGCCGCTTTGAGCGGCTCACACTCAACGGGCCGCGTCAGCGACCCGCCCGGCCGCTTTGAGCGGCCAACACCATAAAGCCCCCGGCTCTGCCGGGGGATATTTACTAAGCCAGCAAACCACGATCTAGACAGTGATATCGCAAGCACGCTAGAATACTTTTTGAGGATTCGCGGTAATACTCAAATTCACGGAAGTAAAACGTCACATTTTGCAACGGCGGGATGTGACACATGTTGCAGGCTGTGTCAGGCATGAACGTTCGTTCTCTGCCCTGCGCCTGACCAGCGGCTTGCCTTCCGCGATGAAGCGCGCCGCCAGAATCAGTGTACCCGTGGCGAATTCCTTGCCGTGCGCCGCAATCATTTCCTCGGCAATCTCGCCGACACGCTCAAAGAGGCGGTCCTTGGATGTGTCTTCCTCTCTCATTCGCGCCTCGCCTGTTCCCTGAACAGCGCGCCGGGCAGCGAAAGCGCGCCAATGTCGCCGTCATCGGTTCCGACTGCCAGGCAGTCCCCGTCCGGAGAGAACGCCAACGCACTGACCGCCCCTTCGGCCGGTGCAAGGATCAGCAGCAGGCCTTCGGTGTTTGGCTGAAACAGCGCTACCGTGCCGTTGGCATATCCCGCCACCATCAGCGGGCGGCGCGGATGGCCCGCAAGGTGGGTGACAGAGGACTGGTTTCTTAAACCAAACGGCTGCATCGCCGATTCGGGGGGCAGCCACCGTGCAAGCCGGCCTTCGCGTCCGGCTACGAAACCATCCCCGGCGAGCGGCGCCTGGCACGCAGCACCGTTCTCCAGCCTCATGTCGCAGACCTGTCCTTCGTGCCAGGCGCGCATCAAGCCGTCCAGGGTCGTGGCCACAAGGGTGTCCTGGTCACCGCCCCAGCACAAGCCATCGACCTGGCCCGGCATCGGACGAAGGCGCGGGCTTGCGCCGCCCGCCCACAGGGTGACGCCAGCCGGGTGGCCGATCGCCAGTTCGGCGCCCGCCGGATGCAGCGCCAGCGCTGATACTGCTCCGGGCAGCGAAATCCGCGGCACCGCCCCGCCAATCCGGTGCACGGTGTCGCGAATCGCACAGGCGCGCCATTGGCCCGGCCCCGCGGCCAACATCGTTACGGGCCCATCAAAGTAATCAAGCGCCCGCATCTCGCCATCCAGGCGCACGCGGGCTACCCGCCCGTCCGAGCCACCGGTCAGGAAGCCACCATCAGGGTCCGGGGCGATCACGTCGCAGGTGCCGCTGTGCGCCTTCGCCCTGGCGTCCGGCGGCACGGGCACGCTGGCCGGAACCAGTTCCACATTGCCTGCGTCACGACGTTTCACCGTCGGGCCACCGTCCCAGGCAGGATGGACCAGCGCGACAGTTCCGTCCGCCAGCCCGAAGCCGGCAACCCGGGTCCGGCGATCCCAGGCAACCGCCAGCACAGCCGAGCCGACGCGCCAGCGTCCACCCAGCATGTCCAGCAGAGGGCGCGACGGGGACGACTCCGGGTCGGTCACAGGCCGGTCCTTTGAAGAAACGTCATCATTGTCACGGCACCAGGACCGCCCTGCCCTTGACCTTGCCGTTATCCCATCTTATTCACGGGTGAGTCGGGAATTGACGGAAAGCCTTTTTGAATCATGAATTTGCGGGCGATTACCTTATCGCGGGTTCTTGCCACAGCCCAAAAGGACGAAACCCCTGGGATTCCTACGATGTTGGCTACAGTGGGCCATTGCCGTGAATAAGATGGGTTATGCAGGTCATGCAGGGCCTGGTTGGCCTCGCTCAGCCGGTACTCCTTGGTGGCAAGATGGACCAGGCCACGATCAGCCAGCGCCATCAGTTCGACCAATTCGGGATAGGTGCCGACCAGATTGCCGATGATGGTTTTTTCAGAGGTAATCATGTCGATCGTCGGCAGATCGATCTTTCCGCCGTATCCGACGATGTAGTAATATCCGGCGTTGCGGGTCATCGTCAGTCCCTCGGCCGCCGCGCCGTTTCCCTTGGTGATTTGCAGAACGTTTTCCACGGCATTTCCGTCGCCCTTCACCACGTGGTGGGCGCCGCATTCCCTGGCCAGGGCCAGGGCCGCATCGGACCGGTCAACCACGATGATTTCGGCCGCGCACAAAGCCCGCAATGCCTGGATGCCGATATGGCCCAGCCCGCCCGCACCGATGCAAACGGCGTACTCGCCGGGCAGCGGGTGACGCGATGCCTTTTTCGCCGCGCGGCACGCGGTCAGCCCGGCATCCGTGTAGGGCGCGACATCCTTCGGCGCGAGTGATTTCGGCAGCTTGATCAGGCTGCGTTCCCCGGTGGCAAGGTACTGTGCGTAGCCGCCGTTCGCGTTGATGCCGGGGAAGCGGCTGTCTGTCGCGTGCATGTCGTCGCCACGGCGGCAGGCAAGGCAATGACCGCTGGTGACCAGAGGACGGCAGATCACCGCGTCGCCGACCTTGACGCTCTCCACGCCCTTGCCGATCTCCTCGACCCAGCCGGCGTTTTCGGGGGCCATGATGTAGGGCAGCTGGACATCCACCTTGCTGCGCCAGATCCCCTCGATAATGTGCAGGTCGGTGCGGCACACACCGGCCCCGCCGATGCGCACGATAACATCCGTCGGTTTCGCGATCCGGGGGTCCGCCACATCCTCGTAGCGGACGAATTCCGTGCCGCTGAGCGACTCGTCGAACGCATGCAGCACCGCTGCTTTCATGCTTTTCCTCCTCCCGTCCTGATCGTGCCGTCTGCGCGGCTATGGGAACGTATGAAAACGCATGGGAACGTTTGCAACTGTCATGCCACTGGCAAAGCCCCGTCACAGCTTGCTTTTATTTTGCTGTGTTGTTGCGTCACGGAGCATCATCGACAACCGGGTGTACCAATTCTGAACACACGCAGAGTTCACACCGTGCGTGAGGGAAAGCGTGATCTAACCGCGGGCTCGAAAAATCGGACGTCAGATCCACATTGAAACCAGGGAGGAGCCGCGATGCATATCTCGGCTGAAGATCGGTTGCTGCGCGCCCGCAGAATGCTGGAGCGGCAGGGTGTGGCCGCGGCGTCTTTGCTGCCGCCGCCAATCGCCGAAAGCTGGATACGCTGTCTTGCCGCAGGGCTGGACCCGCGCAAGCCGCCGCCGCAGATCGTCGTTGACGATGCCCTCAGGTCTCCCCTCATTTTTGGTTACGGGCCAAATTGGACACGGCCAACTGCGCTTGGTCAGCCCAGCCTCGTTGCTTATCAGCCCAAGCAACAACTCGCGTCTACATCGCGCCGTGCCCTGCAACGCGTCAACACGTCTGTCTTTTCGTTTCAGCCGGTCCGAGCTAACCAACTGAATTCGCCGACTTAATATGAGGGGAGACCTGAGGACGATGCCACCCTTCGCGAGGCCAGGCAGCGCCGCGATCTGCTTCGTCGCCTCGCGCAATGCGAGATGGAGAACCTCTACCACCAGATCGCCGGCAGCAACTTCATGATCGCGTTCGCCGGCGCTGATGGGATCCTGCTTGATACCATTACAGACCAAAGCTTCGGCGACACCGCCGCGGCCAGCAGCATCCGTCCGGGGACGATCTGGACCGAAGCAAGTTGCGGCACCAACGCCCTTGGAACCGTCGCCCACACGGGCACACCGCTAATGGTGCACGGTGCCGAGCACTTCTTTGCGCAACACGGCGCGCTGACATGCATAGCGGCGCCAGTGTTCGATGCCCAAGGCGTCCTGGCCGGAGTGCTGGACGCATCGTCGGATTGCCGCTCCCGCCAGCAGCATACTCGCGCGCTTGTTTCAATGGCAGCAACACAGATCGAAAGCGGCTTGTTCCGGGAATGTCACCGCTCCGAGGTGCTGATCGTCCTGCACAGCCGCCCGGAGTACCTGCACCCTCAGCGCTGGTCTTCTGGCCGTTGACCCCGGCGGCATGATACTTGCCGCCAATACCAGGGCGCGGTACCTGTTGCAGGGCCTGCCCGTGAGCCGTGGCCGGCGTATCGAGGATCTTTTCAACGTCTGTATCGCCGATCTGCTGCGCGCCGCATGCGACAATGCGCCAGTGCGCCTGGAAGACCGGGTAGGCAGCGTGTTCGCAGCCCGACTGGAAAACGTGCGCGTTGTGCCGTCCGTCACGGTCAGGGCGCCGGAGCGCCCACGCCCGCCGGCTGGCTTCGTTGCCGACGATCCTGGCGTCGAGTCCGGGCTGCGTACCCTCGAGAAGGCCGCGCAGCGCAAGCTGCCGATTCTGCTGACCGGAAAGACCGGTACGGGGAAAGAACGGTTCGTCCGCCTGGCGCATGCGGCCAGCGGCAGGAAAGGCGCGTTCGTCCCGGTCAATTGCGTCGCGCTGGCGGAAACGCTCGCCGAGGCCGAGATCTTCGGCCATGCAGACGGCGCCTTCCGGCGCGCGGCGGGGCGGTACTCCGGGCCTGGTGCAGGAGGCTGACGGCGGGACCCTTTTCCTGGACGAGATCGGGGAAATGAAGCCGCCGCTGCAGGCCGTGCTGCTCCGCCTGCTGGATGACTGGTCGGTCCGTCCGGTCGGCGGCGGCAAGTGCCGGCAGGTGGATGTCCTGCTCATCGCCGCAACGAATCTCGATCTGGCCGCCGCGGTTCAGGCCGGCCGGTTCCGCGCCGACTTGCTGTACCGGCTGGGCATCGAGGAGATCGCCTTGCCTCCGCTGCCGGCCAGGGCAGATTTTCCCGCGATCGTGCAAGAGCTTCTGCATGGCATCGCGCCGGAATGGCAGATCGACGACGACGCCGTTGCCGCCCTGCGCCGTCATGCCTGGCCTGGCAACATCCGCGAACTGAAAGCAGTCCTGACCCGCCTGACGTTGATCGAGGCGACAGGCACGATCAATGCCTTCATGGTGCCCGAACCCGGCGCCGGATCGGCCGAACAGGCCCATGAATGCTCGTTGCGCGCCGTCGCGACCGACCGCATCCGTGCGGTGCATGGGGAAACGGCAGGCAACATCAGCGAGACTGCCCGTCGCCCGGGGGTTTCCCGCAATACCGTGTATCGCGCCCTGCCGCCTGATCTGTGTCAGCGCCACGCGGCGGCACTGACCGAATAGGACATGCACGGCATTTGTCCCGTCTCAACGTGCATTTCGCGTCCCGCCGCATCTGTTTCGATAAAAATACAGAGACGTGATGGCGGATGATCTGGATATCGGCGATGGCATCGAGGCCATACTCTCCGATCCAGAATAAGGTCCAATGACGATCGGCGCTTTGCTCTCATTTTCCGTTATGCACCGCAACTCGTGAACAACAGGCTGCGCAGCACCCCCGTATCCTGGACGACATCAATCCGGAATACAGACAACGGGTTCAGCAGCCATGTGGACAAGCAAGATGTTTTCGCCTTCTCGAAGATATCTCAATTGGATCGTGAAGAGAGGGCGCACTGTTACCGGCGGTCTGGCGCTGACGACCGTGTTTGTTGGGTTCATCGCGGTTCTGGCCCTGTTCAACGACGATCGTAACGCTTATCAACTCCCGAACACGCCGTATTTCAGTAATGGCTACGAATGGTGGTGGCATTCGTTCGTAGCCCGCTCCCGGGCAGACGGATCGCTTCGACCTTTGTTTATAGAATATTTCGTCATCAATCCAGGGTTGGGGCAATCGGATGTCGTGCCGGGTGGTGGCGGCCGCCGCCCGTCATATGCGAAGCTGATGGCCGGAACATGGGGCGAGCACAAAGCCGTGCTCGAGGCGCTGTTTCCTGTCAGCGCCTTCACGGCATCACGCGAAATCATGGATGTCCACCTTGGATCGAACTGGGCAACCGACACCGAACTCCACGGGGAAATCAACGGCCGGGCCGACGACACCGGCCCACCGCAGCACATGGCCTGGAACCTGCGGGCCGAGAAGGTGCTGCATTATGATGTTGGCTTTCTGGGCGGACGACTCTTTCAATGGCGTGGTGCGTTCGATATGCAATGGCACGTGCGGGGTATGCGGACCCGATACGCGGGAACCGTGACATGGAATGATACCGTCTACGATGTCGAACCTGACAGTTCGTATGGTTACCAGGACAAGAACTGGGGACGCGACTATACAGAACCGTGGTACTGGCTCAGCTGCAACGATTTTGTCAGCAAGATCACCGGCCGGGTTGTGCCATTGACAAGCCTGGACGGCGGCGGCGGCACGCCGAGGATCTATGGCTGGGCCGTCGGGAAAGACAAGCTTCTGATCGCTTTGCGTTACCAAGGTGCCCTGTGGGAGTGGAACTTCACCCACCTGCTGAACCTGCCCGAACAGAGCCTGGTCGTCCGGGAGGAAAACGATCGGGGCTTTCGATGAATGCGTCACATGCGGCCGTTATTTGCGGTCGGCCCCAAAATCGGCGCCTATGCGGCTTATCCGGGCCACGACGCGCGGGGAACGTGCCCCGCCGCCGCGCAAGCCTCTGAATTCCCGTTTGTTTCCGAAATGTGTGCATCCCGTAAGGTATGATCCCGGGCGCGATGCCGATCGGCACGGCTCACCATCGCACCGGGCGCGCTCACCCGCGCCAACAGACGCCGGCCAGGCAGGCCGCTACATCGGCTCCTTGATGCCGCTGCGCAGTAGCCACCAGTTCACCGGATAGGCGGTGGCGAAGCCGAACATCATGGCGATCTGCATCATGAACCAGAATTCGGGCGTGTCCGTTTCAAGATTCGCGCCGAAGCCGATGCGGAAAATGACGAAATAGGCGATGGCCATGAAGCCGTACATGCCAACCTGCCAGGCCGTCAACGACAGCGTGTCGGCCTTCACCGCCGCCCAGATCCCCTTGCCGAAGGACAGGCCGCGCATCGGTGCGATGGTGAAATACTGGAAGACGATCCCGAACGCATAGGCGAACAGGTAGTCCACGATCCAGACGGCGAAGATCCGGTGGCGGAAGATGCTTTGCCAGCCAAAGGCGACGGCGATGGCGGGAAAGCCGAAGACCAGCCACTCGGCGCAGATGTCGCCCAGGGTGCAGCCGCTGCCGCAGTGCAGGGCGGCATTGCCGACCATAATGGGGAATGGCGTCAGGCGCTTGTTCGGCGGCGTCTCGTCGTTCTCCATGGCGGGATGCATCCTGGCGTGCGTCGCGAGGCGGCCGTAGGTGAAGTATTGCCACAGGACCCAGGCGGTGCCGAACAGCGCCGTCACCGGCCAGACCACGTTCATGATCCCCATGTGCTGGGGATGCCGGATCTCGTCGATCGCGATGATGATGGCGCAGGCGGCGCCGAACGCGAGATACGCGATCGAGAGGTTATGCAGCCACAACGGTGTCATCGTGCTTCCTTTGCATGATCCGCGGCGGCGTCCCGGCTTGATGGGTGCCGCCGCAAGGCGCGGGCAGCCGGTGTCGCCGCGGGTGCGCAGCGTTCCGGCGCCCCGGGTGCCAGCAGGTCCGGCTCAGATGGGAGGCGGCGGCACCGCTGGCTTGCCGCCGGTGCCGGCGATCGCCGAAACGTCATGAAGGGCGGCTAACGCCGGCGGGCATCCGGCCGCAAAGCCCAGCGCGGCGCGGGCAAGCAGGAGCGCTGCCGCCAGAGCAATCCGCACAGGTCCCGTCATCCCGCGCAAGGTGAGATCCGCCTCCATCACCGCCTGGAAGCTTCAATGCGGATAGCGGGCTCCGGTTGCGCCGGGGCGGCCCGCTACTCCGGCCGTGCCATACCCTCGAACATGAAGGTCAGCGGCCTGGGGCCAGGCACGTAGCCCGTGGCGAGGCCTTCGATCCGGAACCCGGCCGCCTGGATCAGCGCGTCCGGCTTGCGGTTCAAATGGCAGCCGCCGCCGATGCGCTGCCAGGCAGGCGTCAGCCGATCCTGCCACCACCGGACACTGGCGTCCGGCGCGAGGCCGTGCTCGACGAAGAGCAGCGCGCCACCCGGCCGCAGGACACGGCGCGCCTCCCGCAGCGCCTGGGCCGGATCTGCGACACTGCACAGGGTCCAGGTGGTCACGACGGTGTCGACGCTGTGGTCCGCGACAGGCAGGCGCTCGCCCGTCGCTTCGAGGAGTTCGACCGGGACCCGCGCGCCCTGGACGCGGCCCTGCGCCATGCGGAGCAGCGCGGGCGACGGATCGATCCCGACCACCGTGGTCACCCCGGCCCCATAGAAGCCGAGGTTCAACCCTGTCCCGATGCCGAGTTCCAGCACGCGCCCGGCAGCGGCGGCCCCAATTCGCTGGCGGAACGGTACCAGTGCCCGGTTCCGCATGGCGAGCGCCACGAGCCGCGGGAGGATGAAACGGTCATACAGATTCATCGTGCCTCAGCCCCCGGACAGCGGGTATTTCAGCAACGCCGCGATGCCATGCACTCGCACGATGGTCGGCGGTAGCCGTGGCAGCCACCGGAGATAGGGCCGGGCGATGACCATGGCAAATCGCAAGCAGGTTGAGACGACCGTGCCGGATCGACGGCGATAGCCCGTGGCGGCGTGGCAGTGGAGCCATGATGTCGCCTCTGACCCGTCAGGGTTCCGCCCAGATGGTAACGGGCCGCGGCGTTGGCGGCGCGAGCCGTTCCCACACCGTTATGGCCCGGCTCGTTGTACGGACCATGACGGTGAAGACAGGCCAGCCGTGCGCCCCAACCTGCCTGCGGCTTGCGGAGGCGTTGCCTCGTCCAGGCACAGAATCCAGAGCATGTAGCCACCGTCAGCGCATTCGGGCAGGCGGCGAAGCGTCGCTACCGGGCCGCGACCAGTTCGGCAATCGCAGTGCCCACGTCCGCCGTGCCCGCCTGGCCGCCCATGTCGCGGGTCTTCGGGCCGCTTTCGCGCAGCAGCGTCTCGATCGCCGCAACGATCGTCCGGCCGGCCTCGGCCTCCCCCAGGTGCTCCAGCATCAGCGCGGCGGACCAGATCTGGCCGATGGGGTTGCAGATGAACTTTCCCGCGATATCGGGCGCGGAGCCGTGCACCGGCTCGAACATCGAGGGGAACCGGCGCTCCGGATTGATGTTGGCCGACGGCGCGATGCCGATCGACCCCGCCACCGCCGGGCCGAGGTCGGACAGGATGTCGCCGAACAGGTTCGATCCCACAACAACATCGAACCAGTCCGGGTGCTGCACGAAATGCGCGCACAGGATGTCGATGTGGTACTGGTCGGTGCGGACATCCGGATACTGCTGCGCCATCGCCGCGAAGCGCTCGTCCCAGTACGGCATGGTGTGGATGATGCCGTTTGATTTCGTTGCCGACGTCACGTGCTTCTTCGGCCGGGTCATGGCCAGGTTGAACGCGTATTTCAGGATCCGGTCGGTGCCCTGGCGGGTGAACACGCTCTGCTGGGTGACGAACTCGCGGTCGGTGCCCTCGAACATGCGGCCGCCGACGGCGGAATACTCGCCCTCGGTGTTTTCCCGCACCACGTAGAAATCGATATCCGCCTCGGTGCGATCCGCCAGCGGCGTGCGCACGCCCGGCATCAGCTTGCAGGGACGCACGTTGGCATACTGGTCGAAGCCGCGGCGGATCGGGATCAGCAGGCCCCACAGCGAGACATGATCGGCCACGCCCGGCCAGCCGACGGCGCCCAGCAGGATCGAATCCGATTGCGCCAGTTGATCCAGCCCGTCCGCCGGCATCATCCGCCCGGTCTGCCTGTAGGTCTCGCACGACCAGTCGTAGTGCGTCAGGGTCAGGTCGAAACCGAAGCGCCGGGCGGCGGCGTCGAGCACCTTCAGCGATTCCGGCACCGTTTCCTTGCCGATGCCATCGCCGGGCAGCACTGCGATACGGTGGGTACGCGTCATCGAGCGGATTCCTTTTCCGGGCGTGCTCCAGGGATAAACGCTCCGCCCGCCGCCGCCAAGAGCCGCCTCCCGGCCCGCGATGTGCCTGAAAATCGCCTGACGGGTTCTCGTTTTCCCGACGGCTGTGCTAGGACGTCGGATGACGCGGTCTGCCATCGGCCGTCCGGGTCGAAGCACGTGGCAAAAAGTCACGGCAGTGAACAGGAGGATGTCATGGAAGTTGGGATTGTCCAGATCATGGCGGGTTTCGGCCTGCAAGGGGTCAGCGACCAGCAGATCTACGACGAGGAAGTGCGCCAGGCGGTGCTGGCCGACGAACTCGGCTACGAGCATGTCTGGGTCGTCGAGCACCATTTCGAAGACTATTCGTTCTGCCCTGATAACTTCGTCTACCTCGCCAACATCGCGGCGCGGACGAAGCAGATCCGCCTGGCCACCGGCGCCGTCATCCTGCCGTGGAACATCCAGCCGCTGCGCGTGGCGGAAAAGGCCGCGCTGCTGGATACGCTCAGCGAGGGCCGCCTGATCCTCGGCCTCGGCCGCGGCCTGTCGCGGCGGGAATTCGGCCAGTTCGGCGTCGCCATGGAGGAATCGCGCGAGCGCTTCGACGAAATGGCGCCGATGATCCTGGACGCGCTGGAAACCGGCGTGATGGAGGAGCACCACGGCCGCTTCTTCGACCAGCCGCGCGCCCCGCTGCAGCCGCGCCCGTTCAAGAGCTTCCGCGACCGCACCGCGCAGGTGGCGATGAGCAGCGATTCCATCGACGTCGCGGCACGGCTCGGCGTGCAGATGATGTCGTTCTTCTACAAGCCGAACGAGGTGCACAGGGCGGAGTTCGACAGCTACCGCGCAACGTTCCAGAAGCAGTACGGCAAGGCGCCGAAGCCGCCGCTGCTGGCGCTGATGACCGTCTGCGACGGCGACGCGGCGCGGGCGAAGGAGAATGCCGAGAAATACTGCGCGGTGTACTTCCACTCGATCGTACATCATTATGAAATGATGAGCGACCACTTCGCGAAGACGAAGGGCTATGCCGAATACGGCGTCGGCGCCGAGGCGATGCGCGCGGCGGGACTGGAAGAGATGGTGAAGGGCTACGTGAACCAGCAGCTGTGGGGCACGCCGGACCAGATCCTGCGCAAGCTGGAGGCGCTGCGCGCCGATATCGGCGACGTCGGCTGCCTCACCGCCGTCCGCTTCGGCGGCTCGCCGTATGAGGTCAGCGAGCGCTCGCTGCGCCTGTTCGCCAAGGAGGTGCTGCCGGTGATCCGCGAGTGGGGCGCCCCGGCGGCGCCGCGCCAGGCGGCCGAGTAGAGCGGCAGGCTGTTGCGTCCCGTCATGGCGGGCGAACACGGCACGGCGTCTGTTCCCGTCATGCGGCCAAGCCAGCCATGACGGGGCAGAAACGGCCGTGATCCGGGCATCGCGACCGCGACGCGGCCTTTGTGTTGAGCGCGGTGCCCGCCGCCCCCACCGGCGGCTGGGGGTCAGGAATCACCTGCAGCGCCGTTCTTTGTTTCAGTACTGCATTTTAACACGGAGAAAGAACGAGGGCCGCGAAGGGCCACGGAGTCAGCCAGCCGGCGGCGCCGGCAGCGTGACGGCGGAAAATGGGCGAGGCCGTTGCTCCTCCGTCGTGGCCGGGTGGGTCCCGGCCGCCCACCCCCCGCGGTTGCAGCGCGGATGGCCATGACGATGGAGAGACGACCGCCCCCGTCAGTGCGTCGATGTCCAGCCCTTGTACTCGCCCACGTTTTCCCGCGTCACCAGCTTGCTGTCCATCAGCAGCAGGTCCTTCGCCGGCTTCTTGCCGTTCAGCAGCCCCACGCCCTCCTGCACCGCCAGCCGCGCCATCAGGAACGGGTCCTGGCTGGCGGTGGCGACGAACTGCTTGGCGTGCGGGTCCTTCAGCGCGGCCTCGGCATCCGGCGCGCCGTCCACCGAGGTGATCGGGAAATTCGTGCGGTGCATCTGCCGCGCCGCCAGTTCGGCGCCGATGGCGGTCGGGTCGTTGATCGCGAACACCCCGTCAACCGTCGGGAAGCGCGTCAGCAGCGACTGCATCACCGCCAGCCCGCCTTCGCGCGAGCCCTTGGCATCCTGGTCCGACGACAGCAGCTTGACCTTGGGGTGCTTGCTGATGACGTCCTTGCAGCCGTTCACCCGCTCGATCACCGAGGACACCTGCGGGCCGTTCAGGATGATCATGTTGCCCTTGTCGCCCATCTTGTCGATCAGGTACTGGCAGGAGATCGTCCCCGCCTGGACGTTGTTGGTCTCGACCGTGGCGTTCGCGCCCTGCACGGCGGTATCGACCGCAACGACGATGATGCCGGCCGCCTGCGCCCGTTTCACCGCCGGCTCGATCGCCTTGGGATCGCCGGGATTCAGCAGGATCAGGTCAACCCCGGCGGCGATGAAATTGTCGATCTGCGTGTTCTGCTTGCCCAGGTCGTAGTCGAAGCCGACGGCCGTCACCTTGACGTTCGGGTTGGTCTTCTTCGCCTCGAACGTTGCGCCCTTGGCCAGCGCCACGAAGAACGGATTGCCCATCGAGCCCACGGAAATCCCGATCGCCTTCAATTCCTTGGCGGCGGCGACACTGGTGCCGATGACCAGCGCGGCGCCGGCCAGCAGGATTGTCTTCAGCATGGTTTCCTCGTTCCCTTGGTTGACGTTTCTTATGTCCGAGCCGAGCCGCGCAGCCGGTAGCGGTCGAGCGCCACGGCGCCGATGATCACCGCGCCCTTGGCGATGTACTGCCAGATGTCGGTGACGCCCAGCAGGATCAGCCCGTTGGTCAGCACTGCGATGATCAGCGCCCCGATCAGCGTGCCCCAGATGCTGCCGATGCCGCCGACGAAGCTGGTGCCGCCCAGGATCACCGCGGCGATCGCGTCCAGTTCATAGGATTGGCCAAGCTGCAACCCGTTGGCGGCATACAGCCGGGCCGCCTGCATCACCCCGCCCAGGCCGGCCAGCAAACCGGAGATGCCATAGACGAACAGCAGCACCGCCCAGACCTTGATCCCCGACAGCCGCGCCGCCGCCTCGTTGCCGCCGACGGCATAGACGTGCACGCCCAGCACCGTGCGGCGCAGCACCAGCCAGGACGCCAGGATCACCAGGAAGGCGATCACCACCAGCCACGGTATCGAAAAGAGGTTGCCGAACGACAGCGAGCTGTTGCCGATGAAGGCAAACGGCAGGTCCGCGTTGAACACCGTGGTGTCGCTGCCCAGCAGCCGCGCGAAGCCGCGCACCGCGGTCAGCGACCCCAGCGTGACGATGAACGGCGGCAGCCGCAGGAAGGCGATTAGCGCGCCGTTGACCAGGCCGATGGCCCCGCCCATCAGCAGCGCGGCCAGGATGCCCAGGTCGCCGAAATTCAACGACACCAGCAGGCCCGTCACCGCCGAGGCCGCCAGGATCGAGCCGACGGACAGGTCGATGCCGCCGGTCAGGATGACGAAGGTCATGCCGGCGCCCAGCACCGCGTTGATCGACGCCTGCTGCGCGACGATCGACATGTTCTGCCAGGTCAAGAACCGGCCCTCGCCGGTGAAATAGACACAGGCCGCCTGGATCAGGATGCCCAGGATGATCAGCACCGGCAGCATGCCGATGGCCCGGACGAAGGACCGCATCTGCGCCTTGCGGAGCTGCAGCTTCGCCGGCTTCACGTCGTCAGTGGTGATGTCGCTCATGCCGCCACCTTTTCGATCGCCACGCCCGTTGCCAGGGCCATGATGCTTTCCTCGGTGATGTCGTGGCCGGCGACCTCCCCGGTCGTCACCCCCTCGCGCATCACCACCACGCGATCGGCGATGCCGACGATCTCGGGCAGGTCGGAGCTGATCACCAGCACCGCGGCGCCGCGTTGCGCGAGGTCGTCGATGATGCGGTAGATCTCCGACTTGGCGCCGATGTCGACGCCGCGTGTCGGCTCGTCCAGGATCAGGACTTTCGGCTCGGTCTCCAGCAGGCGCGACAGCAGCACCTTCTGCTGGTTGCCGCCGGACAGCGCGCCGACGGTGATCTCCGGCCCGGGGACGCGGATGTTCAGCGCCTTGATCGCGGCGCGCGAGCGGGCGCGGGCGCGGGCGCGGTCCAGCCAGCCGAGCGCCTTCGCGTCGCGGCCGATGACGCCCAGGTTGATGTTGCCGCCGACGGACATATCGAGGAACAGGCCCTGCGCCTTGCGGTCCTCGGTCAGGTACACCACGCCGGCGTCGATCGCCTCGCCGGGGGAGGCGAACGCGACCGGCTGGCCCAGCAGCTTCACCGTTCCCGCGGTGCGCGGCTCGGCGCCGTAGATCAGCCGCGCCAGTTCGGTGCGGCCGGCGCCGACGAGGCCGGCGAGGCCCAGCACCTCCCCGGCATGCAGCGTGAAGCCGGCGCGGCGGACGCGGTGGCCGTCGGCCATGTCGGCGACCTCCAGCACCGGCGTGCGGGCGCCGGCGGGGCGGTGTTCCTTCTTGTAGAAGGATGACAGGTCGCGGCCGACCATCATGCGGACGATGGCCTCGGGGGCGACTTCGTGGCGGTCGAGCGTGCCGACATAGCCGCCGTCGCGCAGCACCGAAACCCGCTCGGCCAGTTCGTACACCTCGCCCATGCGGTGGGAGATGTAGATGATAGCCAGGCCCTCGGCCTTCAGGCGGCGGATCACCTGGAACAGCCGCTCGGTCTCGCGGCTGGACAGCGCGGTCGTCGGCTCGTCCATCACCAGGATGCGGGATTTCTGGTGCACGGCGCGGGCGACCTCGACCATCTGCTGCTCGGCGATCGACAGGTCGCCGACGACGGTGCGGGGACCGAAGGTGGCGCCCAGACTTTGCAGGATGTCGGCGCAGCCCGCGGCCATGGCCGCGCGATCGATGCGCCCGCCGCGGTGCGCCTCGCGGCCGAGATAGATGTTCTCGGCCACCGTCAGGTTGGGCGACAGCGCCAGTTCCTGGTAGATGATGGCGATGCCGTGTTCCTTGGCGGACAGCGGCCCGGTGATGTGGACCGGCTTGCCGTCGATGAGGATCTCCGCGCCGGGGTCCGGGGTGTAGGCGCCGGAGAGGATCTTCATCAGCGTTGACTTGCCGGCGCCGTTCTCGCCCATCAGTGCGTGCACCTCGCCGGGATAGATGGTGAGCTGCACGTCCCGCAGCGCCTTGACGCCGGGGAATGTCTTTGACACGTGCTGCATCTGCAGGATGGGCCTGACATCGGGCGCGGTCATGCGATGCACTCCCGATCGGCGCCGAGGGGTTGTGGCGGCGCGATCTCCCGCACGAATGTTGTTGCGGATGCGGTTCGTTGAACAGCCTGCGAAAGCGGCATGGCCGGACGCTCCCCTGGTTGACGGTTGATCCGCCGGATTCGTAGTTTCAATCTTCGACAGTTATGGCAGCGGCCGCATCTGTCAACATAAGACGCGGTGACCGGCGAAATGGCCCGTACGGGCGGTTCCGGCGGCCGGCCGTTGGGGTTGCGGGTGACGAAATATTTCATAAAAAGGGACGGAACCGAGCTGCGGCAAGCCATGGTGCGAGGTCGTCTTCCCTCCGTCACGGCCGGGCGTGTCCCTACAGGATGCACAGATCCTGGAAACGGTCCGCCGCGGCTGCGACCCATGCCGTCATGGCCGGTGCGGGTTTCACCGGCGGCAATCAAGCGAACACGGAGTTCCAC
>NZ_NHRY01000187.1 GCF_002937115.1 Rhodopila globiformis | reverse complement strand
ACAGAGACGAAGCTGAGGGGGTGGAGGGCCACAGGGGATCAGGGGGACGTTGCGCGGGTTGGTGCGGATGTTGGCCTCATGGCAGGCGGTTTTGCCGATCCGGCTCCATGGGGACGCCTGGCGTGGCATCGTCCGGTGGCGCTGGCCGCGACGCGCGCGGCGCCATGATTTCTTCTCTGTGGCCCGGTGCGGTCCTCTGCTTTCCTCTGTGGTTACATTCTGGACGATCGTGCCGCACGCCCGCCGCCGTCGTCGCTCAGGTCGTCGGCCGCCTCTGACGGAGAAATCCGGTCGAACAGGCTCCGCAGGCCGTAACGCCGGTCTCCCGTGCAGATTTCTTCAGCAACAAAGTGGAACCCGCTGCAAGGCGGCGAACTGCTGCGCGGGCAGCGGCCCTGGCGCCGGTGGTTCCCGGACCGTTGACTCCACGGCCCCGCCTTGCCAGGATGGCGGCGCGCGACGACAAAAGATTTCCGACGACAAAAGATTTCCCTGGTAACAACGTCAAGTTTCAGCTTGTGCGTTCGGGTCGGCAATGGCACAATCCGGGTCGGGAAGGGTGGCATCGGCCAGACGTGCCGCAGAGGCCAGCGTAACAAGACCGTATCGGGGCTCAAACATGTCTGCCCGTGATCACCCTCAACGTACTGGTGGCGAGACGGTCGGCCCCGAAGCAGGACGGCGTATGGGTCGACGTGATGGCGAGCGCATTGTGGTAGACCGTCCTATCTGGTTCCGGCGCCGAGGCGCCTTACCGGCACCCGGACGGCTCCTCAAGATTTCCGAGCGAGGCGCAATCGCGCAGGTCGACCGGGCCGGCTCGCCGAACGGAATCTGCTGGCCGTTGTACCTCCGCCATGGCGACGAAGTGTGGCTGACGGATGTTATCGACGATCCGCTCGCCTGCTGGGTCGTCGCGGTCGAACGGGACCTGGTTCGCCTCAGGCTGATGTACGACGCCGGCCTGTTGCCGGAACTTCGGGCATTCATGTCGCGGCCGGTCGAGCTCGACGACGCATCCAAGGAAGTGCCGCATCCGGACCCGGCAGAGGGGCCACCCCAGGCCTGAAAAAGCGCTGTGGGTGCCGGGCCGGCCGCCCGGCCCGATGGGCCTGTTGCTGTATCGGTATTTTTGTGCCGAACCTCGCCGCGAGGCTGCATGCCGTTGCGCCTTGTCGCCTGCGCCCGCGGCAATGAACCCGTCGATGTTGTTCCGATACGAAACCGCGCAGGCACGGGAATCGCCGCCTTCGGCATGCCGGCGGCGCCGCTGCCGATCCGGCAATGCAAGCGGCGCCCGGGCTGGCTTTCGGCACCGGTAACAGAATATAATGGTTGCAAAATTCTTTCAAATCCGGCACGAGATGCACCACGCAGACATCCATTTCCAGGCAATCCAATATGCGCGACACTGGCCCTATTACGAACAACGAAGTTCCGCTGCCTGAAGGAGCGCTGCTCGTTTCGCAGACAGACCCGGGCGGCCGCATTACATTCGCCAACGAAGCTTTCGTCGCCGTCAGCGGATTTACCCGCGACGAGCTTATCGGCGCGCCTCACAACCTCGTCCGGCATCCGCATATGCCGCAGGCGGCCTTCCGTGATCTCTGGACCACCATCAAGGCCGGCAAGTCCTGGGAAGGACTCGTCAAGAACCGCGCCAAGTCCGGCGATTTCTACTGGGTACGCGCGAACGTCACGCCGGTCCTGGAAGCCGGGCAGCTGAGCGGTTTCATCTCCATCCGCACCAGGCCCGAACGCGAGGAAGTCGCGCAGGCCGAGACCGCCTACGCCGCCATCCGGGAAGGCCGCGGCCGTGGATTGCGCGTACTGGGCGGAAGCCTTGTACGCACCGGGCTTGTTCCGGCAGTGCAGCGCGCGATGCAGGGCATCGCCAGCGGCACGGCGATAAATCTTGTCGTGCTGTACCTGTCCGTGGCGGCCAGCCTCGTGGCCGGAAGCCTCGGCATCGGCGCCTGGCCCCGCGCCCTCGGGCTTATGCTCATCGGCGCCGTGGTTCTTGCCACGTCGGCGGTTTCCCTGCGGCGCCTGCGGCGGGCGTTCGCAACGCTTGAAGAACAGTTCGGCGCATTGGCGCGCGGCGATCTGGGGCATGCCATCGAAACGGTCCCGGTTCCGGAACTCCAGACCATCGCCGGGTTCCTGCGCAGCCTGCGGGCCAAGCTGGCCTACGCGGAGGAGGTGCGGGCGCAACGCGAGTCCGACGCCGCTGTGATCCGCGCCGCGGCGCTGAAGGAGATGGCCGACAAGGTCGAGACCGTCGCCAATGCCAGCGCGACCGACGTCGCGACCAAGACGTCCGGCATGATCCACAACACCACCGGCATGGTCGACGCCGCCCAGGATGTCAGCGCCCACGCCGACACCGCCGCGCGCGCGTCGTCGGACGCGCTCATGAGCGCCCAGACGGTGGCCGCGGCCGCCGAGGAACTGGCCGCGTCGATCCGTGAGATCACCTCGCAGATCGGCGGCGCGAGCGAGGCCACGCGCGGCGCCGTCGGCGAGACCGATGCCGCGCAGAAGATCATCACCGGCCTGCGCACTGAGGTCGAGCGGATCGGGCAGATCACCTCTCTGATCGCCGACATCGCCGGCCAGACCAACCTGCTGGCGCTGAACGCGACGATCGAGGCCGCGCGCGCCGGCGACGCGGGCCGCGGTTTCGCCGTGGTTGCCGCCGAGGTCAAGAAGCTGGCGGGCCAGACCGCGAAGGCAACGAACGACATCAGCCACCAGATCGCGCAGATCCGCCAGGCGACGACGGAAACGGTGGACGCCGTCGCCCGCATCGGCGGCAAGGTGGGCGAGATCGACCACGTCTCCGCCGCCATCGCCGCCGCGATGGAGGAGCAGAGCGCGGCCACCCAGGAGATCAGCCAGTCGGTCGGACACGCGGCCGACGCCGCCAAGGCGGTTGCCGACGTGATGTCGGGCGTCGTCGGGCTGGCCTCGCAGACCCGCGACAGGGCGCAGCAACTGGCCTCGGACGCAAGCAGCCTTGGCAAGAGCGCGGATGAATCGCGCCGCTCGCTCGTCAGGTCGGTCAGGACCTCGGTTGCCGAGGCCGAGCGGCGCATGGATCATCGTTTCTCGACCGATGCAAGCGCGGAGCTGACGATCCGCGGCGCGACGCACCGGGGGCCGCTGACCAACATCTCGGAGCGCGGCGCCCACCTGCTGGTCGATATCGATTGTCCACCCGGAACGACCGGTGAGCTGCGCGTCCCTAGCCTTAAGGTCGCGACCGCCTGCAGGATTGTCTTCAACAGCGACGCCGGCACGGGGCTTGGGCTGCTGTTCAATGCGCCGGTCAAGCTGCCGACGTTACTTGGCAACAACGCAGCGGCTGCCTGAGAAAGGGCGGCATGACGGCAGGTGCGGGCGCACCGCGGCGTCCGCGGCCTGTGGTTTGCCTGCCGATGCCCCGGTTCAGCATGGTCTGGGCCATGACGAAGGGGGAACGGCCGCGCCGTTTGCCGGTTCCTCCCTGGACATCCGCCGCGTCAGCGATAACGGCCGTGCCGCTCCAGCACCTCGATCCGGTAGCCGTCAGGATCGGTGACGAAGAAGAAGCGGGCCATCAGCGCGCCGTCGCGGTGGAACTCCTTCACCGGCTCCGGGTTGAGGCCCTCGGCGGCGAAGCGCGCGTGTTCAGCCCGGACGTCGGGCACCACGACGGCGATGTGGCCGTAGCCGGTGCCGTGCGTGTACGGCTCCGCGCGGCCGTGGTTGATGGTCAGTTCCAGCTCGTAGTCGTCTTCCTCCGACTTCAGGTACACAAGCGTGAAGCCGTCGAACGGATAGCGGTCGGCGATCCGCATCCCGAAGGCGCGGGCATAGAAATCGACGCTGCGCGCCTCGTCCAGCACGCGGATCATGCTGTGGATCGGCTTGGCCATGTGTCGTCCTCCGGTGCGCGGCGTCAGCCCAGTGCCTCCGCCAGCAGTTCCAGCGCCCGCAGGCCGAAGGCGCGCATGTTGGCGATGCGGTCGTCGCTGCCGGTCTCCAGCGTGATCGCCCGGGAGAAGCCGGCGCCGGTGACGGCAATGCAGGTATGCCCCGGCTTGTCGCCGTAGCGGTTGCCGGTGGGGCCGGTGGCGCCGGTCTCGCCCAGGCCCCAGCTTGCGTCCAGCCGGGCGCGCACCGTATCCGCCAGCAACTGCGCATAGGGCTCGGTCGAGGCGCGCTCGATCGGGGAAGGCAGCGGATTGGGGATCTGCAGCAGCCCCGAGCGCGCCTGCGCGGTGTAGATCACCCCGCCGCCGCGGAAATACGTTGAGGCGCCGCCGACGGACAGCAGGGCGGCGGAAATCAGGCCGCCGGTCGAGGATTCGGCGATGGCAATGGTTTCACCACGTTCCTTCAGGCGGGCGCCCAGCTTCGCGGCGAGCGGCAGCAGCGCTTCCATGGGGATTTTCCTCTCCTGTTCCTATATGACAGCAGGATACTCGCCCGCGGCTGCCGCCCTGTCCATTCCAGGCCGGCACGGGTCGCGGTGAACTGTCCGGCTTGCTGGTGCGTATTTGGATAAACTTGCTGACGTGAGGAACGCGACATGCCCAGGCAGAAGGCCTCCGACAATTTTCCCCCGCCGCGGCCGCCCGGCTCGTGGCTGGCCGGGGCGCTGATTGGCAGCGCGATCCTGACCATGGCCACCAGCGCCGTGATGCTGGGCGCCGGCGCGGCGATCCAGGATGCGACGCTGCATGGCGGACGCCGCCCGTTGCGTTGATGTCACACGTCGCCGGTAGCGGCGCGCAAGCTGCCGTGGCAGAAGCCGCCCATGACCTCGCTGGAGCCGGCATCGGCACGGATGGATGACGACAGCATGGCGGTGACCGCGGAACTGATCGCGGTCATCGTCGCGGTGACGCGCGGGCAGCCGCGGGTGCTGACGATCGACAACGGCCAAGCGCTGCCGTCCGGGCCGTTCGAGGTGTCGCACCGCTCGCTGCAGGCCGGCCTGCGCTCGTGGGTGGAGACGCAGACGCACCACCCGCTGGGCTATGTCGAGCAGCTCTATACCTTCGCCGACAAGGACCGCAAGCAGGGGGCGCCCGGGCGGGTGGTATCGGTCAGCTACCTGGGCCTGACGCGGGAGGCGCCGGCGGCGCAGGGCTGGGGGGCCGAATGGCAGCCCTGGTATCGTTACTTCCCGTGGGAGGACGTGCGCGCCCACGGCCCGGGCCTGGCGGAGCGGGTCCTGGCGGGGCCGCTGCAGGCCTGGGCGGAGGACGCGGACGATCCCGCGGTCACACGCGATCGTCTGCGGCGGGTGATGATCAGCTTCGGCCTGCGCGGCCAGCGCTGGAACGAGGAACTGGTGCTGCAGCGCTACGAGCTGCTGTGGGAAGCCGGCCTCGTCGCCGAGGGCCGGTTCGGCGCGCCGCCGCCCGACAGCCTGGCCGCGGCGCTGGGCGAGCCGATGCGGCACGACTACCGGCGCATCCTGGCCACCGGCATCGCCCGGCTACGGGCCAAGATCAAGTACCGCCCGGTGGTGTTCGAGCTGATGCCGGCCGCGTTCACCCTGCTGCAGTTGCAGCGCAGCGTCGAGGCGCTGGGCGGGCGCCTGCTGCACAAGCAGAACTTCCGCCGGCTGATCGACCAGCAGGACCTGGTGGAGGAAACCGGCGACGTAACCGCCGAGACCGGCGGCCGCCCGGCGAAGCTGTTCCGGTTCCGCCGGGAAGTGCTGGCCGAGCGCCAGGTCGCCGGCACCAAGCTGCCGCTGGTGCGGGCGGTGTGAGGGACAGCGGGGCATGGCATCCGGATGAGGCAACGGTATGCGCCACTGCCTGGCCCGCGGCCTGCGGTAGGGCTTGAACCAAAATAACCGATCCACCGGAATCGGCAGACCAGCCCTTCCACGTCGTGGCGGCCGCAGGGCCGCCATCCACGCCTTGCGATGCCGGTACCAGCAGAAGGCGTGGATGGTGGGCCTGCGCCCCATTGGCGTTAAAATAGCGTGGCGGCGGCACGATGCTTGCCATTCCGTCATGGCCCGGCTTGTCCGGGCCACCTATTCCAGCACTGTGCCGCGACAGGTGGCCCGGACAAGCCCTACGGGATGCACAGATTTCTGAAACGAGTCGGAAATGACCGTAAAATCAAGTGCTTGCCTGGGCGCCAAGAGCGTTCCCCCATCGTCATGGCCCGGCTTGTCCGGGCCACCTGTCGCGGCACACGTGCTGGAATAGGTGGCCCGGACAAGCCGGGCCATGACGAAAGGGAAACGCCGCGGCGGACCGTTTCCGAGATGTGTGCATTGCGTAGCGACAAGCCGGGCCATGACGAGGAGGCAACAGCCAGCCCTATTTTAACGCCCATGGGGCCTGCGCCCACCATGACGGTTGGGGCGTCCGTGCGACAAATGGAGCGGTTATTGGCCCTGATCGGGCCGTGGCTTGCCTTCGCCCGGGACCTGCCTAACCCTCGACCGCCTGCGCCCGCCTGTTGTCCACCACGATCCTGGGATAAGGCCCCAATTCAGCCCGGATCGCCTGTCCAAGTTGCTCGGCCCGCAGCGGCTTCTGCAGGACGCGGAAGCCGTCCTCCGCCGCCGGCGGCGGATCGCTGCACCCGGATACCAGGATGATCGGCAGCGCCGGCATCCGGCCGCGCACCATGCGCGCCAGTTGCAGCCCATCCAGGCCGCCCGGCATCGCGATGTCGGACAGCAGCAGGTTGAACCGCCCGGCTGGCTGCATCAGCTGATCCAGCGCGTCCCTGGCCCGGTCGACGCGCACCACCTCGTGGCCGAGTGCCGTCAGGATCTCGGTCGTGACCCGGGCCAGGCTGTTGTCGCATTCCACCAGCAGAATCCGCCGGGCGGCCGTCCCGTCCGGCGAATCCGCCGCCGCGGCCGGCGGCACAATGGGCTTCGTGCTGCGCGGCAGGTACAGGGTGACGGTGGTCCCGCCCGCCTCGCCGGCCTTGATGGTGGCGCGGCCGCCGGCCTGGCAGGTGAAGCCATAGACCTGGCTGAGGCCAAGGCCGGTGCCGCGGCCAATCTCCTTGGTGGTGTAGAACGGCTCGAACGCCCGCGCCGCGACCGCCGGCGCGATGCCGGGGCCGGTGTCGGACAGCGCCATGCGGACGAAATCGCCGCGCAGGTCGGGGGCCCGGGCGAGCTGTCCCGGCACGATCCGCTGGTTGTCCACCGTCATGGTGAACCGCCCGCCCTCCGGCATCGCGTCGCGGGCGTTGACCGCGATGTTGAGCACGGCCATGTCCCATTCCGACGGATCGAGCTCGACCAGCCAGACATCGCTGGCCACCCGCAGATCGATATCGATGGTGCCGCGCAGGGACGGCTTCAGCAGCGCCATCATGCGCTGGATCTCGATATACGGATCGAGCACCTTCGGCTGCAGCACCTGGTTGCGGGAGAACGACAGCAGCTGCCGCGTCAGGGTCGCGCCGCGCTGGGCGGCTTTTACGATATTGTCCAGCAGGGCCGCGGCCCTGTCAGCGGGCCGGGTTCTCGCCAGCTCGGCGCTGCCGAGGATGACCGCCAGCAGGTTGTTGAAGTCATGCGCGACTCCGCCGGTCAGCTGGCCCAGGGCCTCCATCTTCTGGCTCTGCCGGGCGGCCTCCTCGACGCGCTGGCGGCGTTGCCGCTCGGCCTCGGCCTGTTGCGCCGCCGCGGCGGCCTGCAGGGTGCGGCGCAGGGCCAGCAGCGTGATCGAGAACAGCCCGAGCATGGCCGGGATATCGAACGCAAGATGCGGCAGGATGACGCGGAACCAGCTCGCGGTGATCGCGCGGTGCGTGACGGACGCGGCGATGACGATGCCGGCACCGGCAAACCGGCGCCAGACGACGTCCCGGTGTTCCCCGTCCGTCGGCGAGAGGTAGGTGAAGTGGCCCGTCAGGTGTCGCGTCCCGGCGATGCTGGCGGCCAGGGCCTGGTCGAACCCTGCCCTGGGCGGCTCCGTCGCGGGCCAGCGTGCCAGCACTTCGCCGTCCGAACGGCGCAGCGAGATGATGCGGCCGCTGAAGTCATCATAGATATCCGTCGCGCTCCGGAACAGGTGCGCGAAGTAGTCCGGGCTGATCGCGGTGGCGATGACGCCGGCGAAATGTCCGTCCGGGACGGGCCGCCGGATCGCCAGCGAGAAGACCGGCCTGTTGTCCGCCACCCGGTTCCTGACGGCGCTGACGAACAGCCCGGTCCCGCCACGCCGGAAATAGTCAAAGAAGTCACGGTTCGACAGGTCGAAGCCACTGTGCGCCGGGTAGGACAGGCCGGACACGGCAACGTGCCCGTCTCCCCGCACGACGAACAGGTCCCGGGTCTGCGGCAGGTAGCGCAGCAGCGCCTGCAACCGGTCATGGAACTGGCTCTGGCGGGCGGCAATGGCAGCGGGGTCCAGCCCGTCGAGCACCATGCCGACCTCCCCGAGGGCCAGAAACTGGGTTTCGAACAGCTTCGACGTGCTCTGCTGCAGCAGGTCCACCAGCCAGGCGCTTTCGTCCCAGGCGTCCTGCCGCTTGTTCTGCCAGGTGATGGTCCCGCCGACCAGCAGCATGACCACCGGGATCACCAGCGAGGCGGCCGCCAGCGCGCGCAACAGGCCCACGGTCTTTTGATAATGACCGATGCCAGGCGCCGCAGATCCCACAGCTTTCACGCGATGCCAATCCTTTGAGTCAAATACATTAGGTTAACGGTGGTTTTACGGCATCGGTATGAGACGGATAACGTCACATTTCTGAGAAGTTAACGTTTTGCCGCAACCACCGCCCGCCCGCTTGCCTTGCAGCCAGCATCTGCCAGGGTACCGCGCAGCGATGGTCACGGAGGGCCTGAGGATGCGAATCGGCGTGGTCGGCCTGGGTCGCATGGGAGCCAACATCTCCCGGCGGCTGATGCGGGCAGGGCATTCAGCGGTGGTCTGGGACGCCAACCCGGCACCGGTCGAGGCCCTGGGCGGGGAAGGCGCCGTCGCCGCGGGCGGCCTGGCGGACCTGGTGGAGAAACTGCCGGACTCGCCGAAAGCGGTCTGGGTCATGCTGCCGCACGGCCGGATCACCGAGGACACGGTCAACACCCTGTCCGGCCTGCTGTCGCGCGGCGACATCATCATCGACGGCGGCAACACCTACTACAAGGACGACGTCCGCCGCGGCAGGGCGCTGGCAGAGAAAGGGCTGCGCTACCTCGACGTCGGCACCTCGGGCGGCGTCTGGGGGCTGGCCCGCGGCTACTGCCTGATGATTGGCGGCGACCCCGACGCGGTGCAACACCTGGACCCGATCTTCGCCGCGCTGGCCCCTGGCCCGGGGACGATCGAGCGCACGCCGGGACGGGAGGGCCGCGATCCGCGTGCCGAGCGGGGCTATACCCACGCCGGCCCGGTCGGCGCCGGGCACTTCGTCAAGATGATCCACAACGGCATCGAGTACGGCATGATGCAGGCGATGGCCGAAGGCTTCGACATCCTGCGCAACCGCGCCTCGGACACGCTGCCGGCCGACGAGCGATTCGACCTGAACCTGGCCGACGTCGCCGAGGTGTGGCGGCGCGGTAGCGTGGTGACCTCCTGGCTGCTCGACCTGACCGCCGACGCGCTGGCGAAGGACGAGCATCTGTCGGCGTTCTCGGGCGAGGTGGCGGATTCCGGCGAGGGCCGCTGGACGATCGAGGCGGCGATCGAGGAAGCGGTGCCGGCCGAGGTGCTGGCGGCGTCGCTGTTCACCCGCTTCCGCTCCCGCCAGCAGCACACCTTCGCCGAGAAGGTGCTGTCGGCGATGCGCTTCGGCTTCGGCGGCCATGTCGAGCCCGGCAAGACATGACCAGCATCGTCGTCATGGGCGTGTCCGGCAGCGGCAAGTCCACGCTGGCGGCCGGACTGGCGCAACGCGAGGGATGGCCTCTGCTGGAAGGCGACACGTTTCATCCCCGGGCCAACATCGTAAAGATGCAGGCCGGCATCCCGCTGACCGACGAGGACCGCTGGCCCTGGCTGCGCGCGATCGCCGCCAAAATGGACGAACTGCGGGCCGGCGGGCAGTCGGCCGTGGTCGCCTGCTCGACGCTGAAGCGGTCCTATCGGGACATCCTGATTGGCAAGCGTCCGGACACGGTGCTGGTTTACCTGCGGGCGCCGCAGGACCTGATCGCCCGGCGCATGGCCGGGCGCAAGGGCCACTTCATGCCGCCGGCGCTGCTGGAAAGCCAGTTCGCCACGCTGGAGGAGCCGGGCCCGGACGAGGCGCCCATCATCGTCGACACCAGCGCCTCGCCCGACGCGGCCCTCGCCGAGGCGATCCGCCAGTTGCAGGCGCGCGGCATACCGGAGCCATCGCCATGACCCAGGAGTTTGCCACCTATCCCAGTTTGCGCGACCGCGTCGTGCTGGTGACCGGCGGCGCCAGCGGCATCGGCGCCGAGGAGGTGACACAGTTCGCCCGCCAGGGCGCACGGGTGGCGTTCCTCGACATCGACGACGCCGCCGCGGCGGCGCTGACCGGCGCCCTGGCGCGGGACGGCCTGGCGCCGCCGCTGTACCGGCGCTGTGACCTGAAGGACATCGCGGCGCTGCGGGCGGCAATCGCCGAGATCAACCGGCAGCTCGGCGCCATCACCGTGCTGGTGAACAACGCCGCCAACGACCAGCGCCATGGCTGGGAGGACATGACGGTCGAATACTGGGACGAACGCATGGCGACCAACCTGCGCCACCAGTTCTTCGCCATCCAGGCGGTGGCGCCGCAGATGCGCGCGGCCGGCGGCGGCTCGATCATCAATTTCGGCTCGATCTCCTGGCACACCAGCCAGGGCGGCATGCCGGCCTACACCACGGCAAAGGCCGCGGTGGAGGGGCTGACCAAGGGCATGGCGCGCGACCTGGGGCCGGACGGCATCCGGGTCAACTGCATCATCCCGGGCTGGATCATGACGCAGCGGCAGATCGACCTGTGGCTGACCCCGGAAGCCGAGGCGGCCCTGCTGCAGGCGCAGTGCCTCAAGACCAAGCTGGTGCCGGCGGACGTGGCGCGAATGGTGCTGTGGCTGGCGTCCGACGACAGCCGGATGTGCACCAGCCAGTTGTGGGTGGTTGATGGCGGGCGGATGTAGCGGCGGCCGCGGGCGCGGCGAGCTGTTTATGGATTCACCGCCACGACGCCCTTGAGCGTCCAGAGGTCCTGCGCGTCACCAGCCAAATGGTTGTAGACCTGTTTCTTCTTCTGCGCATAGAAGCGCCAGTGGTTATGGGCATCGCGCTTGCCGACGATGGTCGCGAAGTAGTTCGTGTCGAGTTTCCCCCATCGACGCTTGCGGTAGCGATCCTGGTGGAAATATTCGAAGGGATCGGCGAACGGGTTGTGGATATGCTGCCCCTCGATCGCATCCGGGCTGTTGCCCTGTCTCGCCGCGTTGTGGTGCGTGACGTAGCAGCCGGCGTTGGCGCCCGACTGCGCGTACCCGAAGGTGCAGCCGTTGAGCTGCACGGTCACCATCAGGTCGGCACCAATAACCGGAAGCGTGAACTCCCGGACGTCGTTCGCGGCGTAGGGCAGGAACCACATCGGCACCTCGCCGACGTCGTTCTGGGTCAGGGTGTAGTAGTTGATGCGAGCGCCCTTGCGGTTCTTCCTGGCGCTTGGGACGTTCTGCTGCTCCAGCCTGAAATTGTACTGGCCGGCAACCGCCTTGGCGCACATGACCCGGATGATACTGGCCTCCATGAAGACGCTCGGGTCGTTCGTGAAGGCGGCTTCTTCAGGTGTCGGCATGGCCCATCTCCGCTCGCTTTGTTGACCAGCGGACCCACTGTGGCCTGTTCGTTATAATTCAGCAAGTATTCCGTAACCATCAGAAACATTCGCACGGCCTGGCCTGTCGGACACATGGCTCGGGGTGCCCTGTCCTGCGCCAGGAAGTCCTGCGCCGGAAAATCCTGTGTCAGGCAGTTGTGAAACAGAAATGGCAATTGCCTGCGGTTGCCGCCCCGCCGTTGTTTACGCTAGCCTCGCCAAACCCGCGAAGAGTCCAGGGCGGAGCATGTCATGCGAGGCAAACCCACGGCCGTCGAGGCGCCGCCCGAGCGCCGGCTGGCAACGATCCTGGCCGCCGCCATCGATGACGACCCGGACCTGATGCGCGATGACGACGACGCGGCGCATCGTCGTGCCGGCCAGGCCATGGATCGCCTGCGCAGGGCCATTCGCCTGGCCTCCGGCAGCATTTTCCCGTTTGCCGGCGACGGCCTGATGGCGGAGTTCGCCAGCGCGGTCGATGCGCTGACATGCGCCCTCGACATCCAGGCCGATGCCGCCCGGCGGACGGCGGACCCGGCCGATCCGATTCGTTTTCGCATCGCCATTAATGCCGGCGAGATCCTCGTCGGCCATCGGCACGTCGGTGGCGCCGCCGTCAGCCTCGCGGCGCGGCTGGAAAAGCTCGCGCCGCCCGGCGGGATTGCCCTGCCGGCGTCGCTGCACGACCAGGTTCGCCACGTCATTCCGGTGCCGGCCACCACCCTGGGCCAGCCCGTGCCGCACGGCCTGCCGGCGCCGCCGGTGGCGATCCCGGCCGAGGCCTGCGAAAGCTGGCGTGGCGAGGACCGCCCGGTCCGCCGGCCACCGGCGATCCGCCCGGCGGCGGATTCGCGCGCCGCGCTGGCGGTGGTGCCGTTCCGGGTGGCCGGCGCCGGGAATGACGCCATGGCCCTCGCCGACTCGGCGACGGATGACGTCATCAGCCGGCTGGGCGGCCTGACGACCTGGATCGCGGTCAGCCGCGCCCCGGCCGTCACCATCCGCGCACCGCTGGACCTGCAGCGCCTGCCCCCGATTACCCGGGCCCGCTATGTCCTGCACGGCACAGTGGACGTCGAGCGCGGGATGGCGCGCCTGGCGGTGGAGCTGAACGAGGCGGAAACCGGCCTGGTGCTGTGGTCGGACCGGTTCAGCCGCCCCCTGGACGACAGCGCGGCGTTGCGGCAGGAGGCCATGCCGCGCATCGCCCGCGCGGTGCCGCCGCTGCTGGCGCAACGCGAACTCGACCGCTCGGCGCTGACCGAGCCGGGCCTGCTGACGGCGCACGACCTCGCGCTGCGGGCCTACACCATGCTGGTGCAGCCGGAGCGGGCCACCTTCGCCCGGGCGGCGGCCCTGCTGCGCCAGGCCGGGTCACGGCCGCCGCCGCATGGCAGCACGCGATTCGCCCTGGTCTGCTGGTACCTGGTGGCGATCTGCCAGGGCTGGTCTGCCGACCCGGAGGCAGACCTGCGCGCCGCCGGCGACGCCGCCAGCGGGCTGGACCATACCGACCCCGCCGCGATGGCGCTGCTGGCGTTCCTGCACGCGATGCTGCACCGCGACCATGCCGTGGCCTGCGCCGCGCTGGACCGGGTCATCGGCCAGGCGCCGTTCTGCGGCCTGGCCTGGCGGCTGAAGGCGCTGACGCTGGCGCAGATGGGCCACGGCGAGGACGCCGTCGCCCATGCCGAACAGGCCGAGGCGATGCCGGCGCTGGGGCCGGATTTCGCATGGCGGGACTTCGTCATGGCGCTGTCGTGCTACGTCGCCGGCCGCTACGCCGAGGCGGCGCGCTGGGCGCGGATGTCCGCCATGCACCACCCCGGCCTGGCGGCGAACCTCCGGCTGCTGGCCGCCAGCCTGGCGGTTCTGGGGCGGCTGGACGAGGCGCAGCAGGCGGCGGAGCGGGTGCTGGAGATCGACCCGGCCTTCCATATCGGCGCCTGGCGGCGGCGGTCGTTCCTGACCGACGAGTGCCGGGCGGTGTACGCGCAGCGGCTGCGGCTGGCGGGCCTGCCGGCGTAGCGGATCGTTGACGCGGTGGGGGCAATCCGGGCATGTAGGGGCGGCGTGCGCGCCTGTAGCTCAATTGGTCAGAGCTGGCGGCTCATAACCGCTCGGTTGCAGGTTCGAGTCCTGCCGGGCGCACCACGAATTAA
Organism: Rhodopila globiformis; assembly: GCF_002937115.1. Lineage (GTDB taxonomy): Bacteria > Pseudomonadota > Alphaproteobacteria > Acetobacterales > Acetobacteraceae > Rhodopila > Rhodopila globiformis. The sequence goes on along the minus strand of NZ_NHRY01000187.1, from coordinate 17,025 downwards.
GCATTTCTGCGGCTTTCCGGGCGGGTTTGGTGCAGTTTGGCGCACCTCCCGATGCCGTGGCCGTAATCGGACGCGAAGCCGTCGACCTGGCCGCGATTCCTGCCGCCGCCGGGCCAAGGCACTGAACGCGCCATCACCGCCATCACCGCCATCGACACGAAGGCGGCGAAGGTGGCTGCCCGAGGAGACAGTCGAACCAGCGCCGCCGCGTCGGTCCGAGACCGTGGACGGTGAGGTTCAGCGTGATCGCGCTGCAAACGGCCCAGGCAGCCTGTCGCACGGCCAGGCTTGCCGTCAGCCAGGCCATCCCGCCATGCCGAGGCCAGGCCATGGCGCCGCGGATCCGCGCCCTGGCCGGACAATTCATCCTGGATGGCCTGGGACAATAACGCATGCGGTGCCAGGCGCAGCGTCGGTAGCAGTGGCCGGAGCCTGACTGTACAGTCGAACAATTGAGCTATATCAACAAAGCTGACACTTCGGGCGGATAATGTTGTCTGGCGCAGATACGCCCAAATATGCCTGGAGTAATGAGTGATGCGAACTCTGACCAACGTGCGCGACGTGAGTTCACGCCGCGTCTTCATCAGGCAGATGGCTGTCGTAGCGGGTGGCCTGGCCGGATTTGCGGCAGCATGCAGACCGGCCGACGCTCAGAACATGTCACGTGACCAGAATCAGGTCCGTAACCAGAACCAGGCCCCTAACCAGAACCAGGCCCGTGACCGGAACCAGGCCCGTGACCGGAACCAGGCCCGTGACCGCAATCGGCTTCACGCGCCATCAGGCAGTGCCATGCCGGGCGGCGGTGGCTTTGGCGCTGGCGGACGCGGCGGCGGACGCTGATGTCGGCGCTTCTGGGCAGGGCAGGATAATCCTGCCCGCCTGCGCCGCTCCGGCGGATGCCTGGCCCCAGGCACGGACTGCAGTCATGAATGGCCGGTTCGATCGTGACCATGTCTCTGCCGAATGGCGGGCCAGGCATCCATTCCACTGTTCTTCCTCAGGGGGCACTGATGACTGGCGTGCCGCCTGCCATCCGTTGGCAGCGGCCGTCCGCGTTGCGCTGCGCACGATGCTCCGGCGGCCGCAACGACTTACTAAGGAGACGGCCAATCGGCGGCCATCCCTGATCGTCATGCCGGGCGAAGGCCCGGCATCCACGCCTTGCGGTGCCGCCATCAGCAAAGGCGTGGATGGCGGCCCGGAGCCTGTGCCCGGGCTTGTCCCGGGTAGCCGCCATGACGAAAGGGGCGGTTCACTGCCGCACGGGCCAGACAGCAGGGGTTTGACCGTCTCCTTAGTTTTACTGTGTCACTATCCTCTAGCTATTGACCACAACCACCCCACATAGGGTGCATGGAACAGCAAGGAGCAAGACAAGCGCCGACAAGCGAGGCCCGGTTGGAGGCGTATCTGGATGCGGTGATCGGAGGATTGGGGCATGCCCGCCGCGCCGCCTCGGCGCGGGCCTACTGCACCGGTCTGCTGCTGCCCGGCGAGCGCAAGAGCATCGAGCCGATGGCCGCACGGCTCGACCCGGCACATGTGCAGGCCAAACACCAGTCGCTGCCCCACGTGGTGGCAGAGGCCGCGTGGGACGATGCGGCATTGCTGGCGGCGGTGCGGGCCGAGGTGCTGCCGGCGATCCAGCGGCATGGGCCGATCAGCTACTGGATCGTCGATGACACCGGCTTTCCCAAGCAGGGCAAGCATTCCGTTGGCGTGACGCGGCAGTACTGCGGCCAGTTGGGCGGAGGCAGCCAAGGTTCCGTTCACGCCAGTGAACGGAAAGCTGCCGGAGGCAAGCAGGACAACTGCCAGGTGGCGGTCAGCCTCTCGGTGGCCAATGACCATGCCAGCCTGCCGGTTGCCTACCAACTCTTCCTGCCGGAGGTTTGGGCCAATGATCAGCCCCGGCGGGACAAGGCCGGGGTGCCGGAAACCATCACCTTCGAGACCAAGACCGTGATCGCGCTCGGACAGCTTCGCCAGGCGCTGGCCGCCGGCGTGCCGGTGGGGATTGTGCTCGGCGAGCCGGCCTATGGCGACGAAACCGACTTCCGTGTCGGCGTCGCTGATCTCGGCCTGCGCTACCTGCTCGGCGTGCGCCCGGGCACCAGCGTCTGGGCGCCTGGCACCGGGCCGCTGCCGCCGCTGGTCGGGCCGCGGCCGCCGGCCGAGCCGGCTGCGGCGCGACGCGGAGAACCGGCCGGTGACGCTGAAGGCGCTGGCGCTCAGCCTGCCGGCACAAGACTGGCACAGCGTGACCTGGCGGGAGGGCACGAACGGCGACCTGAGCTCGCGCTTCGCCGCCGTGCGCGTGCGCCCGGCGCACCGCGACACCGCGCGCAGTGAGCCCTGGCTGGAGGAGTGGCTGCTGATCGAGTGGCCCGAGGGGGACGCCGAGCCGGCCAAGTACTGGTTCTCCAACCTCTCGCGGCGCGCCACGCTGAAGCGTCTGGTGCGGATCGCCAAGGCGCGCTGGTGGATCGAGCGGGACTACCAGGAGCTCAAGCAGGGTCGAGCCGCGAAGCGGATCGACGGCCTCGGCCAGTTCGAGGGCCGCAACTGGCGCGGCTTTCATCATCACGCCAGCCTGTGCATCGCAGCCTACGGCTTTCTGATCGCCGAGCGCTGCCTTTTCCCCCCTCAGCGGCCATTCATCCGCAAGCGGATCGAAACACCTGCGTTATCCGCCGGTTTCCAGCCGCGCGGCGCTGCCGGTGCGGCCTGAGCGGCATGTGCCGCACTCGATTGCCTCCAGCCGCCGGCAGCTTGCTGTCCGCCTCGTTGCCGCACTGCCCAGATGTCCGTGCTGCCTGCGGCAGCAGCCTCGGGCAGTGAATGAGAAAATGACACAGTAAGATTAGTAATCATCGCGCATCCCATCTTGTTGCGCAATCGGACGACCGGCTTTCCGGTCTACGCCTCGGGCCGCTTTCTGCCGTGGACCATGGCCGCCACCAGGTTCTCGCGGTGAACGATGCTGGAGCCAATGACGCCGAGGATGTGAAAAGCCACCAGTGTCAGGGTAAGATTCGCGAGCACGTCATGGACTTCCTCAATCGCCCCCTCCTCTTGTTTCGGTTCCCGCTGCGACGATGCGGATGCGCTGCCGGCATCCTCATCCGCATGCGCCGAGGTCGTGACAACCGATGCGATTCCCGCAAGTGGACCGTTGCCTTCCTCGCCGTACGCGATCAACCCGGTGGCGACGGTTCCGGCGAGGCAGGCCAGCAGGGCGACCGCCATGGCGCCTCCGGCCGGGCTGTGACCGAGATACCGGCGCGGATGGCCCGTGAGCATATCGGCCAGATAGCGCACCACCTGTCCGGGGCCGTACACGAAATCGCGGAAACGGGCATGGCTGGACCCGATAAACCCCCAGAGCACGCGCACGACAACAAGACAGCCAACCACGTATCCGCTCCAGACGTGCCATGCGCCTGGGCCACCGGCTTCTTCCTCTGCGCTGAGGTAAGCGACCGCGAAGGCAAGAACGAGCAGCCAGTGCCCCCACCGCACCAGCGGATCCCAGACCAGGACCTGGGGAGTGCGAGCAGATCTCGACACAGCGTGACTGATGGCCATCGGACAGATCTCCCAAACTCAGTTGGACCTTGCACGTGTTGCTGGCCTACTGACACGGTCGACCGGCGGCTGCGTTGACTTACATCAACGCGTCACCTGGCGGGCTCTGCTTTCCTGATCGCGCAAACAATACGGTATTGTACCGGAATACTTATTTCGAAATCGTCCCGTGTTGCCGTCGCAATATGGGGCCGCCGCCTTGCGGGCGTCAACTGTCGGAAGTGAGGAAAATCGCATGATCAGGAACACCGCGATTGCGCTGCTGTGCCTCGGCTGTGGCTTCGGATCAGCCGCCCTGGCACAGGATGACCTGATGGCGGCGGCGCAGAAGAAATTCCAGCCAATCCCGATGACGCCGCCGGACCTGCCGGGCAACGCAGCGACACCCGCAAAGGTCGAGCTGGGCAAGATGCTGTACTTCGATCCGCGCCTGTCCGCGAGCCACGCGATCAGTTGCAGCTCCTGCCATAATATCGGCCTCGGGGGCGCCGATGCCGAACCGACATCCATCGGCCATCGCTGGCAGCATGGCGGACGCAATGCCCCGACGGTTCTGAACGCAGTGTTCAATACGGCGCAATTCTGGGACGGCCGGGCCAAGGACCTGGAGCAGCAGGCCGGTGGCCCGATGGTCAACCCCGTGGAGATGGCCTCCCCCAAAGCCCATGTGGCCGAACAGTTGAACGGCATTCCGGGCTACCGTGATGCCTTCGCCAAGGCTTTCCCGGATGTACCCGATCCCATAACGCTTGCGAATGCGCAGAAGGCCATTGCTGTTTTTGAGGCGACCCTGATCACCCCCAACGCGCCCTTCGACCGCTTCCTGCGGGGCGACGCCAACGCGCTTTCAGCCCAACAGAAGGCGGGCCTGGCGCTGTTCATGCACAAGGGCTGCGCGAACTGCCACAATGGGATCAATGTCGGCGGCGGCATGTACGCGCCGTTCGGCGTGGTCGAGAAGCCGGGTGCCGAGCTGCTTCCGCCGAACGACAAGGGCCGCTTCATGGTTACCCACACCGCAAGCGACGAGTATGTCTTCAAGGTCCCGACGCTGCGGAACATCGCCTTGACGGCGCCTTATTTCCATACCGGCAAGGCCTGGGACCTGCGCCAGGCGGTGGCGGTGATGGGGAACGTTCAGCTTGGCGCAAAGCTTACTGACGACGAAGTTGGCAAGATCACCGCCTTTCTGGGCAGCCTGACCGGCGAACAGCCGCGGGTGACGTATCCGATCCTGCCGCCGAGCGTCGGCTCCACGCCTCGGCCGGAGCCGTGACCGCAGGTTGCCGGTCCGCGTGGCGCAGCGGGCGACGTGGTGATCGCAGCGCCGGCGGGCCTGGCCGTCATGGGTGATGGTGGAAACAGCTTCGACGCTTCGTTGGGGCCGGGGCTGCTGATCCTGGGTGCGCCGGTTTCGCTGTGGCCGGCCTGCGTAACGTACTGACCCAGGCCCTCGGCAGCCCGGTCACCGTGCGCTTTGGCAACGACGGAATCGGCCTGCCCGTCGTCATGGCCGGGCGCATCCAGTTCATAACGACATAACAGCGAATTCCGCCATTTTCCGCCATCGCGGTGCCGGCGCCGGCTGGCTAACTCTGCGGTCACACAAGCGGACTTGCCACCGGCACGTCGTTACCGGCCAGTCGCCACCGTGGGAAATCAACGCTGAGTGGCACCACCGCGCTCTCCCGGAACCGCATCTCCACTTTCGTGGGGAGCAGTCGCCACTTTGCGCATGTTCGTCTCAACCACGCTGCCGCCTGCTGGCGTTGCCATGAACCGGTTTTCCCAGGCGCACCGGATCAGGGATAGCCGCAATCCATACTTTGCTTGCCAACGATACAGTCAGGCACATTTGCGGCTCATGATCGTGTTAGTATTGCGCATGAGCCGGCACACCCTTGACCGGTGTCCGGCTCCAGTATCCAATGGAGGTAGTTGTGAAGACGATCTTCTCGACCGCCGAAGTCCACCCGCGGGACCGGTTCGATTTCTGGTATGAAGTCGCCTGCAAGAATATCATCCGGCATAAGTCCACGCCCGACGATCGGTATGCCTTCCACGCCGAACTCCAGTCGGCAGCCCTGGCTGAGGTCGACCTCTGCCTGTTCGAGAACGCGCCAATGAGCGTTTCGCACGCGCCCTGGGAGGACGACAGGCTTATCGTCGGTCAGCAACTCGCGGGAACGTTCGCTTTGGAGCAGAACAGCCGCGAAGTCCTGTTGCGTCCAGGCGACGTCACGTTGGTCGATCCGCGCTTGCCATGGTCGGGAAAGTTCTTTCCTGGCTCGAAATTCCTTCTTCTCAAGATCCCGCGGCGCGCGCTGGAGGCTCGTGTCGGCAAGACGTCGGAGATGCTCGTCCGCGCCATCAGGCCGGAGGCGGCCGAGAACCGGCTGACGTCGGCGTTCCTGGCCCTGCTGCCGACCTGTGCCGGGGAACTGGGGCCTGTGGCCGAGGAACTGGTCAAGGACCAGGCACTCGACCTGATTGCCGTTTCGCTGGCAAAGACAATGGAGAGCATGCCGCACGTTTCGTCGGCCCGGGCGCTTGCCGCCATGAACGTGCGCGCCGCGGTCGAGTCGCGCCTTGCCGATCCGGCTCTCGACCCCGACACCGTCGCCGCGGCCGCCGGAATCAGCATACGGTACGCCAATGCGGCGCTGGCCCAGGAGGGCACGTCGATCGGCCGCCTGATCCAGGAGCGGCGCCTGGCACGGTGCCGGCGGGCGCTGGAGGATCCGTTGCAGGCGCACCGGACGGTGAGCGAGATCGCCTATGGCTGGGGGTTTTCCGACATGACCCATTTCGGCCGGCGGTTCAGGGCAGCCTTTGGCCTGTTGCCCAGCGATTACCGCCGCGCCTGCCGGGCCAGCCAGGATGATCTCCATCCGCAAACCGCGATGGCACGGGCGTGATCACGGCATTGGCGCACGCTGCCCTGGCGAGCGTGAAATAACACGTCGGTAACGACAAGGTCCGGTACGGGCGCCTTGCCTGTCAGCAGGAATCCTGCTTCATCCGTGCCGCGGGGAGCGCCAGATGTGTCAGGAACCAGTCCCGGGCCATGCTCGCGACGGCATCCAGCGCACCAGGCTCCCTGAACCGGCATGTCGCGCCCGGAACGGTTTCCAGGCGGCGTTCGCAGCGCAGCATCCGGTAAGCGTCCTGGTTGAGCGCCAGCACCTCCCGGTCCTGGCTGCCGACGATCAGCAGGGTGGCGGCGGCGACTGCGGTCAGCGCCTCGCCGGCCAGGTCGGGGCGGCCGCCGCGGCTGACGACGGCGGCGACGTCGGCGCGTACCGAGGCGGCGGCCAGGGCCGCGGCGGCACCGGTGCTGATCCCGAAAAAGCCAAGCGGCAGCTGCAGGTTTGCCGCAGCTAGGCGGCCCGCGGTGGCCGCCATGTCAAGCCGTTGCGCCAGCAGCGGGATGTTGAAGATGTTGGACCCGTCGGCCGCCTCGGGTCCGGCCAGCAGGTCAAACACCAGGGTGGCGAAGCCGGCCTGCCGGAACCACTCCGAAAGGTAAGCGCTGCGCGGGCTGGGGCGGCTGCAGCCCTGGGCAAAAACGATCAGTCCCTGCGCCCGGCCGGGCGGCAGCGCCAGCAGGCCTTGCCGGCCTGAGGTCGACAGGGTCATCGCAATACTTTGGGGCAAGAGCATGGTCATCCGACGCTCCCAGATTGAACGGCCTGCTGCGGCGGGTGTTCACCGGCACGGCGCCACCTGGACTGCGCCGCATCCCGCATGACGGCGATGCCGCCGGGCCCGGCCGTGGCGGTCCGCCAGATCCGCGGGTCCAGGCCGGACGGTAGCCGGCGAATGCCGCACGGCAGCGTGAGAGCTGCGTTGCCTGTGTCGCCTCGCGCTGAGTCTGATTGCCACGGCCCGTTCGTCAAAGGCGCACCAGGATCGGGACGGTTCCAGGTCTGCCGCAACGCCATCGTCGCCAACGATACGATCTATGATTGCCATTCTAGACACCAGTGGATTCTTGAATCGGCTCGCCCGGCACTATTCATCGGCTACGGGGCTTCATGCAGCCGTTGCAGAGAGTCCCCGGTTTCATCCGGCACTATCGATCACGGCGGGATGAGCCGGCGCAGGCTGATGCCCCGGCACCTGTGCGAACCGCGCCGGACTCTCACGCTCCTCGATCGATCCCTGGCGCACCGTCAGCACCCGCGACGCCGAGGCGATCGTCTCCCGCCGGTGCGCGATGATGATGCGGGTCAGGCCGAGCGCCTTGACGGCGGCGTTCACCCGCGCCTCCAGCGCCACGTCCAGGGCCGAGGTGCCCTCGTCCATGAACAGGATGCGCGGGCGGCGGTACAGCGCGCGGGCCAGCAGGATGCGCTGCTTCTGGCCGCCCGACAGGAACGTGCCCATGTCGCCGATCAGGCTGTTGTAAGCCATCGGCATGCGCATGATCTCGTCATGGATGCCGGCGGTTTCGGCACATGCCTGCATCCATTCCAGGTCGAACGTTTCGTCGAAGCAGCAGATGTTGTCGGCGACCGAGCCCGACATGACCTGGTCGTCCTGCATCACCACGCCAACCTGGTCACGGAAGGCGCGGACGCCGAACTGGCGCAGCGGCGTGCCGTCGACCAGGATCTCGCCGGATGCCGGCTGCAGCAGGCCGAGCATGACCTTGACCAGCGTGGTCTTGCCGCCGCCCGAGGGACCGGTGATGGCGATGTATTCGCCGGCCGCCACCGAGAAACTGGCGTTCTCGAAGATGAACGCCTCGTCGTCGGCATAGCGGAACGACAGGTCGCGGACCTCGATCGCGCCTTGCAGCGGGCGGCGATAGGCGGCCGGGACCGCCTGGCGCACCAGTTCCGGCTCGGGCTCGGTGCCGACGATGTCGGCCAGGCGCTCGAGCTGCACGTCCAGCATGCGGAACTCGATCGCCTTCTCGACGAAGCGGGCGGCCTTGTCGACGAACTGTGTCTTGTAAGCCATGAACGCGAACAGCATGCCGACGCTCATGCCGCCGTTCAGCACCGCCGCGGCGCCGAGGTAGATCACCAGGACATTTTCGATGCCGAACACGAGCTCGTTGCCGGCGCGGAAGCCCGCCCGCATGCGCGCCATGGCGGCGTCGGCGTTCAGCACTTCGACCCGGCAGTTCGTCCAGATCCCGGTGCGCTCGTTTTCCCGGTTGAATATCTTGATCGTCTGGATGGCGCGCAGGGTCTCGACGAACATTCCCGTCTCGCGCGCTTTCGCCTGCAACGACGTCAGCGCGCGGGTGCGCAGGGCGCGGTAGGTGGCGAGGCGCAGGGCGACATAGGCCAGCAGGGCCGGAATGACGATACAGGCGAGCGTCGCGCTGTAGATGAAGATCAGCACCGCCATCAGGACCGCCATGACGCCGTCGACCGCGGCCGACATGACGCCCTCGGTCAGCAGGTCGCGGATCGGGTCGGTCGCGGCGAAACGGGACATCAGGTCGCCGGTGCGGCGCTTTTCGAAGTAGTCCAGCGGCAGGCGCAACAGATGGCGCAGCACGCCGGCGCTCATTTCCAGCGCCAGGCCGGTCTGCAGGTGCACCAGCGCCAGCGAGCGCAGCAGCCCGGCGCCGACGTTGCACAGCATGAACAGGCCGAAACCCACCGCCAGCACGGTCATCAGGTCGTGGTCGTTCTTGGCGATGGCGTCGTCCACCATCAGCTGCATATAGAACGGGCTGGCAACGGCATAGACCTGAAGCAGCACCGACAGGATCAAGGCCTGGCAGATCGACGACCGGGTGCCGCGCGGCCAGATCAGGATTTCGCCGAGCCGCAGGCGCATCCGTTCGTTGCTGCGCGAGAACGTGTCCGCCGGCGCAAGCTCCAGCGCCACGCCGGTGAAATGCTTGCCGGCCTCGGCGTAGGAATAATGCTGCATGCCAAGGGCCGGGTCATGGATGTCCACCCCGCGGCGGGAGGCGCGGCGCAGCACCACGAAATGGTCCATGTCCCAGTGCAGGATGGCCGGCGTTTTCAGCCCGGTCAGGTCGTCCATGTCCAGCCGCAGCGGCCGCGACGTCATGCCCATCTCGCTGGCGATCGCCATGACCGAGCGGAGCGAGACGCCGCGGATCGAAATCGGATGCTGCCGCCGCAGCGTGGCCAGGTCGACGTGCCGCCCGTGGTAGCCGGAAACCATGGCGAGGCAGGCGAGGCCGCATTCCGCCGCCTCGGCCTGACGGATGTCCGGCAGCCGCGCGCCACCCAGGGGATTGAGGCTGAGCGTGTGGGTCATCGCGGAACCTCCTTGGATGGCGTTGTCACATCCGCCCGCGGGCGCTGAGCAGCGGATCGAACAGCCACTGGACCAGGCTGCGGCGGTCGATGACGATGTCGGCCTTCAGCGACATGTCCGGGCGCAAGGGGACTTCGTGGCCATAGGCGGTGATGGTCTGGCGATCGAGGCGGGCGGTGGCGCGATAGGACGCTTCCTTGACCGTCATCGGCCCGGCCGTCTCGCTGGGCTTCAGCAGGGCGTCAGACATCGAAACGATCGTGCCGCTGTAAAACCCGAAGCGCTGGAACGGAAAAGCATCGAAGGCGACGTGGACTGTCTGTCCCCGGCCGATGAACCCGGCGGCCCTGGCGGGCACCAGCAGCGAGATTTCCAGCGGCGCATGGTCCGGCACGATCGACAGCAGCGGAACCTCGGCCCGGGTGCCCATGCCGATCCAGGCCTGGAGGTTGGTGATCCGGCCGGCGATGGGCGCGGTCATGAGGTAGCCCTGCCTGGCCTGCGCCTCGGCCAGGCTGGCGTCGGCGTCGGCCATGGCCGCCCGCAGCACGGCCAGGTTGTCGGCGGTCTTGGTGTCCAGTTCCGCCATGGCATATCGTTTCGCGCGCACTTCAACCGCCTTGGCGGCGATCTGGCGGTAGATCTCGGTTTCCGCCTGGCGCTGCGACAACTCCATATCCTGCCGCCGCCGGAACTCGGTCAACGAGGTGTAGCCCTTGGCGACCGTCGATCGAACGGCTTCCACCTGGTCATGCGCCACCAGCAGCCGCTGCCGCTGGGTCCTGAGCGCGTCTGTCAGCGTGGCGATGTCGGCTTCAAGGGCGGCGAGGGCGTCGGACAGGGATTGCCGTTGCTCGGCTGCATGGTGCCGCTCGATGTCAAGCCGATCGGCGATGGCGGCGTGCTTGGCCTTCAATCCGGCCAGGATGGCGGTGTCGACGCCCTGGCCTTGTGTCCCGTGGCGCTCGGTCTTCACCAGCAGCAGGCGCTGGCCAGCGGTGACCGTTTCGCCGTCCGCGACATACAGCTCGGCGACGGATCCCGGCTCGGCCGGCATCAGCTTGGCGATGCCGGTGATCGGCGTCAGATAACCGTAGACCGTTTCCTTCTCGGCATAGGTTCCCACGGACAGGAAGATGCCGGCAGCAAAGACGGAGGCGGACAGAAACGCGGTCAGCAGCCACATCGCCAGCGGCGGCGCGATGGTGGTGCCGGACCAGGCACGATTGCGCCGGAACTCCACCGCTTCCGCACGGAACAGCGACCCGGCCATATGCGCCTCCTTGTTTTCCTTGTGTGAATTTCCCGCGGACCGGCGCATGATATCCGCGCGGACCGGTGGCGGCTGTGGAGCGGTCCACTCCCGGCGATTTTTCCGCGATTTGCCATTTCGGGCGTTCGCCGTGCCGGCGACGTTCCGCCGCCGCGCGAACCATCGGCACCCCGGCACGCACGGGCGCGGACGGCCGGGAGGAGGCGGGAGCGGCCGCGTGGGCGGAAACGCCGCTTCAGGCCGAGGTCGAGCCTCTTTCGATCAGCGACAACATGACCTGCCCGAGCACGGCGGATTTATATGGCTTTGAAACGATCGCGAAGCCGCACGCGGCCGCCCAGTTTTTGCCGACGGCGTCGCTGTAGCCGGTGGTGAGCACGACGGGAAGCGCTAGCCGGATGTGCCGCGCCTCTTCGGCGAGCGCGATGCCATCCATGCCACCAGGCATGGCGATGTCGCAGAAGTCGATGGCGGTCACGTCGATGATGACGCCACGCGCGCGCACCCGTCCAACGCGCTCGGCCAGCGTGTCACGCAGGTCGAGGAGATCATGATCCGTCAGCGCCGACTGGACCGAAACGATCAGAATATCTCCCTGCTTCAGGACGGGGAACGGCATGGCTTCAGGAAGCCGGGCGCACGCCGCGTTTCATAGCCGAGGATTCGCTCGGTTTCTTCCAGGCCGCCCTGCAGGTCGCCAACCGTGATGAGCATGCTCAGATCGACACCCAGCGTCACCAGGGACTGGGCAACCTCGGCCGACAAACCCGTAACGATCACCCGCGCGCCCATCAACCGCGCCGCGGCCACGGACCGTATCAGATGGTCGGCGACTTTGGAATCGACGGTTGGAGCGCCGGTGATATCCATGACCACCACCCGTGCGCGCTTGTCGCGCACCTGTCGCAGCAGGTTTTCGGTCAGCTGCTTCGCTCGTACCGAATCCCACAGCCCAATGATAGGAAGGATCAGCAGCCGCTCCCGCAGTTGCAGCACCGGCGTTGACAGTTCCCGGATCGCTTCCTGCTGGCGCAGAATGGTCTGCCACGGACCGCGCAAGCCCGACTTCCACAGCTCGGTTACGCAATTTACTGAAAACATTGAATGAATCGTGATTCGAAGCCGCGTGTGGTGCAAAAGCGCAGATTTCCTGAGAATCAGCCCATCGTAGGCCATTGATATGACACGGACTTTTTCTGTCAGAGGCGGCATTGGCACCACAAAAGCCTCAAAATTCGGATTCTCCCAGAGACTCCAACGAGTTGCACAATCAAACTGTAAAAGTCGGGGCAAGCACAGCAAGCGCCAGTTCTATGGTAACGATAAAACAGGACGGCGTGTTGACTGGTTCATACTCGCCCTGTGCAGAGCAGTACAGAATGATCCCGCCAAGGCATGGTGCCTACGGCATTCATTGCAAGGAGAAGAGGACATGTTCGAGGTTCTGTCTGCCACGTGATCAACGCGGTTTCCGGCGGCCATGGCGGCCCGGGAGTTGCCGGCGGTAGCGGGCGCCGTTCCGGATTCAGCGCCGGTTTGACTGAATTCCTCTTGCGCAAGCGGCCGATGATTTGAACGCCGGCGGCGCGGACAAGCTATGTCTGCGTTTCGGTTGGTTGAGGGTCATTGGCGGCGGGCGTGCGGGTGAATCGTCCTGACATGTAACCACAGAGGAAAGCAGAAGGTCGCGGAGGGCCACAGCGAAGATGTTCGGGCGCTAAGCGCGAAGCGCATGACAACCGGCACCGCCGTACCATGCATCGCCAGGCACCGCCGCATGGCCGGATCGGTGAAGCTGCCTGATATGACGCCAACATCCGCACCAGCCTGCGCGACATCCCCCTGACGCTCTGCGGCCCTCCAAGGCCCTCAGTCCATCTCTGTGCGAACAGAAATACGCCATCAACCAAGCTGTCCCCACCAGGGACGCACCATCCCCGACCACGGCCAAGCCGGACCATGAATGCCACGACCGCGGTGCCAGTTTCCAGCCAGACAGCAAGCCCTCCGGAACTCAAAGCCCAATTCAATCAAACAGGCTCGCAGACAGCCTCGCGATGCCATTCCCGACGCTTCCGGCTAAAATGAAACCGGCCTGCGAGCCACGCCGCAAGCCGGCTTCGCGGCGGCTTGGTCATGAGGCTGCCTGCGCGAAACGCTGCCGGTGCCGCTCCACCTGGATGCGGTAATTCTCCCGGTAGCGGTCGGTGCCCGCCTGGTGCAGCGCCAGCGCCGTGGCGTCGCGCTCGCCGCCCGAGGGCTCGACAAGGTCGAAATGGCCGTAGCGGTCCTGGCCGCGCACCAGCATCGCCTGGCCGCGCACCGGGCTGTTCAGCCGCACATGGGCGGGAATGTAGTTCAGGCCGATGCCGATGCGCCGATGCGACGCATGGTTCGGCGCCGAGCGGTGGACCGCCAGTTCGTGGTGCAGCGAAAACGATCCGGCGGGCAGTTCCATCGCCGTCGGGTTCGACTGGTCGAAATCCTCCATGATCGTCTGGCCGGCCCGGTTGATGCTGTTCGCCAGGCCCAGCGGCGCGTGCTGGTACAGCCGCGGGTGGCCGTGGAACGACAGTTGCTCCATGCAGCCGGCTTCGCGCGTGGCGTCGGTCAGGGCGACCCAGGCGCAGACCGATTCGTGCGGCTCCAGGCCGAAAAAGCCGGCGTTCTGGTGCCAGGCGGCATAGGTCGGCGAATGCGGCTCCTTGATGAAGAAGGTGCTGGTCCAGACCAGGATGTCGGGGCCGATGACGTCCTCGATGGCGTCGAGGATGCGCGGATGGCGGATCAGGTCGTTGAACCAGGGGGCGTGCAGGTGTCCGTGCGAGCGCCATTTCGCATCGGCATCGGCAACGGCGCAGCCAAGCTCCGCCTCCAGCCGCGCGAGTCCGTCCAGGCAGGTTTGGATCTCGGCGGGGGACAGGGCGGGGAGCGGGAACAGGAAGCCGTTGTGGCGGAAGAAGTCCACCTGTTGCTGCGTGAGTGCCTTCATTGTCGTCCTCCCGTTGTTCACTGCCGGCGGTTGTCAGCACGGCCTGGTCGACCCTGTCCTCGTCGACGTCCATGGCGGGTGGGTCCTGACCTTTGGGTCGTCTTCCGCCGGATGATATGCTAGTCTTGCACCATGGTCGCCCTTCGCCAACACGCGCCTGCCCGCATGACCGTGACGGAGTTCCTCGCCTGGGATGCGGGGGACCCGACCGGCGTGCCATACCAGTTGATCGACGGGGAGCCGGTGGCGATGGCTCCCGCGTCGGAGACCCATGCCGCTTTGCAGGCGGAAATCGGCGCGCTGCTGCGCAACCATTTGCTGGAACAGGGCGGGAAGTGCCGCCTGCTCAGCCAGCCCGGGATCGTGCCGCGGGTCCGCTCCGATCGCAATTTCCGTATCCCGGACCTGGGCGTGACCTGCGCGCCGCCCGCGCTCGGGCAGATGGTGCCGGACCCGGTCCTGCTGATCGAGATCCTCTCCCCCGGCAACGAGGCGGAGACGCGCGCCAATATCTGGGCCTATACGACGATCCCCAGCGTGCAGGAGATCCTGGCGGTGCACAGCACACGGATCGAGGCCGAACTGCTGCGCCGCGCCCCCGACGGCAACTGGCCGGAGGAGCCGGAGATCGTCGTCGGCGCCGATACGCTGCGGCTGGCCAGCATCGGCTTTGTCACGCCATTGGCAGCCATCTACCGGACCACGGCCCTGACGACGTGAGTCCCGCACCCTAATTGACACGCACACGCCGCTACACAGCGGCCGGGATGCGCGTTAGAAGCCCCCTTTGAAACGAGAAGCGACGGATCATGGCGAGTTATCAGTACGTCTACGTGATGAAGGACCTGACCAAGGCCTTCCCCGGCGGGCGCGAGGTCTTCAAGGGCATTACCCTGTCCTTCCTGCCCGGCGCGAAAATCGGCGTCCTCGGCGTCAACGGCGCCGGCAAGTCGACGCTGATGAAGATCATGGCCGGGATCGAGACCGAATACGGCGGCGAGGCCTGGGCCGCCCCCGGCGTCACCGTCGGCTACCTGGCGCAGGAACCGCCGCTCGACCCCACCAAGACGGTGGGCGAGAACGTCGAGGAGGCGTTCGCTGATTTGAAGGCCGCGCTGCACCGGTTCAACGAGATCTCCCACAAGTTCGCCGAACCGATGAGCGACGAGGAGATGAACGAACTGCTGATCGAGCAGGGCGACCTTCAGGCGAAGATCGACGCGCACGACGGCTGGGAGCTGGACCGCAAGGTGGACATCGCGCTGGACGCGCTGCGCTGTCCGCCGGCCGAGGCGGCGATCACCAGCCTGTCGGGCGGCGAGAAGCGGCGTGTGGCGCTGTGCAAGCTGCTGCTGGAAAAGCCCGACATCCTGCTGCTGGACGAGCCGACCAACCACCTGGACGCCGAAAGCGTCGCCTGGCTGGAGCACACGCTGCACGACTACCCCGGCATGGTGATGGTCGTCACCCACGACCGCTACTTCCTGGACAACGTCACCGGCTGGATCCTGGAGATCGAACGCGGCCGCGGCTACCCGTTCGAGGGCAACTACTCGTCCTGGCTGGAGCAGAAGCGCAAGCGCCTGGCGCAGGAGGAGAAGGAAGAGTCGGCCCGCCAGCGTGCCCTGGCGGCGGAATCCGAATGGATCGCGGCCTCGGCCCGCGCCCGCCAGACGAAAAGCCGCGCGCGTATCCAGCGCTATGAGGAGATGCTGCAGAAGTCGCAGGAACTGCAGACGGGCGTGGCGGAGATCGTCATCCCGCCCGGGCCGCGGCTGGGCAACGTCGTGATCGAGGCGGAGAAGCTGCGCAAGGGCTTCGGCAACAACCTGCTGATCGAGGACCTGGACTTCAAGCTGCCGCCGGGCGGCATCGTCGGCATCATCGGCCCGAACGGCGCCGGCAAGACGACGCTGTTCCGCATGATCACCGGCCAGGAGCACCCGGATGGCGGGTCGCTGCGCATTGGTGACACGGTGAAGCTGGGGTATGTGGACCAGTCGCGCGACAGCCTGGATCCGGACAAGACGGTGTGGCAGGAGATCAGCGGCGGCGACGAGGTGATCTACCTGGGCAAGCGCGCCATCCAGTCCCGCGCCTACACCGCCGCGTTCAACTTCAAGGGTTCGGATCAGCAGAAGAAGGTCGGCATTCTGTCGGGTGGTGAACGCAATCGCGTGCACCTGGCGAAGATGCTGAAGGTCGAGCACAACGTGCTGCTGCTGGACGAACCGACCAACGATCTGGACGTCGATACGCTGCGGGCGCTGGAGGAGGCGCTGACGGAGTTCGCCGGCTGTGCAGTGATCATCAGCCACGACCGGTGGTTCCTGGATCGGCTGGCGACGCACATCCTGGCGTTCGAGGGGGACAGCCACGTCGAGTGGTTCGAGGGGAACTTCCAGGCGTACGAGGAGGACAAGCGGCGCCGGCTGGGGGCGGATGCGACCGAGCCGCACCGGATCAAGTACCGGCCGCTGGCGCGGTAGGGAAGGGGGCTGCGAGGGGTGACACCTGATACAGATGTCACCCGGCAGAGCTGGCGCGCTGCCAGCCAGGACGTGTCCGATTGACGTCCAGCCATGCCAAGGGCGGGAAACGTCGTGAAACCGGGTTCCGGATGGTTAGGTGCTATAGCAGGAAGCTCCAGAGCCTGCCGAAGAATGGCGCGACAATGAGACGATGGTTCCGCTCGAATGGTTAGGGCGTGTCGTCAATTAAGCTAGGGCGTGTCGTCAATTAAGCCAAACGACGGCGGCGGCGAGGTGGACCGCGGCGAGGAAGTTGCGGGCAGTCTTGTCATAGCGGGTTGCGATGGCACGGAACTGCTTGAGCCTGGCGAAGAAATTTTCGATCAGATGGCGCGCCTTGTAGAGGTCGCGGTCGTAGGTCCGCGGCGAGCGGCGATTGG
>NZ_NHRY01000186.1 GCF_002937115.1 Rhodopila globiformis | reverse complement strand
GGCGATGAACTGATCCAAGGGGGCCTCCCGCAATCGTGGTGCTCACCCTCAGCCAAAGAGTCGATCATGCCCGCGTCGGGCAAGTCCAAATCGCGTGTCAAGGACTTTCGAAGTGCGAATCCCCTGGGTCATCGTAAGCGCCAGCTTGCCAAAGACTCATGGCTGCTATACGGCCATCCCGCGATATATCCCGGCCGGAACCAAAAACGGCGCATGCACCTGACCCACCAGAACCACACCAACTCCGGGAGACTGCCGTGACCGAAGCCGCGCCGGCGTCGATCCGCGGGCTCTGTCGCGACGCCGGCTCTGCAGCAGACGGCAGGTCGATTGGGACGGGACGGCGGCGTTGCTTCGTCGTCCTGGCGGTGCTGATCCTGTTCTTCGGCGGCCGCGCCGTGCTGACCACGCCCACCGACGTGTTCCCGAACATCGGCGTCCCCGTGGTTGCCGCGGTCTGGAGCTACAACGGCCTGATGCCCCAGGACATGTCGGGCCGCGTCGTCTATTTCTATGAACGCGCCCTGACCACGGTGGTCAGCAACATCGAGCATATCGAGTCGCAGTCAGTATACGGCTTCGGCGTGGTCAAGGTGTTCTTCCACCCCGGCACCGACATCAACGCCGCGCAGGCGCAGATCGCCGCGGTTTCGCAGACCGTGCTGAAGCAGATGCCCGTCGGCATAACGCCACCGCTGATCCTGGTGTACAACGCCTCCAGCGTGCCGGTCATGAACCTGCAGATTTCCAGCAACAACCTGCCGGTCGAGCGGCTGCAGGATCTCGCCCAGAACTTTCTCCGCCCGTCGCTGATCAAGGTCCAGGGCGCCGCCGTCCCGCTGCCTTATGGCGGCGTTCCCCGCTATGTGCAGGTGGACCTGGACCAGCAGAAACTGCTGGCGCGCGGCCTGTCCGGCTCCGACGTCCTTGCTGCGCTGGGGGAGCAGAACGTCGTCGTTCCCGCCGGCGACCAGAAGATCGGCCAGATCGACTATCTCGTGACCACGAACGCGGCGCCGGTCGAGATTGCCACCTTCAACAACCTGCCGATCAAGCGCGTCAACGGCGCCATCGTCTATCTCCGGGACGTGGCCCATGTGCACAGCGGCGGGCCGCCGCAGGTCAACATGGTGCTCGTCAAGGGGCACCAGGCCGTGCTGCTGCCGGTGCTGAAGACCGGCGACGCCTCCACGCTCGCCGTGGTGGCGGGCATCAAGAAAATGCTGCCCCAGCTTCAGCAGACGCTGCCGGAAGGCGTGAAGATCACCGTGCTGAACGACGCCTCGGTGTTCGTCCGCACCTCGGTGGTCGACGTGGTGCAGGAGATGGCGATCGCTGCGGCGCTGACCGGGATCATGGTGCTGGTTTTCCTGGGCAGCTGGCGGTCCACGCTGATCATCGCGACGTCCATTCCGCTGTCGATTCTCTGCTCCATCCTGGTGCTGTCCTGGCTGGGCCAGACGATCAACGTCATGACCCTGGGCGGCCTGGCGCTGGCCGTCGGCATCCTGGTGGACGATGCCACGGTGATGATCGAGAACATCACCGCCCACCGGGAGCAGGGGCAGAAGCTGCGCGACGCGATCATCGACGCCGCCAACCAGATCGTCGTCCCGACATTCGTTTCCACGCTGTGCATCTGCATCGTCTTCCTGCCGCTGCTCAGCCTGGGCGGCGTGTCCGGCTACCTGTTCCTGCCGCTCGCCGAGGCGATCGTGTTCGCAATGATCGCGTCCTTCATCCTGTCGCGCACGCTGGTGCCGACCATGGCGGCTTATCTGTTGCGCCATGAAAATCTCCATGCCCCGCCCGGGCGCAACCCGTTCAGCCGATTTCGTGTCGGCTTCGAGACAGGGTTCGCCGCGTTCCGCGAAACCTACCGCACGGTGCTGGAATGGGCCGTGCATCACCGCCTGTGGTTCATAACGGGGTTCCTCGCGGCCATGGCCGGGTCGCTGGCCCTGGTCACGGTCCTGGGGCGCGACTTCTTCCCGTCGGTCAACGCCGGCGAGATCGACCTGCACATGCGGGCGCCGGTCGGAACCCGCATCGACCACACCGCGAAGCTCGCCATGCAGGTCGAGCAGGCCATCAGGGACATCCTGCCCGGGAAGGTCGAGTCCATATCCGAGAACATCGGGCTGCCGATCGCCGGGGTGAACCTCGCCTACTCCGATACCGGAACGATCGGCCCCGCCGACGCTGATTTCACCATCACCCTGGCCAGCGCTGACGCCCCGTCCGACCAACTGGCGTTCGCGCTGCGGCGGGAACTGCCGAAGCGGTTCCCTGGCGTGATGTTCAGCCTGCTGCCGGGCGACATCACCGAGAAAATCCTGAATTTCGGCCTGCCGGCGCCGATTGATGTCCAGGTCATCGGTCGCGATCAGCGGGCGAACATGGCCTATGCCGAAAAAATACTGGGCCGGATCAGGCACGTGGTCGGCATTGCCGATGCGCATATCCAGCAGGAATTCGACCAGCCGACGCTGCGGATCGCCGTCAACCGCTCCTACGCCCTGGAAACCCAGATGACCGCGCGCGACGTCGCCCAGAACGCGCTCATCACCCTTTCGGGCAGCGGGCAGGTGCAGCCGAACTACTGGCTCGATACCAGAACCGGCGTTTCCTACCTGATCAATGCGCAGACGCCGCAGCCGCAGATGGACACGACGGGCGACCTGGAAACCACGCCGGTCAGCGGCCCCGATATCGAGGGCACGCAGTTGCTCGGCGCCCTGGGCGTGATCGAGCGCACCGGCAGTCCCGAGGTCGTGTCGCACTACGACATCGCGCCGGTGATCGACATCTACGCCGCCAGCCAGGTCCGCGACGTCGGCGGCGTGTTCGCCGACGTGCAGCGGATCGTTGCGGATACCAAAAAGGACGTGCCGCGCGGATCGCATGTCGAGATCCGCGGCCAGGCGACCCTGCTGTCCAGCGCCTACACGCAACTGATTGGCGGCCTCGGCGTCTCGATCATGCTGGTTTACCTGGTCATCGTCGTGAATTTCCAGAGCTGGCTCGATCCTTTCATCATCATCACGGCGCTGCCTGCCGCCGTCGCCGGCATTGTCTGGAGCCTGTTCGTTACTGACACGACCATCTCGGTCCCGGCGCTGACGGGCGCGATCATGTGCATGGGGACGGCGACCGCGAACTCGATCCTGGTCGTCTCCTTCGCGCGCGAGCGGTTCGCCGAGCATGGCGACGCGGTGCGGGCGGCGGTCGAGGCCGGCTACGCCCGGGTGCGCCCCGTGCTGATGACCGCCCTGGCCATGATCATCGGGATGCTGCCCATGTCGCTGAGCAACACGGAAAATGCGCCGCTGGGCCGCGCTGTCATGGGCGGCCTTGCCCTGGCCACGGTCTCCACGCTGCTGTTCGTCCCCGCGGTGTTCGCCATGTTGCGCGGCCGGGCAGGGGGGATGAACCCGGGTCAGGCGAATGAAGATCGGGAAGCGGCCCAATGATGCCTGACGATGTCAAGGAAGCGGTGCGGCCGGATGCGACGGTCCGCGCCGCCGCCGGGCGCGGAGGCCGGACGCCGCGGGCGATCTACGTCCTGATCGGGCTTGTCGTGGTGCTGATCGGCCTCGTCGTCGCCGAGGGTATTTTCAGGCGGAACAGCATCACCGCGAATCTCGCCCGCGTGACCGAGGCGGAGGCGGTGCCGAACGTCGCGGTGATAACGCCGGAGCGGGGGCCGGCCATGCGGTCGCTCGACCTCCCGGGCAACCTCGCTGCCTGGTACGAAGCGCCGATCTATGGCCAGGTGTCCGGCTACGTCAGCCACTGGTACACCGATTATGGCGCGACGGTGCACAAGGGCGAGGTCCTCGCCACGATCGACACGCCTTACCTCGACGAGCAGCTTGGCAAGGCCAAAGCCAACCTTGCCGTTGCGCAGGCGCGTTATGCGCTCGCCGTGACCACGGCCGAGCGCTGGAAGCGCCTGGTCGGCACGCAGGCGGTTTCGCAGCAGCAGGTCGATGTCTACGTCGCCGACGCCGTTGCGCAAAAGGCCGAGGTCGAGGCGGCGCAATACAACGTCCGGCGGTTCGAGGCGCGCGAGGGCTTCAAGACCCTGGTGGCCCCGTTCGACGGGATCGTGACGGCGCGCAATACCGATGTTGGCGCCTATGTGGATGCGGGCGGCGGGACTGCCAACGGCGACGATGGCGGCGGGCAGGGGCGTCCGCTGGCGCTGTTCCGGGTCGCCGACGTGCACAGGATGCGGATTTTTGTCGCGGTGCCGCAGGAATACGCGATCCACATCAAGCCGGGCATCACAGCCACGGTGTCGCTCGGTCACGGCGCCGGCGAAACGTTCAAGGCGGACGTCGTCACCACGGCGCGGGCGGTCACCCAGGCTTCCCGCACAGTCGTCACCGAACTGAACGCCGGCAACGACAACGGATCGCTCTGGCCCGGCGCCTATGTCACGGTGCATTTCTCGGTGCCCACCGACCCCGGCATCCTCGTCGTGCCCGCGCAGGCGCTGCTGTTCCGGGCGGAGGGCCTGCTGGCCGCCGTGGTCGGGCCGGACAGCAGGATTCACCTGCGGAAAGTTACGGCTGGCCTCAACTTCGGCGTCAAGGTGCAGATCACGACTGGGCTGAATCCCGCCGATCGGCTCGTTGCGAACCCATCGCAGGGCTTGCAGGACGGGGAAGTGGTGCGCGTTGTCGCGGCGCCGCCTGTCTTGGTGCCGACGCCGGCGGCCCGGGACGGGGAGCGGCAGCAGTGATGCCAACCGGCTGTGAGATTGATCGTCTTTCTATCGTCATGGCCGGGCGTGTCCCGGCCATCTGCGCTTCGACGGTGGGGGGTGGATGGCCGGGACATGCCCGGCCATGACGGAGAGGCAACGGACCCGGCCCTGTCTCTCCAAGTCAGCGCCCATGCGGACAAGCCGGGCCAGCTTCTGCCCACGGACCAAGCCGAAATGAACCGCCCGTGGTTCAAGGTTCCCGCTCCCGGCCAGCCACAACGGCCGCAGTGAAACGACGGTTCTCGATATCCGTCAACCGCAACACTTCGCCAGCCGTGCCCGCCAGGGAACGGCTTGGCGACACAGCCGGCGGCAGCGTGATGACGGCCGCCGCGCCCATCCCAGCCGCCAGGCCATACGGTCCAACCTTGAACCGGTTATAGGCAAACTTGTTCCGGATGGCATCCGCCGGCAATGCGGCCAGCGCGGCCGTATCCCAGCTCGCCAGCACGGCGCCATCCTTGCCGAGCAGGTCTGCCCGCATCACATGGG
This sequence comes from Rhodopila globiformis, assembly GCF_002937115.1. Lineage (GTDB taxonomy): Bacteria > Pseudomonadota > Alphaproteobacteria > Acetobacterales > Acetobacteraceae > Rhodopila > Rhodopila globiformis. Next base: position 10,035 of record NZ_NHRY01000186.1, on the reverse strand, counting down.
CCGGCGCCTCCGGCGTGCCCGCGTCGAGACAGACGTGAAAGCGGACGCTGTCATCCGGCAGCAGCACCGCGTCACGCAACGCGAAATGGTGCCTGGTCGGACTGATCGGTCCGGAGTGAAAGGCGGTCAACACCGAGCCGCGGTAATAGCTGTAGGTCCCGACGTCGAATCCCACCACTGCGGCCAGCAGCAGAAGCGCCCCCCGCCGGAAGCCGCTATCCGAGACAGGCAGCGGCAAGCTCCCGGCGCACCAGCGGAACCAGTGCCGCCGCGCCAGCTGCGGCGCCCGCCGGAGCCAGAGATTGTCGAGCGAATACGCCCCGCTGCCGGCCAGCAGCAGTGTCGCGCCCATGACCAGGTTGCAGGCGGCCATCGTCCACTCGTCGATGCAGGTGGCGCCCTGCCAGCCAAACGTCAGCATCAGCACGATGGAAAATCCCATCGAGGCGGCCGCGGCCAGGCGCGTCAGCAACCCGGCCATCAACGCGGCCCCGACCACCAGCTCGGCGGCGCTGAACAGGATGATTGCGGCATAGAGCAGCGCGAAATGGTGCAGCAGAAAGGCGATCACGTGGTCGGTGCCAAGCAGCGCCCCCGGCATGGCGGACTGCAGCTTGTTCGCCATCCAGGTCGGCGCATGCGGATCGAGCTTCTCAGGCGCGTAGATGAAGCGCCGCGAACCGCCGCCCCAGTAGATGAAGCCCTGGATGACCCGCACCGGCAACATGGCGATCGCAGCGATGCGCCAGTTGCGCTCGCCAACCGCATCCTGGCCGGAAATGCCCACCGTGCCCGCCGCTGACTGCATTATTCTTTCTCCTGTACGGCGCCCGGAACCCTGGCGCCGGAAAACCCCGCGATTCGGACTGCCGGTCACGCCGGCAGCGATTCGCCCTGGCGGATCATTACGGCGTTTTCACGGTTGCGAACACTGCGGCATATCGCGCGCGCCGCCGCCGCGCGGCAGCCGGGACAGGGGGCGCCGGCAGAGCTGCGCCGCCGAACGCGTGGAGAACGGCTGCCGCAAGCCGCTGCGCCTCCTCCGTCAGGCGATAGAACACCGACCGTGCCTCCCGGCGCGTGGCAACCAGTCCGGCATCCCGCAACGCGGCGAGTTGCTGCGACAGAATGGGTTGACGCAGGCCGAGATCGGCCTCCAGGTCAGCGACGGCGCACTCGCCGGCCATAAGGTGCAGCACGATCCGCAGCCGCGCCGGGTTGGCCAGGACGCGCAGCAGGGCGGCCGAGGCTTCAACGTCGATCGGGTCCGCGGCCATCAGTCCTCCCGCCGCCGGCGCCTGGCTGTGGGCAGCGGGCCGGTGCGGAAGTACCAGTCCGTTCCGGTTTCGCCTTGCCGATACAAAACGTCGCCTGCCGTCAACGGCGGCGGCAGGATCACATCCTGTCCCGGTTGCCAGCCTTCCGGCGTGGAGACGTCGTACGTGTCCGCCACCTGCAGCGCGGCAACGAGACGCAGCAGTTCCCCGACGTTGCGCCCGGTGGTCATCGGATACCAGCTGATCGCACGGATGAGTCCGCTCGGGTCGATTACGAACACCGCGCGCACCATGGCTGCATCGGGCGCGCGCGGCGGGATCATGCCATAGGCGTGGGCGATGGCCATCGAGGGATCCTCTATGACCGGGAACGTGACGGCGATCCCGAACTGGTCATGAATGTTGCGAATCCACGCGAGATGCGAGAACAGGCTGTCCACCGAAAGCGCCAGCAGCTCGCAGCCCAGCGTGCGGAAACGATCGGCGGCACGGGCGAAGGCGACGAATTCGCTGGTGCAAACCGGGGTGAAGTCAGCAGGGTGGGAGAACAGCAGAAGCCATTTGCCACGGTAGTCGGACAGGGCGCGGTCGCCCATCGTCGTGCGCGCGCGGAATTCCGGTGCCGGATCGTGCAGCAGCGGCGGCCCGGCGCGCTGAGGTAATGAATCATTATTCACGAGTATGCCTTGCTCTGCTCGGGGCGGTTCATGCCGGTTGCTCGATCGGACCCGTATATATGGGCGCAACGTCCCGTTTGCACCGCCGCACCTGTGCGCCGGGCGCACAAGAGCGGCAAGATGATGATTTCAAATACACCCACATCAAGGCGGAACCGAGGTTTCGTTTCAAGCTATAGCGATTAAGCTAGATATTTAAGCCACGGACCGCATGTCAGCCAGGGGACCGAACCGAGAGGGCTGTGCCCGGCCCTCGACCGCAGGAGACCGGCTCATGGACGCACCGACTTATAAGAATCTGCCTGGCAGCCCTGATGAACACGCTGCAGCGCCGTTCGCCGAGCGCCATGCGGTGCTCATCGTCGGTGGGGGAGCAGCCGGAATCACCGTGGCGGCCGAGTTGCGCCGCCATCGGCCTGGGCTCTCGGTCGCCATCGTCGAGCCGTCCGATACGCATTCCTATCAGGCCGGCTGGACGTTGGTCGGTGGCGGCGTGTTCACGCTGAAGCAGACGCAGCGGCCCGAGCAAAGCCTGATTCCGTCCGGCGTCACCTGGATCAGGCAGGCCGCCGCCAGCTTCCAACCGGAGGAGAACGCCGTCACCCTCGGCGATGGCCGCCGGATCGGTTACCAGATGCTGGTGGTTTGCCCCGGGCTGCAACTCGACTGGGACAGGGTCGAGGGACTGCCTGAAACGCTGGGACGCAACGGTGTCTGCAGCAACTATTCCGCCTCCAGCGTGGAGTACACGTGGCACTGCATCAATACGTTCCGCGGCGGCTCGGCGCTGTTCACCCAGCCTCCCATGCCAATCAAGTGCGCCGGCGCGCCGCAGAAAATCATGTATCTCGCGGCCGATCGGCTGCGCCAGCGCGGCCTGCTCGCGAACAGCGGCATCGCCTTCTGCCTGGCGGGCGACACGCTGTTCAGCGTCCCCTTCTTCGTGCCGCCCTTGCAGCGGACCGTGGACCAGTATGGCATCGGCGTCCATTACAGGCACGAACTCAAGGCCGTGGACGGCCCGGCACGCACCGCCTTGTTCACCGCCCGTGGCCCGGATGGCGAGGCGAAAGAGGTCGCGCTGCCCTTCGACATGATCCATGTCACGCCGCCGCAGAGCCCGCCCGGCTTCGTCAGGCGCAGCCCGCTCGCGGCCGCAACGGGTTGGGTGGATGTCGATCCCTCGACCTTGCGCCACACGAAATTTTCCAACGTGTTCTCGCTCGGCGATGCCTGCTCGGCGCCCAACGCCAAGACCGCCGCCGCCGTGCGGCTGCAGGCGCCTGTCGTCACCCATAACCTGCTCGCGGCGCTCGACAGTCAGCCCCTGCCGGCATCCTACGATGGCTACGGCTCCTGCCCGCTGACCGTCGCCCTCGGCAAGACCGTGCTCGCCGAGTTCGCCTATGGCGGCAAGGTGACGCCCACGTTCCCGCTCGATCCGCGCGTGCCACGCCGATCGGCCTGGCTGCTGAAGACAAAGTTCCTACCATTTCTTTATTGGAACATAATGCTGAAGGGCAGCGAGTTCGATATCCGCCATCGCGAGCGCCAGTTTGCGTAAGGCGCCGACCCGCCGCAGGATTGTACCGCCGTTCCCCTCAAGCCACGGATAGCCATCCGAAATGCAGGCTGTACTTGCAGTCCTTTCCGGCATACTGGTTGGCTTTTCGCTCGGCCTGATTGGCGGCGGCGGCTCGATCCTCGCGACGCCGCTGCTGCTTTATGTCGTCGGCGTGCGCAATCCGCATGTCGCGATCGGCACGGGCGCGCTCGCCGTCGCGGCCAACGCCTTCGCCAATTTCGTCGCGCATGCCCGCGCCGGTACGGTGCGCTGGCGCAACGCGGCGATCTTCGCCGTGGTCGGCGTGGCCGGCGCTGCCGTCGGCTCCTCGGTCGGCAAGGCGTTCAACGGGCAGCGGCTGCTGTTTCTGTTCGCCATCCTGATGATCGTTGTCGGCATCCTCATGCTGCGCCGCCGCCATGACTCCAAGGCGACAACGGGCCCCGAGCGGATCACCCGGGCGGGCGCGGCGAGGCTTGCCGTTGCCGCCCTTCTCGTCGGCGCGCTGTCCGGGTTCTTCGGCATCGGCGGCGGATTTCTGATCGTTCCCGGACTGATCTATGCCACCGGCATGCCGATGATCAATGCGGTGGGATCGTCGTTGCTGTCAGTCGGCGCGTTCGGCGTCACTACCGCCGCCAATTACGCCCTGTCGGGCCTGGTCGACTGGACGCTCGCCGGCGAATTCATCGGCGGCGGCGTGGTAGGCGGGCTGCTGGGCATGCGTCTCGCGCTGCGCCTGTCCACGCGGCGCAACACACTGACCCGGATCTTCGCCGGCCTGATCTTCCTGGTGGCCGCGTACATGCTTTACCGCAATGCCGCGGCCCTGGGACTCTGATAACGACTGCAATCGGCGGGAACAGCAAGCATGCAGGTGCCAATCGTCAAGGGCTTCTTCGAGAAGCGAACGTACAGTGTGCAATACGTGCTGGCCGATCCGAAGACCCGCCACTGCGCCATCGTCGACCCGGTGCTGGATTTCGACGCCAACGCCGGCGCCACCGCCACCTGGTCCGCCGATGAACTCCTGTCCCATGTGCGGGCGCAGGGATTCACGTTGCAATGGATCCTGGAGACGCACCCGCACGCCGATCACCTTTCCGCCGCCGGTTACCTGAAGGACACGACCGGCGCGCCCACCGCAATCGGTGAGAAGGTCATCGCGGTGCAGAAGCTCTGGAAATCCATCTACAACCTGCCGGACGGCTTCCGCGCCGACGGATCGCAGTGGGACCGCTTGTTCGCCGACAGCGAAACGTTCCATATCGACGAGCTGGCGGTGCGCGTGCTTCTGACGCCTGGCCACACGCCTGCTTCCGTCACCTATGTCGCCGGTGACGCCGCCTTCATCCACGATACGTTGTTCATGCCCGACTACGGCTCCGCCCGCGCGGACTTCCCTGGCGGCGACGCCGTCCAACTGTGGCACAGCATCCGGCGCATTCTGGCGCTGCCCGACGCCACCCGTCTGTTTACCGGCCACGACTACATGCCGGGCGGGCGCGAACCGCGGTGGGAGAGCACGGTGGCGCTGCAGAAATCCGAGAACAAGCATCTGCGGCAGGCAACCACCGAGGCCGCCTTCGTGGCGCTGCGGCACGATCTGGATGCGAAACTGCCGATGCCGAAGTTGCTTCTGCAAGCATTGCAGGTCAACATCGCCGGCGGCCGGCTGCCACCGGCCGAAGCGAATGGCAAGCGTTACCTGAAAGTGCCGCTCGACGTTTTTCCCGGCACGGTCTGGCCATCATAGCGGCACGCAAGGATCGATCCATTGCCCCCACAGCAACGTTCATGTCGGCAAGAGGACCCAGTGGGAGCCTGTTGTTCCGGCACGGCTGTGGCCCGGGGTGCTGCCCGGTGGGGACAACGTGGGTGACGGTGCATTTCTGTTTGCACAGAGAACAACCGGGCATCGCGGAGGGCCTCTGAGGATCAGGGGGACATTGCATGGGCTGGCGCGGTTGTTGCTGTCGTGGCAGGCCGGTTCCGGGCCGGCGCCGTTGTCAGGCACCGGCCGTTCAGCGACGTCACACCGCGCGCAGGAGGTCGCCGCGGCCACCCGCCAGCAGCGACCAGCCGGCGCCATCACCGGTAACATGATCGCTGATCAGCCAGAACCGTATGGCCGCGGTGGCCGGCGAGCGGGCCGACCCCGATCTGCAGATCAACCCGCTGGCCGGGCACGAACTGAATCGAGGGGCAACAGCAAAAGACCTGACGCTCGCCGCCCCGCCGGCGCCATCATCCGGTTTTCCGTCGGCGCGCAGACGCCGCGATCGGCTTCAGGGATCGCCCCGGACTTCGCGTATCTCGGTCTGGAGCTGCTTGATCTGCTTCCACATGATCCACATCTGCTCTTGCAGCGTGCGCAGATCGGCGCGGGTATTCTCGTTGACCCGCTCCACCGCCTCTACCGCGCCCATGTTCACGGCGATGTCGTCACGGATTTTGTTGACGGGGTCCTCCAGCCGTTCCACGCGCTCCATGATGTCGGCGCGGGTTTTGCCCAGTTCTGCCAGGAAGTCGGTCCGCAGGGCCTTCTGTTCGGCCAGGACGTCGGTCCGCAGGCTCTTTTGCTCCGCCTTCAACTGGCCGAGTTCGGCTTCCAACTGGGTTTGCCCGGCCTGCAATTGGGCCTGTCCGGCCTGCAGCTCGGCCTGCCCGGCCTGCAACTGGGTTTGCCCGGCCTCCAACCGAGTCAGCGCCGCCAAGACAAGATTATCGCTCATTCGCATATTCCTGTATGATCCCGGCATTCGCCCAGGATCAGAAGTCAAACTAAGCATAGCGCAACGGTCCGGCAAGACCTTGTTGCTCATGCGGCAAATCGCTTCGGGCGGCCCCGCCAATGCGCCGATCCTGCCCTGTCGCCGGCATCCCGTCCCGCAAATGAAATTTTTCTTGAACTCCAAGGAAACATCACCTATTGTCCACCCGAACAAACATGGAACACTCCAGCCGAAGGTCCACCGCATGTCCCTCCCGGCCACCCTCCCGCAGCCGATCCTGGAGACGATTCTCACCCGTCTGCTGGGCCTGTTCCTCACCGCCGCCGGCGGCGACCCGGAGGCGGCACGGCAGGCCGCCAGCCAGATGCTCGCCGCCTACCATCCGGAAACCGAGGCCGAACTCCACCTCGCCGCCGACATCGTCAGCTTCGGCTTCCATGCGCTGGAGGCGCTCGGCCAGTCGTCGGACCCTGAGCTGAAACTGTCCGCCATCCTACGCCTGCGCGGCAGCGCCGTCAGCCTGAGCCGGGAGGCGCACAAGGCGCAGCGCAAGCTGGACCAGCTCCAGCGCGACCGCCGCGCCGGGGTGGCGCAGCCGGCACCGCAGCCATCCGAACCCGTGCCGAACCCGCCGGAGGTGGACCAGGCGCTGGCGGTGATCGCATGCACGCGCGAGGCGAAGCCGCTACCTGCGCCGGTCAACGACCCGGTCGCAACGGAGGTGAACGAAAGCGCGAGCCAGGCGAAGCAGCACGGCGGCATGAGCTGGTCGCAGCAGTTCCAGCAGCGCATGACCGCGAAGCGCCAGGCCGAGCGGCAGCGGAAGAAGCAGGCCCGGGACGCCGCCCGCCTCGCCGCCACCGCCGCGGCGTCCCCCGGCCTGCAGGCCGCGGCGCTGTAATCTTGTCATCCTGTGCCAGAAGCCGTGGGCCGGCCCGCAAGGTATGCTTCGCTGACCGCGGCGGCGACGCCGATGGCGATTGATGCGGCCCCATCGCCCTGACGCAGCAACCGGCGTCCGGATCGCCTGCGTTTGCCGTCATCCCCGGGCGTGCTTAACTCGCGGCAACGGCATCACCGGGGGAACGGACATGACAAGCCTGGCAGGCAAGATCGCATGGGTCACCGGCGCCGGCTCCGGCATCGGCGAGGCGGCGGCACTGGCCCTGGCGGGCGCCGGCGCGACGGTGGTGCTGACCGGGCGGCGGCGGGAGCCTCTGGAGGACGTCGCCCGCCGCATCAACGCCAACGGGTCGGCGCACGTGCAGCCGGCGGACCTGACCGTGGCCGCCCAGGTGCAGCGCGTCGGGGACCATATCCGCGCCACCTTCAACCAGCTGGACATCCTGGTGAACAACGCCGGCGTGAACATCCTGGAGCGGCACTGGAGCCAGCTGACTCCCGAGCGGATCGACACCCTGCTGCAAGGCAACCTGACCTCGGCGCTGTACTGCGTCAGCGTCGCGCTGCCGTTCATGCGGGCGCAGAAGGACGGGGTGCTGATCCACACCGCCTCGATGGCCGGGCGGTTCATCGGCAACCTCAGCGGGCCGATCTATACGGTTGCCAAGCATGGCGTGGTGGCGATGAGCCACGGGCTGAATATGCAGGAATGCGTCAACGGCATCCGCTCCACGGTGTTCCTGCCCGGCGAGGTGGCGACGCCGATCCTGGACAGGCGGCCGACGCCGGTGAGCGCGGAGGAACGGGCACGGATGGTGCAGCCCGAGGACTGCGGCGACCTGATCCGCTACATCGCCTGCCTGCCGAAGCACGTGGTGATGAACGAGGTGCACCTGTCGCCGACGTGGAACCGCGGCTATGTGGCGGCGTTGGAACGGGGGTTATAACGTCGGGCGGCGTTGGGGTTTGCCGTTTTTCTCTCGTCATGCCGGGTCCCCGGGACATCCGCCATGGGAATCAGGATGAGGCGGCGGATGAAGAAGGATTTGGCGGCCTGGTCCGTTCCCCCTCCGTCATGGCCGGGCCTGTCCCGGCCATCCACCCCCCGCCGTCGAAGCGCAGATGGCCGGGACTGCCGCCCGGCCATGACGGTGAGGGAGAAGCCCTTGCTCCGCCAGTCTGCTTATCCTGATACGCATGGGGCGTGTTCCGGCCATCCGCGCTTCGACGGTGAGAGAACGTCCTGGCCCGGTCAACGGTCGAATTACATGTGGCGGAAACAATACATTACAGGAACGAGATCGGATCCACGTCCACATCCACCCGCGCCCCGGCCGGCACCCGCACCGAGGCCAGCCACGACCGCAAAATCGGCTGCACCGCCATATCCCGCCGCACCTTCAGCAGCAGCCGCCGCCGGTGCCGTCCGCGCAGCAGCGCCATCGGCGCCGGCGCGGGACCCAGCACCAGGACCCCGTCCCCATGCGGCGCCGCCCGCCCCAGGTCCCGCGCCACCGTGTCGGCGAGGATCGCGGTATCGGCGGAGACGATCAACGCCGCCAGCCGCCCGAACGGCGGCCATTCGCCGTCGCGGCGGCTTTCCGCCTCGGTTTCCATGAAGGCATCCAGGTCGCCATCCAGCAGCGCCTGCATCACCGGATGGTCGGGGATGAAGGTCTGCAGCATCACCTGTCCCGGCGCCTCAGCCCGGCCGGCGCGGCCGGCGACCTGGTGCAGCAGCTGCACCGTCCGCTCCGAGGCCCGCAACTCCCCCCCGGCCAGCCCCAGATCGGCATCGACCACGCCGACGAAGGTGAGGTGCGGGAAGTGCCAGCCTTTGGCGACCAGCTGGGTGCCGATGATCAGGTCCACCTCGCGCGCCTCGATCGCGTGCGCGGCGGCGGCGGCGGCGTGCGGGCCGGAGATGGTGTCGCTGGCCATCACCATGCGGCGGGCCTCGGGGAAGACCGCGGCGGCTTCCTCGGTGATGCGCTCGATGCCGGGGCCGACGGGGGTCAGGCTGTCGCGCATGCCGCAGGCGGGACATTCCTCGGGGATCGGCAGGGTGTGGCCGCAATGGTGGCACAGCAGGCGGTGACGGGTGCGGTGCTCGACCAGCCAGGCGGTGCAGTTCGGGCACTGCATGCGGTGGCCGCAGGCGCGGCACAGGGTCAGGGGGGCGTAGCCGCGGCGGTTGAGGAACAGCATCGCCTGCTCCCCGCGTTCCAGCGTCTGCTTCACCGCCTGGATCAGCGGTGGCGCCAGGAAGCGGCCTCGCTCGGCCGGGGTTTCGCGCAGGTCCACCAGGCTGATCTGCGGCAGCCGGGCGCCGGCGTGGCGGGCGGCGAGGCGCAGGTGGGCGTAGCGGCCGGTTTCAACGTTTATCACCGTCTCCAGGCTGGGCGTGGCGGAGACCAGGATGGCGGCGCAGCCGGACAGCCGCGCCCGCACCACCGCCATATCGCGGGCGTTGTAGACCACGCCGTCCTGCTGCTTGAAGGCGGCCTCGTGCTCCTCGTCCACCACCACCAGGCCGAGGTCGGGGAACGGCAGGAACAGCGCCGAGCGGGCGCCGACGACGACCGGCGCCTTGCCCTCGGCCACCGCCTGCCAGGTGATCTTGCGGGTGCGCGACGGCAGGTCGGAGTGCCAGACGGCGGGGGCGACGCCGAAGCGGCGCTCGAACCGTTCGGTCCACTGCGAGGACAGGGCGATCTCCGGCAGCATCACCAGCGCCTGGCGGCCCTGGCGCAGGCAGGTGGCGATGGCCTCCAGATAGACCTCGGTCTTGCCGGAGCCGGTGACGCCGTCCAGCAGCGTGACCGAGAAGGCACGGGCACCGACGGCCGTCTGCAACGCCGCCGCGGCGGGTTGCTGCA
>NZ_NHRY01000185.1 GCF_002937115.1 Rhodopila globiformis | reverse complement strand
CACGTACCCCTGAGGGCTGCGATCAGGCGGTCCGGATTGGCGTTGAGGGTTTGCAGGATATCCCAGCCCTGCTTCCGCGCCGTCGACAGCAGTGAGCGGATCACTGCGAACTCCATCGCCCCTTCCATGGAGCGGAACCCGCCGCAGATCTTCTGGCGCAATTTCATCATCCGCCCGTCGCGTTCCGCCAGGTTGTTGCTGAACGGCACACGCGGGTCGGTGAGAAAGCGCGGCACATCGGTTTTTCGCGTGCTGAGCCGCAAGAGCAGGTTGTGGCCAACCCGGCGTGGCGGCCGGCCGCGGCGTTTGCCGGTGCCGGCGGCCCGGGCCAAGGGCGGTTGCGCGTCATGGAAGGCCAGGCCGTCCGCCAGGATGGTGTCGTAACATCGCTCGAACAGGGCGATCAGGCCCGGCTTCAACGGCACGCCTTTCTCCCGCGCCAGGTTGCTGGCATGGCAGGCCCGGCGCAGCAGGCGCTGCATGCGGCGTGCCTCATCTGGCATTCCATCGGCTGCGCCGACGGAACCTTGGCCAGCTTCGCCCAGTCTTCCTTCTCGATCTCGACCAGCGCCTTCAGTTCCCGCAGATGATGCGCGTTGCACAGCGCATGCAGCACGCCGCTCATGGTGTAGTACGGCTTCCAGTGGTCATGCACGACAATGCCGACAACGTTCGCCAGCAGGCTGCCGCGCCTGGGCGAGACCCGGTAGAAGGTAAGCCACAGGGTCGAGGCGATGTGCAGCCACTGCGTCCGGCCGCCGATGCGGAAGCCGGTTTCATCCATGTGCCTGACCGCCGCCGCCGCGACCAGGTCGCGCACGACATCGACGAAGCCGGCATAGCGCGTGGCGCAATCGCGGCTGATCCGCGCAATGGTCGCCGCCGCCAGCGTGACGCCGAACAAATCGGCCATCAGTCTGGCCAGACGCTTCTCGGGCAGCAGCTGGTAGTGCAACAGATACAGCACGATGGCGCCGATCCGCGGGCCATATTGCACCGGTGCGCTGAGCCCGGCGGGGAACGCCGCCCGCGTCTGCGCGCCGCACGCGCCACAGCGGCAGCCATGCGCGCGGTGCTCGGTGACGAGCAGCGGTTTCGGCTCCGGCAGATCGAACACCTGCCGGGCGACCTGATCCATCGCCGTCGCCGCGCTCAACGGCTCGCCGCACCCGGTGCAGACAGCCGGATAATGATCAATCGTGGCATCGGGGGTTTCCGTGCGGCGCAGCGTCGTGCCCGGATGACCCGGCTGGCCGCCGGTCGGCTTGCCGGACGGTTGACGCAGGCTGCTCACCCGCGGCGGCTTCTTCCGTCCGTCGCTGGACGGCGGCTTGCCGCTGTTGCGGCTGTTCAGCCCGAGACGGCGCTCCAGTTCAGCGATCCGCGCCTGCTGCGCCAGGAGCAGGGCGATCAGGTCGTCTCGCGCGAGTTGGTCGAGCGCTACTCGGTCCACCGACTCCTTCGAATCGACCCGCCGTGGTCATGTCAAGCAAAATCAGGCCCGGGGTCGGCGATTACCGCGGGGCCGCTGTTCCGCCAACGCCAGCACAACCGGCCACCTGGGCAGTTACNCATTGGCGATGACTTCGGGACAACGGATGTCGTCCTGGCGATAAAGCCAGCAGCTGGGTAGTGCCTTCTACATCCAACTGCTCGTTCCCGCGACACCACCAGACGCTACTCCTCCAGCGGCGGCGGCGCCATCGGCCGCCGCCCGCCGCCGGGCTGGAAGCGGCTGATATACGCCGGCACGATCAGCTCCACCGGCGTCGGCGTGATCCCCAGATCGGCCAGGCCCAGCGCCCCCTCGGCCACCACGTTGTCCTTCTGCAGCATTAGCAACTGGTCCGGCGTCAGCGGCTTGCCCGGCAGGAACTGCATGATGCTGGCCTGAAGCCGCGCCAGGCCGATCGGGACGTCGACCAGCCGGCGGTTGCGCCGTGTCTGCTTCAGGATGTACGCCAGGATCTCGCGGAACGTCCACACCCGCGGCCCGCCCAGCTCATAGGTCTTTCCCATCGCCGCCTGCGACGCCATCGCCGCCATCGCCGCGTCGGCGACGTCGCCGACATAGACCGGCTGCATCTTTGTCCCGCCGCAGATCACCGGCATGACCGGCGACAGCCGGGCGATCTCGCCGAAGCGGTTGAAGAACTGGTCCTCCGGCCCGAACACCAGCGACGGCCGCAGGATCGTCGCCGCTGGGAAGGCGCCCAGCACCGCCTGCTCGCCCTGGCCCTTCGACGCGCCGTACTTACTCGGGCTGTTCACGTCGGCGCCGATGGCCGAGATGTGCACCATCCGGCCAACACCGTTCGCCTTCGACAGGCGGGCGATCCGTTCGGCGCCTTCCTTGTGGATTTTCATGAACGTGGCCGAGCCGGTCTGGGTCAGGATGCCGACGGCGTTGACGACGATGTCGGCGCCCTCGACCGCGCGCTTCACCGTGCCCTCGTTGGCCACGGAAGCGAACAGCGGCACGATCTGGCCGACCGCGCCCATCGGCTTCAGCGGCCGCGCCGCCTCGGTGTTCCGCCCTGCGATCCGCACAATGTAGCCCTGCTGAGCCAGCCGCTTGACCACATAGCGGCCAATGAAGCCCGAGCCGCCGAAAACCGTTGCCACGCGCCGAGTCGCCATCGTTCCAAAACCTCCCGTCGTCGGCGGTCTGATACGCTTCCGTCGCCGTTGCCTCAACCCGGCTCCGCCGATTGGCAAAAAAACGCACGAAACCGCACACAGGCCGTTGACGCCGCCGCAATCGGCGGCTACATCGCCCGCCCTACCGCAGTCCAACACGGACGAACGGTTGCCCAGGTGGCGGAATTGGTAGACGCGCAGGTTTCAGGTACCTGTGGCCGCAAGGTCGTGGAAGTTCGAGTCTTCTCCTGGGCACCAATCTCAAAATGAGCATCACACAGTTCATGCCGAACGGCACTATCCACCTGCACCGGAATGACCTTCCGGAGGGGCTTTCGCTCGGCCCTGTCGTCGCGGTGGACACCGAGACCATGGGTCTCAACCCGCATCGCGACCGCCTGTGCCTCGTGCAACTGTCCGCCGGCGACGGCCATGCCCATCTGGTCCAGCTCATCCCGACGCAGCACGGCGGCCGCGGCTATGACTGCCCGAACCTCAAGCGGATCATCAGCGACCCGGGCGTGGTCAAGCTGATGCATTTCGCCCGTTTCGACGTCGCGGTGATGCAGCACTACCTCGACATCACCGTCAGCCCGGTGAAATGCACCAAGATCGCCGCCAAGCTGGTGCGCACGTTTACCGAGCGGCACGGCCTGAAGGACCTGTGCAAGGAACTGCTCGGCATCGAGCTGTCGAAGCAGCAGCAGAGTTCCGACTGGGGCGCGGTGGAACTCACGGCCGAGCAACTCGCCTATGCGGCTTCCGACGTGCTGCACCTGCACGCGCTGTGGGCGAAGCTGGAAGCCCTGCTCGTCCGGGAGGATCGGCTCGCGCTGGCGGAAGCCTGCTATGCGTTTCTGCCGGCACGCGGGCGGCTCGACCTGCTGGGCTACGAGCAGCCCGACATCTTCGCCCACTAGCCGCGCGCTGCCCGGGTGTTGCGGCGATTCCCCTGCTTGCCTGGAATAATGGCAACGGTCACTCTTCGTTAAGCTTGAACCGTTGACCCAAGCCCACCCATCGGCCCATAGATCGGATGATGTCAGTACGGAAGTTGCTCCGATTTTGACGGATTCTCTCGCACAGGCGGACCTGGTCGCCTCCGATCTCCAGGTTGCGCGCGACGTCCTGAACACCGAAGCGGCGGGCCTGCTGGCGCTTGCCGCCGCTCTTGGCGCGCGCTTTGGCCAGGCGATCGACTGCCTGGCCGCGGCGTCCGGGCGGGTCGTGGTGTCCGGCATGGGCAAGTCGGGCCATGTCGCCCGCAAGATCGCCGCCACCATGGCCTCGATGGGAACCCCGGCGCTGTTCGTGCACCCGGCGGAAGCCTCGCACGGCGACCTGGGCATGATTGTTGCGGGCGATGCGGTGCTCGCCCTGTCCAACTCCGGCGAGACGGCGGAACTGGCCGATTTGGTGGCGCACACCAAGCGGTTCGGGCTGCCTTTGGTCGCGATCACCGGCAGCCCGGCCTCGGCGCTGGCGCAGGCGGCGGACGTTGCCCTGATCCTGCCCAAGGTGGTCGAGGCCTGCCCGATGGGCCTGGCGCCGACGACCTCGACCACCATGCAGTTGGCCCTGGGCGACGCGATCGCGGTCGCGCTGCTGACACGGCGCGGCTTCACGGCCGCGGATTTCCGCCAGATCCATCCCGGCGGCAAGCTGGGCGCCCGGCTGCGCCGCGTGCGCGACCTGATGCATGACGGCGACGCCATGCCGCTGGCTTCGGCCGACCTGCCGATGGCCACCGCGCTGGTGCGCATGACGGAGAAGCGCTTCGGCTGCCTGGGCATCGTCGACGACGTCGGCGTCCTGACCGGGATCGTCACCGACGGCGACCTGCGGCGCGCCATGGGCCCCGACCTGCTGGCGCTGAGCGCTGGCGACATCATGACTCCTTCGCCCCGCACCATCAGCCCCGATTCCCTGGCGGTCGAGGCGCTGCATGCGATGAACGCGCACCAGCGCCCGGTCACCACCCTGTTCGTCGTCGATCCGGCGGGACACCCCCTGGGCATCCTGCACGTGCACGACCTGTTGCGCGCGGGGCTGGCATGAGCCTGCGCCAGGGCACGGTCAACGAGCCGCAGGACCTGCCAGTCCGCAGCACCGGCGGCTACCTGCTGGGTGCCGGAACGCGGCTGCGGTCGCTGCCGACACCGGGCCACATCGCCCGGCGCCGGTTCCTGATCACGGTGACCAAGTGGCTCCTGCCATTGGCGGCGATGATGCTGCTGGCTCTGATCGCCCTCTGGCCGGAAATCGACCGCGCCACCAGCAAGGCCCGCCTGGCGATGAGTCATGTCGCCGGCGAGGTGGACGGCGGCAAGCTGGTCAATGCCCGCTACAACGGCGTGGACGAGAAGGGCCGCCCCTACACCGTCACCGCCGCGACCGCGCGCCAGATGGATGCCGATCGGGTGGTGATGACCATGCCCAAGGGCGACATCACCCTGCAGAACGGCACCTGGCTGATGCTGACCGCCAAGGACGGAACCTATCTGCAGAAGCTCAACCAGCTCGACCTGGTCAACAACGTGACGCTGTACCGGGATGACGGCACCACGATGCACACCGCCAGCGCCTCGATCGACACCAAGGCGGGCGCGGCCGCGGGATCGGCGCCGACGCATGTCGAGGGCCCGTTCGGCACGCTGGATGCCCAGGGCTTCACCGTAATGGACAGCGGCACTGCGATTGATTTCCCCGGCCCCGCCCATGTCGTGCTGAACGCCGCGGAGCACTGATGCAACGCCTGGCACCGGCGGCTTTGCTGCTGCTTTGTCTGGCCGCGCCGGCCCTGGCGCAGCAGCTTGACCTGTCGCATGGCGGGCCAATCGACATCACCGCCCGCGATGGGATCGAATGGCGCCAGGCGGAGCGCGAGGTGATCGCCCGCGGCGATGCCCGCGCCATCCGCAACAACGTCACCGTCACCGCCGATCGGCTGACCGCGTGGTACCGCAAGAAGGGCGGCAACGGCGCGGCGGCGACGCCGGCTCCGACGACCGGGCTCGCCGGCGACACCTCGACCGAGGGGAACGAGGTCTATCGCCTGCAGGCCGACGGCAACGTGCACATCTTCACCCAGACCGACCAGGCGGTGGGCGACAGGGCGGTCTACGACCTGGACCAGGCGGTCCTGGTGATGACTGGGCGCCACCTGAAGCTGACGACGCCGAACGACGTTATCACGGCGCGCGACGACCTGGAGTACTGGCCGCAGAAGCACATGGCGGTCGCGCGCGGGGACGCAGTGGTGGTGACCAACGACGCCAAGCGCATCGCCGCCGATACGCTGGTGGCCTATACCACCGAAAACGCACCGCCGGGGGCACAGCCGGCTGCAAACCACGCCGCAACCCAGGCCGCGGCGAAACCGCAGGAGGACCCGCTGGCGTCCTCCGGCAAGCTGCAGCGTGTGGAGGCGTTCGGGCATGTCTCGATTCGCACGCCGACCGATACCGTGACCGGTGACCGGGGCGTGTACGTGTTGGATACGGGTATGGCGCGGCTGGGCGGAAACGTTCAGATTACCCGCGGCCAGAACCAGTTGAACGGAGCCGAGGCGGACGTGAACATGAAGACCGGCATCGCGACCCTGGTCGCCCGCAGTGCCGGCCGCGTGCACGGGCTGGTGGTTCCGAATGACCAGACCAACAAAGGGCTGGGTGTCACCCAACCCACCGCCTCCGCCGCGAAACCGGGGACGGCGGCAAAGCCGAAGCCATGAACCTGATGCGAGAGGAGCGGCCGGAGCCGGCACTCAGGGTGCTTCATGGCAGCGGTGGCCTGACCGCCCGCGCCGTCGGCAAGACCTACAAAGGCCGGCCCGTCGTCCGCAATGTGACCGTCACGCTGCGACGGGGCGAGGCCGTTGGCCTGCTCGGCCCCAACGGCGCCGGCAAGACGACCACCTTCTACATGATCGTCGGGCTGGTGAAGCCGGACACCGGCGCGATCAGCCTGGACAACGCCGACATCACGCGCCTGCCGATGTACCGTCGCGCCCGGCTCGGCATCGGCTACCTGCCGCAGGAAGCCAGCGTGTTCCGCGGGCTGAACGTCGAGCAGAACGTCATGGCGGCGCTGGAAGTCATCGAGCCGGACAGCGCGACCCGCGACCGCATGCTGGACGAGTTGCTGGCGGAATTCGGCATCAGCCACCTGCGCCGCACCCCGGCGCTGGCGCTCTCGGGTGGCGAGCGGCGGCGCGTCGAGATCGCCCGCGCCCTGGCCACCCAGCCCTCCTACATCCTGCTGGACGAGCCGCTGGCCGGCATCGACCCGATCGCCGTCGGCGAAATCCGCGACCTGGTGAAGCACCTGAAGGACCGCGACATCGGCGTGCTGATCACCGACCACAACGTGCGCGAGACGCTGGACATCATCGACCGCGCCTACATCATGCACGATGGCCAGGTGCTGATGGAGGGCATACCCAGCGAAGTCGTGGCACACGAAGACGTGAGACGGGTCTATCTGGGAGAAAGGTTCAGCCTGTAGGGCCGGTCTCTAAAAATCGTCAGCATATGCCCCCCGGTTTGGCACACAGTAGCACGCTTTTTGCATCCGGGTTTGTCAAAATCCATTGACCCTGGCCGGAATGGCCCGATAATCGCCTGATCATGGCGATCGCCCCCCGTCTCGATCTACGGCAGAGCCAAACCCTGGTCATGACGCCGCAGCTGCGCCAGGCCATCAAGCTGCTGCAGTTTTCCAACATCGAGGTCAACGCCTTCGTCGAGGAGGAGCTGGAGCGGAATCCGCTACTGGAGCGCGACGACACCGCCGACGCCCCCATCGGCGAGCGCGCCGCGCCCGACCAGATCGCGCCGCCGGCGCCCGCTGCCGTCGATTCGGCCGACGCGGTGGAGGCAGGCACCCTGCCGAGCGAAACGGCGGCGCCGCTGGATATCGACACCTCGAACAGCTACGACCCCGGCGGGATCAGCGACGGCGCGCCGCTGGGCGGGCGCATCGACGGCAGCGGCGGCAGCCACAGCTTCGACGCGGACGACCGCACCATCGAGGACTTCGCTGGCGACGAACTCTGCCTGCGCGACCACCTGGGCGAGCAGTTGCGGCTGAACATCGGCGACCCGGTGGACCGGATGATTGGCGCGCACCTGATCGCCCTGCTGTGTCCAGCCGGCCGCCTGACCGCGGAGCCGGCGGCGATCGCCAGGGCCATGGGCCTGCCGCTCGAACAGGTGGAAGCCGTCCGCGCCCGGATGATGCGGTTCGACCCGGTCGGCCTGTTCGCCCGCGACCTGAAGGAATGCCTCGCCGCCCAGCTGGCCGAGCGCAACCGGCTCGATCCGGCGATGCAGGCTTTGCTGGACAACCTCGATCTGCTGGCCAGGCGCGACAACCGCCGGCTGATGGCCGTGTGCGAGGTCGATGCCGAGGACCTGGCCGACATGATCGCCGAGATCCGCGCGCTCGACCCCAAGCCCGGCGCCAGCTTCGACACCACCCCGCCGCAACTCGTGGTGCCCGACCTGCTGATGCGCCAGGCGCCGGACGGCGGCTGGATCATCGAGCTGAACCCCGAGACGATGCCGCGCGTGCTGGTGAACGAGCGCTTCTATGCCAAGGTGGCGCCGCGGGCGAAGAAGGACGAGAAGGTGTTCCTGACCGAGCGCCTGGCCAACGCCAACTGGCTGGTCCGCTCCTTGCAGCAACGTGCGCAGACCATCCTGAAGGTGGCGTCCGAGATCATCCGCCAGCAGGAGGCGTTCCTGCGCCTGGGCGTCGCGCACCTGCGGCCGCTGATCCTGCGCGACATTGCCGAGGCAGTGGAACTGCACGAGAGCACCGTCAGCCGCGTCACCGCCAACAAGTACATCGCCACGCCGCGCGGCACGTTCGAGCTGAAGTACTTTTTCACCACCGCGATCCAGGGCACCAACGGCGACGCGCACAGCGCCGAGGCAGTGCGCCACCGCATCCGCACCCTGATCGACCGGGAGCCGCCCAGCGACGTGCTGTCGGACGATGCGCTGGTGATCGTGCTGCGGCGCGAGGGTATCGATATCGCCCGCCGGACGGTGGCGAAATACCGCGAGGCGCTGCGCATTCCCAACTCGGTCCAGCGGCGGCGGGAAAAAACCGTGCCGGCGTGACGGTTTCCGCGAAACCCGTTCTGAACTCCGTATTTATACCTAGTGGACACCGCTGGGCGGAGCGTGCCCAAATGTCCACGGCGCATGACACCTGGAAACGGCGCTGGCTGATCGGAATGCCATTCACGACACGGGCCGATCGGCCGATTTAACCGGTTGGGAGAGTACCATGCATATCACAGTCTCCGGCAAGCAGGTCGAACTGTCGGACGCATTGCAGACTCGCGTATCGACCCAATTGGAGACCATCGCGAACAAGTACTTTGATCATGCACTGGAAGCCCACGTCACCTTCAGCCGGGCCCGCAGTTTTTTCACGTGCGATATCAACGTCCACGCCGGCCGCGGCCTGAGCCTGCGCGGAGAGGGGGAGGCTGCCGACGCCAACACCGCCTTTGATGACGCCGCGGAGCACATAGCCAAGCGACTCCGGCGATACCGACGCCGGGTGAACGACCATCACCGCGACCTTGCCAATCGCGCCCGGCCCGAGTCCGCCCGGCAGTACATCCTGCGGGAAGAAGCCGCGGCCGGCGACGCGCGTCCTCCCGACGGTACTGTCCTGGACGACGCTTACGCCACCGTCATCGCCGAGACCGCCACCGAGATCGCCGTCCTGTCAGTCGGCGAGGCGGTGATGCGCATGGACCTGTCGGACCAGCAGGTGCTGATGTTCCGCAACAGCGCCAGCGGCGTGCTCAACGTGGTCTACCGCCGCTCCGACGGGCATATCGGCTGGATCGATCCCGGCCAGGCTGCGGACGGCATTGCCTGAGGGCGAGTGCGATCAGCGACGGGGCGATCCTGACTGGCCTATGGCCACGGGATCGCCGCGTTGCGCTTAGCTGCTCCTCGACGCGTGATACCGGCCGTTCCCCCACCGTCACGGCAAGCGAAGGAGGTGGATTTTCGAGGTGCGAATGCCTTGCGACAACACATTTGCAGCATAGCATGATTCTGCGTTAGGAACACCCTGGTCATCATTTGCATGGAGCTATTATCCTGATGTCTGTCATGTCCGATCGCTGGATTCGCCAGATGGCGCACAAGCACGGCATGATCGATCCGTTCGTGGAGGCGCAAAAGCGCGATGGCGTGATCAGCTATGGTCTTTCCAGCTATGGCTACGACGCCCGGATTGCGGATGAATTCAAGATCTTCACCAACATTGACTCCGCTGTAATCGATCCGAAGGCATTCGCGCACACCAGCTTTGTCGATCGGAAGACCGATACCTGCATTATCCCACCCAACAGCTTTGCACTCGGACACACTATGGAATATTTTCGGATTCCACGTGATGTGTTGGTGATCTGTCTCGGCAAATCCACCTACGCCCGGTGCGGTATAATTGTGAACGTCACGCCACTCGAACCGGAATGGGAAGGGCAAGTGACGATCGAAATCAGCAACACCACGCCGTTGCCAGCGAAGATCCATGCCCACGAAGGCATCTGCCAGTTTCTGTTCCTGCAGGGCAATGAAGCTTGTGAGACCAGTTACGCCGACAAGGCCGGCAAGTACATGGGTCAGCGTGGCACAGCCTTACCAAGGATGTAACCGTCCATATGGACCGCATTCGTATACGCGGCGGCCAACCCCTGTTTGGTGAGATCAAGGTTGGCGGCGCCAAGAACGCTGCCTTGCCGCTGATGGCCGCAGGCCTACTGTCGGATGAACGCCTCATACTATCGAATGTACCGCGTCTCGCTGATATTCAGACCATGAGCGTCCTGCTTACGCAGCATGGTGTTGCCGTGGAACCTGTTGTCGAGGGTGGGCGGACGCTATCGATCGGTGGTTCGATTTCGTGCACTGAAGCGCCATATGACATTGTCAGGAAGATGCGGGCCTCGGTGCTCGTCCTCGGACCATTACTGGCACGGGTCCAGGAAGCCCGGGTGTCGTTGCCGGGTGGTTGCGCAATTGGCACGCGGCCGGTTGATCTGCACTTAAAGGGCCTTGAGCAGATGGGCGCGCGTTTCAACCTTGCGAACGGTTATATTGACGCCAAGGTGGATGGCCGGCTGCGCGGCGCGACAATTGTTTTTCCGTTTGTTTCAGTCGGCGCCACTGAAAACCTCCTGATGGCAGCGTGCCTCGCCGATGGCCGTACCAAACTGGTCAACGCGGCGCGGGAGCCGGAAATTGGGGATTTGGCTGCTTGCCTGATCACCATGGGTGCGCGAATCGAAGGCGTCGGCACGTCCACTCTTATCATAGATGGCGTCGAGCGATTACACGGTGCTGAACATGTTATCCTTCCCGACCGGATTGAAACGGGCAGCTATGCCTGTGCGGCCGCAATTTCCGGTGGATCGGTGTTCCTCCGCAAAGCGCGGATAGAACATTTGGGTGCCACGATACGAGCCTTGCGCGAAGCTGGCGTAGAAGTCACCGAGCAGTCCGACGGGTTGATGATCAAGCGGCTGAACGGATTACGTGGTGTGGATGTGATGACGGGACCATACCCCGAGTTTCCTACAGATATGCAGGCCCAGTTCATGGCAGTCATGTCAGTTTCCGAGGGAGCATCGATGGTCACCGAAACGATTTTTGAGAATCGCTTTATGCACGTGCCGGAACTGAACCGTATGGGAGCGCATATCAATGTGCACGGGGCTTCAGCAATCGTACGTGGCGTCCGGTCGCTGTCGGGTGCGCCAGTCATGGCGACCGATCTACGAGCCTCGTTGTCGCTTATTCTTGCCGGCTTGGCTGCACATGGTGAAACGATTGTCAACCGGGTCTATCACTTAGATCGCGGTTATGAGGCAGTCGAGCAAAAACTGGCCGCCTGCGGAGCGGATATAGAACGAATCCCTGGATAAAAGGACACCCCCCTGATGCGGATCAATGCAATCTCTATAGGAAGAAACCCGCCGGACGACGTCAACGTCATCATCGAAGTTGCGATTGGTGGTGAGCCAGTCAAGTACGAGATGGACAAGGAGGCCGGAACTCTGGTGGTCGACCGGTTCCTGTACACACCAATGCGTTATCCGGGAAATTATGGCTTTGTCCCGCATACGCTGTCCGAGGATGGCGATCCAATTGATGTGTTAGTGGCAAATACGCGGCCAATCGTCCCTGGGGCCGTGATCAATGTGCGTCCGGTTGGCGTGCTGAAAATGGAAGACGATGGCGGTGGCGATGAAAAAATTATTGCTGTCCCATCGCCCAAACTGACGCAACGCTACGTCAACGTGCATAACTACACCGATATGCCATCGATTACGCTGGAACAAATCCAGCATTTCTTTGAGCATTACAAAGACCTGGAGCCCGGCAAGTGGGTTAGGGTTCTTGGATGGGGAGATGCGAGTGAGGCGAAGGCGCTGATCGCGGAAGCGGTTGAGCGGGCGAGGAAGGCGGGCTAACGGCGTATCGTCAAATGAGCCAAATGATGACGTCGGCGAGGCGGACCGTGGCGAGAAGGTTGCGGGCGGTCTTGTCGTAGTGGGTCGCGATGGCGCGGAACTGCCCGGGCCTGGTGAACAAGTTTCGACCAGATGGCGCGCCTTGTCGGCAATCAGCGCCTCGGCTTGCAGGTCGGGCAGCGGGTGATCGGCACTGGCGAGGTCATGCGCCTCGCCAGTGCTCGGATGAACGACGCTCGGGTTGCCGAGCGCATCGACGAGGGTGTGGAGCTTGGTGCTCAGGCCGCCGCGCGAGCGGCCGGCGGCTTGGTCTTCGTCAACCTTCTTGAGGGCGCCGGCGCTATGCTGATGGGCGCACCCGATGGTGCTGTCGATCATCCTCAATCCGGCAGTTGGACCGAGATAGGGCCAAGGGGCCGGGAAGATTTTCAACCCCTGGCTGTAGTCGCCCCGGTTGTAGGCGCAGCGGTGGCTGAAACTGGCGCTCGTGCATGACGCGATTGGAGTGCCACTCCGACAAAAAGCGGCCGTAATTCGCTGATAAAGCAAGGGCTTTTCGTGAGGTGCTAAAAATGGGATCAAGGGGAGACACAGATGCGCTTCAGCCCCGGCAACCCGGTTGGGTCACGTAGGCGACTTGGCATCAACCGATCGTAGTAGCGCAAGGCCGGATGGGTCACTGGTCCGGGCCGTTGGTATAACCCGCCTGGCCTTCACGGCCCATCGGCGGCTTATTCCGCGCCTTGCCCGAACCCGTTGATCAGCGTGCGGATGCACTCCGGGTCGCTCTGGTCCATCAGCCGTCGCGCCAGGCGGATGCAGTCGGGGATCTCCACCGAGCGGATCACCTGCTTCACCTTCGGCACCGCCGAGGCGTTCATGCTCAGCGAGCGCACGCCCAGCCCCAGTAGCAGCGGGGTCAGTTTCGGCGCTGCGGCCAGTTCGCCGCAGATCGAGACCGGCATCCGGGTGCGCAATGCCGCCTCGGTGGCGAACTGCACCAGGCGCAGCACCGCCGGATGCATCGGGTCATACAAGTCGGCCACGTCGGATTCCGACCGGTCCACCGCCAGCGTGTAGGCAGTCAGGTCGTTGGTGCCGATGGAGAAGAAGTCCGCCTCCAGCGCCAGGGCATCGGCCGACAGGGCGGCGCCCGGAGTCTCGATCATGATGCCCAGCGGCGGCAGCTTCTCGGCCAGCCGCTCGCCGCGGCGGCGCAGGCGCCTGGCGACTTTCTCATAGATCTCGCGCGCGGCGCGGACCTCGCCGACCATGGTCACCATCGGCAGCAGGACCCGCACCGGGCCGGCGATGGAGGCGCGCAGGATGGCGGCGAACTGGGTTTCCAGCAGTTCCGGCCGGCGCAGCAGCAGCCGGATCCCGCGTAGGCCAAGAGCCGGATTGGTGTCGGCAATCTCCGGCACGATCCCGGCCATCGCCAGGGCCTCTATCTCCTTCTCGCCGCCCCAGTCCAGCACGCGGATGGTGACCGGATCGCCGTGCATCGCCTCGACGATGGTGCGGTAGCTTTCGGTCTGCGTGTTCTCGTCGGGAATGGTTTCCCGGTTCATGAACAGGAACTCGGTGCGCAGCAGG
The DNA here is from genome assembly GCF_002937115.1 of Rhodopila globiformis. Lineage (GTDB taxonomy): Bacteria > Pseudomonadota > Alphaproteobacteria > Acetobacterales > Acetobacteraceae > Rhodopila > Rhodopila globiformis. The sequence goes on along the minus strand of NZ_NHRY01000185.1, from coordinate 3,697 downwards.
CCAATGCCGACCGCCCCCGACTGCGCGATCAGCGGCAGTTCGATCGGCAGTTCCAGGTTGGCCTGCAATTCGATCGCCTGCCCGTCCAGGGTCTCGGCGGGCAGGCGGCGCAGGCGGGCATGACGCTGCCGCTCTCGCGCGTAGGCGGTGACCGCGCGGCGCGCCGCCGTCACCGTCTCCGGCGTCGGGTTCAGCGTGACGCTACCGGCGATCCCGTCCACCACGGCCTCGTCACCGGGCTTCATCACCTGGGTCACGCCGGCCGCCCCCAGCACCGCCGGCACGCCCAGCGCGCGCAGCATCACCGCGGTATGGCCGTCGGCGCCGCCTTCCTCGGTCACCACGCCGGCCAGCCGCGAGGGATCCAGCAACGCCGCGTCGGCCGGCCGCAGCGATTCGCTGATCAGGATAGCGCCTTCCGGCAGGCCGGCGAAGCTGCGGAACGGCGCGCGGGTCAGGTTGCGCACCAGCCGCCGCGCGATCTCCTTGATCTCGTCGGCGCGGCGGCGCAGCCCGGCGAGGTCCTCGGCCGGCAGGCCGGGCTCGGCCTGCTCCATGATCGCCTCGGCGATCGCATTCGCCTCGGTCATCACGGCGCTTTCGGCCGACAGCAGGGTGTCCTCGATCCGCTGCCGCACGCCGCGGATCAGGCGGGACGGCCCCAGCATACGTATGTATGCATCAATAAGCGGCGCGATCTCCGACTGGCTTTCCTCGGGCAGCACCGCGAGCTTGGCCCGCAGCTTCAGCAGCTGCTTGTGCGACTGGACGATCGCCGCCTCCAGGCGGGTGCCCTCGGCGGCGATGTCGGCGGCCTGGATCTTGTGGCGGGTGATGACGGCTTCGGGCTCATGTGCGCCGAACACCGGTCCGATGGCGATTCCGGGGGAGACAGGGATGCCGGCGAAGCGCCGCTCGGCGGCGGCGGTCTGCGCCCGTGCCTGAGCGGCAGCGAGGGCGGGGCGGGCCATTCGCTTGTGCTGGGGTGGCGGCGGATCAATCCTGCTCATTGAAGCCGGCCTCGACCAGGGCTGCCAGGGCGTCCATCGCTTCCTTGGCATCCCAGCCTTCGGCACGCAACTCGATTTCAGAGCCGTTGCCGGCGCCGAGCATCATCAGGCCCATGATCGAGCGGGCGGAGACGACCTGGCCGTCCCGAACCACGTCGACCGAGGCGCCGAACGTTTCCGCCATGGTGACGAAGCGAGCCGCGGCCCGAGCGTGCAGGCCGCGCTTGTTGCAGATCGTCACGACGCGGGTCAGGACCGGCGACTCGGGTGCTGGCGGCTCGGCCGAACCGTCGGTCATTCGCAGCTTCCGTTGGATCCGTTCACCTTGCAGCCATGCAGCACGTGGGATGCGGCAGCGATGTACTTGCGCCCGGCATCTTCCGCGCAACTGACGGCGTCGGCCAGGGGCTGCTTGGAGCGTATCTTCGCCAGCTTGACCAGCATCGGCAGGTTGACGCCGGCGATCACCTCCACGCCCTTCCGCTCCATCATGGAGATCGCGAGGTTGCAGGGCGTTCCGCCGAACATGTCGGTCAGCAGCACGACGCCGTCGCCGGTGTCGCACCGGCCGATGCAGGCCTCGATCTCGGCGCGGCGGTTTTCCATGTCGTCCTCCGGCCCGATGCAGACCGTGTCAACATTGCGCTGCAGCCCCACGACATGCTCCATGGCGGCCCGCAACTCATCCGCCAGATGCCCGTGCGTGACCAGAACCATCCCGATCATGTTTAAACCGGGCGGTCCTGATATTTTGCCGGATTCATGCGTCCGGATGTCATTGGTATGACCATCGTAATGTCTCAGGCCTCCTACGCCTGAACCGACAAGGTGCGCGCAGCCTTGTCTATGTCTGAATCCTGCAGATGCGCAACCGGGCGGTCCATCAGGAAAACGTCCTGGGCGCCATCACGCGCAAGCTCCCGATGCGTCACGTAGACCCGCCACGGGACATGATTGGTGCCATCGGCTTGCCCAGGTGCTGCGCGCGTCGTGAGGTGATTCGCCAATTTTTCAATCAGATGAACAGACCTATGCCGACCTCCGGTACACCCGATTGTGATCGTAGCGTATTTTTTACCCTCTTGCACGAACCTTGGTAAGAGAAGGTCGATTAGTTCCCGTAGCTGTGAAAAAAATTTAACGAAGTCCGGATCCTCTTCAACATAGGCCCCGACATCGGGGTCAAGACCAGTCTTTCGGCGTAATATGGGATCGTAGTGCGGATTTCGTAGGAAGCGCGCATCGAATACCAGATCCGCTTCCCGCGGCAGGCCTTTCGGGTAGGCGAAGGAGATCAGCGAGACGATCATCCGCGTCTGGTCGTCGTCGGATCCGCTGCCAAAGTGCCGCTCGATCAGCCGCCGCAGGTGCGCAATCGGCAGGTCGCTGGTATCGACCACCAGATCGGCCTCGACCCGCAGCAGGTCGGTCAGCGCCTGTTCGGCGCTGATGCCGTCGGTCACGCGGCCCTGCGGCGCCAGCGGATGGCGGCGCCGCGACTCGGTGTAGCGCCGCAGCAGGGTGGTTTCGTTGGCCCAGGCGTAGACCAGGTGCACCCGGAGGGTGGGGTTCTGACGCAGCCGATCGATGACATCCAGGACCGCGGCGGCGTCGAAGCCGCGGGTCCGGGCGTCAACGCCAACCGCGAGCTTGCAGCCGACTTCGGCGATCATCTCCTCCAGCATCGGTAGTGGCGGGTTGTCCACCGTCTCGAAGCCGACGTCCTCCAGCGCGTTCAGGATCGATGCCTTGCCGCCGCCCGACAGGCCGGTGACGATAACGACCGACTTGCGGGCCGGGCCGCTCATGGCGCGAAGGCACCTGCAACTTGGCTGACCCGGCCGGTCGCGCAGTCCAGCGCCAGCGCCGCCCGTTCGGGGGCGGAGGCCGCGGCGGGATCGATGCCGACAATCGGCAATCCCAGCTCCGGGTGATGCCGCGGCGTGGGCAGCCGCTCGGCCGGCCTGGCGAGTTCCACGATCAAGGCGAGGCGGGCCCGGGGGCGATACGGCAGCCTGACGATGCCAAGGCCACGGACCTCCAGCATGCCGGCAAGGGCAGGCGGGCAGGAGGCGATGCCGTCGTCGATGTCCACCTGGTCATCGGCGACCAGTTCGAAGCCGCATGCAAGTAACCGAAGCACGAGGTCGGACTTCCCCAACGCCGATGGCCCGAGGATAAGAATCGCATCCTCATTTCTTGATACGCAGCTCCCATGCATACGCAGATGGCCGTGCATGGGGTTGCAGTCTGATCGCATCGCCATGGAAAAGGAAGCCACTTGTGGTTTGGCAAAGCGCATGGCAGCGTCGTCGGCCATGATCGATCGACACGGCAGTGCCGTCGTTGCATCCAGAATACGTCGATATATCTGCCATGCGCCACTATTACGTGCATCGGTCGATAACTTTTCTACCGAACCGGCGGTTGCGCTGAAGCTGGAACGGCTGCAGCACAGCGGCAGTTTTAAGCCGCGCGGGGCGTTCAACCGCGTGTTGACGGCGCGGGTGCTGGCGGCGTGTGCCGTCGCCGCCTGCTACGTCGGCAGGCCAGCGCGCGGGTGTTCCTGATCACCCGAGGTTTTGCCGGCGGCGCCGTGCCGGTGCCGGATACAGGCCCGTTCCCCAGCCCTCGCGGACTTTGGTGGGTCGAAGGCGGAGGCGGAACCTGGATTGCCTACCGATTTT
>NZ_NHRY01000184.1 GCF_002937115.1 Rhodopila globiformis | reverse complement strand
CCGCACTCTGGCCGCCGCACAGCACCGTGCAGAGCGCAATCATCAGCAGTTCATGGAAATCGTGCAGCGCGGCATTGCCGGTGCGCGGGTCCTCCAACTCCTCCCAGCAGGCGATGAACTGATCCAAAGGGGCCTCCCGCAATCGTGGTGCTCACCCTCAGCCAAAGAGTCGATCATGCCCGCGTCGGGCAAGTCCAAATCGCGTGTCAAGGACTTTCGAAGTGCGAATCCCCTGTCCGTTGCCCGGTTTTCGATTGACCCTGGCGGCGGCCACGGCTATTGCCCGCCGCCCTGCTGCCGCGGAGAGTCGAGTCGATGACGGCTGAACTGGTGAGTGGAACCGTACGCCGACCGGGAGCCGCCGCCTCGCCGGAGGCCGTGCTGCCAGACGGCGCCGATCGGCCGCTCTGTGCGTCAGCCGGGCCATTGCCTTACAGCGAACCGCAGGTCGGTTGGGACGGGCAGCGTCGCTGGCGGCGGCGCATCCCTCACCGTCATGGCCGGGCGCGTCCCGGCCATCCACCCCCCACCGTCGAAGCGCAGATGGCCGGGACGCGCCCGGCCATGACGGGAACGGCGGCCGGTGCGTCCAAACCGATCTGCGGTTTACTGTAGCGGCGGCAACCCATCCCGGGCCAGGCCGCATGGATCACCGCGCCGCGAGGAGAAAGCGATGAGCGAGGCGAGAGCCGGCGGTAACCGGCAAGCTGCCAACCGCGGGCCCGGCGGCCTCATCGGACGCAGTGAGCGGCGTCACGAGGCGTGCAAGGCGCTGGCGAGCGACATCCGGGACAATGACGCCAAGGCCAGGGGCGCCGGATATGCAACGCCCCTGCCGGCCATACCATGCGCATAGGCCCAGTGGTTCAGGGCAAGCGCGCCGTTCTCAAGCGCGCCGTTCCGGGGCGCGTTCCTTCCCTCGGCTCTGGCAACAGTCAGCACCATCGCAGTCTGTCATCATTGGAGTACAACAATGAGCAATTCCACCCTCGAGGCGACTAAATCCGGCACGAAAAAAAGTGACGCCGAGACGGGCGCCGGCGGAATCGCGGTCGACCGGCTCCGGAGCCTGGTTGAGAGAATCGAGCGACTGGAAGAGGAACGAAAAGCGCTGGGTTCGGATATCAAGGACATATACGCCGAAGCGAAGAGCGCGGGCTTCGACGTCGTTGTCATTCGCCAGCTGATCAAGATCCGCAAGCGCGAACCGGCCGAGGTGGAAGAGGAGGAGACGCTGCTCGACATCTACCGTCGCGCTCTCGGGATGTGACATCAAGCGTCCGCGGTTCTGGCCGCTTCGGGCCGGTCAGGGCCAACCGCAGGTCTGGACCCGCGTCGCCATCCATTGCAGGGTTCACGGCGAATTTAACTACATTCGAAACAAAACAGCGATCGCAGCGGCACGCGCCGGCGTGCCATGGGAGGAACCTGGATGGCTGCAACGCCGATCGCCTCGCCGGCCGCGGAGATCACCGCGCGCCTGGACCGCCTGCCGATGACGCGGCACATGTGGGTGCTGGTGCTGCTGATATCGCTCGGTGGCTGGTTCGACGTCTATGCCATCTTCCTGACCGGCTCCATCGCCCCGGGCATGTTCGCCGACAGGATCTTCACGCCCACCACGGTCGCGCTGTTCGGCCTCGGCGGCCTTGCATCCTTCATCGCCGCGCTGTTCGCCGGCCTGTTCGTCGGCACGATGTTCTTCACCCACCTGGCTGACCATTTCGGCAGGCGGACCGTCTTCACCTTCTCGTTGGTCTGGTATTGCCTCGCCACGCTGATCATGGCGTTCCAGAGCACGCCGAACACCGTCAATTTCTGGCGCCTGCTGGCCGGCGTCGGCATCGGCGTCGAGCTGGTTACCGTCGACACCTTCATTTCCGAGCTGGTGCCCAAGCGCGCCCGCGGCCGCACCTTCGCCATCCAGCAGGCCATCGGCTTCATTCCAGTGCCGCTGATCGCCTTCCTCGCCTGGCTGCTGGTTCCCACCGCCCCGCTCGGCCTGTCCGGCTGGCGCTGGGTGGTGATCATCGGCTCCGTCGGCGCGATCCTCGTCTGGTTCGTGCGCCTGCGGCTGCCGGAATCGCCACGCTGGCTGGCGCAGCAGGGTCGCCTGGAGGAAGCCGAGCAGGTCATGCGCGCCATCGAGGCCCGCGTCACCGCCGAATCCGGCCGTCCGCTGCCGGCACCGGAGCCGCCGGTGATGGAAGACCCGGCCGAGGGCCAGTTGCGGGAAATCTTCAGCCCGGCCTATCGCAGCCGCACCATCATGCTGTCGGTCGCCAACTTCTTCCAGACCATCGGCTTCTATGGCTTCGCCAACTGGGTGCCGACGTTGCTGATCGCTCAGGGCATCCACGTCTCGCAGACGCTGGAATATTCGTTCATCATCGCCTGCGCCTATCCGCTGTTCCCGCTGCTGGGGGTGGGCTTCGCCGACAGGATCGAGCGCAAATGGCAGGTCTGCCTGTCCTGCACCGGCATCGCCGTGTTCGGCATCCTGTTTTCCTTCCAGACCGCGGCCATCCCGGTGATCGTCGTCGGCACCTTGCAGACGATGATGAACGCCTGGCTGTCGTTCTCGGCCCACAACTACCAGGCGGAGCTTTTCCCGACCCGCATCCGCGCCCGCGCCGTCGGCTTCGTCTATTCCTGGAGCCGGTTCAGCACCATTTTCACCGGCTTCTTCATCGCCGCGATCCTGCAGCATTTCGGCGTCCCCGGCGTGTTCCTGTTCATCGCCGGCGCCATGGCGATCGTCGTCCTCGCCATCGGCGTGTTCGGGCCGCGCACCAACCACCGCTCGCTGGAGGAAATCTCCCAGGTGCCGGTTCAGGCGCGCGGCGCCGCCTGATCCGTGCCCGAGGCTGTGTCCCGCAGGCGCTTGCGCAGGAAGAAGCGGGTCTGGCCCGCCGGATAATCCTCCAGCGTGCCGAACACGCGGTAGCCGATGGCCTCGTAGAAGCCGCGCGCCTGGAAGGTGTCGAGCCACGCGGAGTGGCAGCCCGCCGCCGCCGCGTGGCGTTCCGCATGGGCCATCAGTGTCCGCCCGGCGCCCTGGCCGCGCAGGCCAGGATGGACCCAGACCGCATCGACGAACAGCCAGCCCCACGACATCACGCCGCTCAGCCCGCCCATCAGCGTTCCGTCCCGATCCTCGAGCCGCAGCGCGAAGCGGCTGGCGTGGAACGGCACGCTTTCGGCATGGAACTGGTTGATCGCCTGGCCAAGCCCGGCGCGGAAGGCCGCCGGCGGGTCGGTGTCCACCGTCAGCCGCAGCCCGTCTGGAACGTCCGGTCGTGGGTTCATTATGACTCGCTCCGCCATCGCGATTTGATTAAGCACCGGCTTCCATCATGCCGCATCGCCGTACCCGCGCGAGACCGAACGAGATCCCTCACAATGTGCCTGCACTGCCACGCCGCATCCGGCGGCCTTCCCCTGTCCCGCCGATCCTTCTCGACAGGCGCACTGGCGGCCCTTGCGCCGAACTGCTTCCCGGCGGTCCCGAACGAACTCGTCGAGCCGCGCATGCGCCTGATCGTGCCGGCGGACGTGCCGCGCACCGTGGCTTTGACCCTGGACGCCTGCTCGGGCGGCGTCGACATGCGGATCGTGCGGACCCTGCTCGCGCTGTCGGTGCCGGCGACGCTGTTCGTCACCGGGCTGTGGCTGCGCAGCAATGCCCACATGCTGGGCCTGCTGCGGGCGCGGTCGGACCTGTTCACTTTGCAGAACCACGGCGAGCGCCATCTGCCCGCGGTGCTCGGCACCCGCCGCGTGTACGGCCTGCCGATCGCCGGGACGCTGGAGGCGATCCGGCGGGAGGTGGCGCGGGGCGCCGAGGCGATCGTCGCTGTCGGCGCGCCGCCGCCGACATGGTACCGCTCGGCCGCCGCCCTCTACAGCCCGGCGGCCTTCCGCATGATCGACGAGAAGATCGGCGCCTTTTCACTGCCGGCGGATGAAGGCGCTTCCTTGCCCGCCCCGGTGGTCGCGGGGCGCATGGCGGCGGCGGTCAGCGGCGACGTCATCATCGCCCACGTGAACCAGCCGCACCGGTCCAGCGGCGCGGGCGTCGCCGAGGGACTTGTCGCCCTGCACAAGGCAGGCACGGTGTTTGTCGGGCTTGACGCCTATCCGGCCACGCCACTGACCTGCCGCCCGCACCCGTTCACGCGCAAGGTCGTGTAGCCGGGTTCAGGCGGCACACCCGCTTCACCGGCGCCGATCCAGCCGGGGTTCGGCGCGCTCGGGGCGTTCGGCGCGTTCGGGACGGATGATGACCGGCTCCTGCCGGCCGAACGGGCGGGCGTTCGGCGGCGGCGCCGGGCGCTCCACCGGCGCGTCATCGTCGTACAGGTCCTGCGCGGCCGGCGGAATCGGCGGCCGATCGGCGGGCGGAGCGTCACCGCGCGTCACCTGGCGGATCGGCGCGTAGATATCCTCGAAATCCAGTTCCTGCCGGCCGGCCGGCAGGCGCAGGGCGAGGTGGCGGATCTCCTGCTGGATTTCGTCGAGTCGCGCCTCGATGACGTCCAGCCGGCTTTTCACCCCCAGCACGCTGAAGGGCATGAACACGAATGCCAGGGCGTAGAGCAGCGTGGGAACGAGCAGCACCAACGGGACCCACCAGGGCACCCAGTCGGGCAAGACATACGGTATGTTCATAACTGCAACGTAGCACCGAACGATCGACGCGTGGATGGATTTCTCGGCTTCCGCGTGCGAGTTTCCGGCGATGTTGCTGCTTATCCCCGGTCCTGTCACCACACGTCCCGAAGTGCGCCAGGCGATGGGCCGGGACCTCGCGCCCTGGGACAATGACTTTCGCCAATTCCTGGCGCGATTGCGCGGCCGCATCCTGCGCCTGGCCGGCGGAACCGACCCGGCGCACGCCGCGCTGCCGCTGCAAGGCTGCGGCCATTTCGTCACCGAAGCGGCATTGCGCACTTTCCTGCCCCCCGGTGGACGCATTTTGATTCCCGCCACCGGCGCCTATGGCAACCGCATGATCCGCCTGGCGCAGGAGGCCGGGCGGGTCGCGGTGCCGCTGCCGATGGGCCCGGCCGACGCCGCCGATCCCGCCGCCGTGGCCCGCGCCCTGGCGGATGACCCGACCCTGTCGCATGTCGGCCTGGTGTATTCCGAGACCGGCAGCGGCGTGATCCATGACGTGCCGGCTGTCGGCGCCGTCGTCCGCGCCGCCGGGCGCCGCATGATCGTCGATGCCGTGTCCGCCTTCGGCGCCCTGCCGCTCGACCTGTCCGCCCAGCCGGAGGTGGATGCCGTCGTCTTCACCGCCAACAAGTGCCTGGAGGCGCTGCCCGGCATCGCCTTCGCGGTGGCGCGAGCCGATCGGCTGCGGGCCTGCGTTGGGAACGCCGGCAGTTGGTCGCTCGACCTGGCGGATATTTACGCCGGTACGTTGCAGTTCGGCGCGGGCAGCTTCCGCTTCACGCCGCCGGCGCAAGTGCTGGCCGCGCTGGACCGCGCGCTGGATTTCCTGGACGCCGAGGGCAGCGCGGCCCGGCTGGCGCGCTATACCGCCAACATGCGCACCTTGTACGACGGTGTCCGCGGCCTCGGGCTGGTTCCGTGGCTGCCGCCGGAGCGGCAGGGGCCGGTGATCGTCAACGTGCATGTGCCGGACGACCCGGCCTGGGACCTGCAGGCCTTCGTTGATGCGTTGAAATCGCGCGGGGTCCTGATAAGCAACTTCTTCACCACGCCGGCTCCGACGTTCCGGGTTGGCTGCATCGGCGCGATCACGCCCGCGGACATGGCGCGCGCGGTCCAGGCGATCGATGCGGCGCTGACGGATATCGGCGTGACCCATCGGGAGGCCGTTCACGCATGAACTCCGATCTCGCCATCGCCCGCGCCGCGACGCTGCAGCCGATCCAGGTGATTGCCGACAAGCTTGGCATCCCGGCCTCGGCCGTGGAGCCCTATGGCCGCACCAAGGCGAAGATCGGCCTCGACTTCATCGCCAGCCTGGAGGATCGGCCGGACGCGCCGCTGGTGCTGGTCACCGGCATCAACCCGACGCCGGCGGGCGAGGGCAAGACCACCACGACCGTCGGCCTGGGCGACGCGCTGAACCGCATCGGCCGGCGGGCGGCGATCTGCCTGCGCGAGCCGAGCCTGGGCCCCAGCTTCGGGATGAAGGGCGGCGCGGCCGGCGGCGGCCACGCGCAGGTGGTGCCGATGGACCAGATCAACCTGCACTTCACCGGCGATTTCCACGCCATCACCGCGGCCAACAACCTGCTGGCGGCGATGGTCGACAATTCGATCTACTGGGGCAATCCGCTGGACATCGACGAGCGCCGGATCTCCTGGCGGCGCTGCATGGACATGAACGACCGGGCGCTGCGCAGCATCGTCGCCAGCCTGGGCGGCGTCGCCAACGGCTTCCCGCGGGAGGACGGGTTCGACATCACCGTCGCGTCCGAGGTGATGGCGGTGTTCTGCCTGTCGCGCAACCTGCACGACCTGGAGGCGCGGCTGGGCCGGATGGTGGTCGCGCAGACCCGCGACGGCGCCAACGTCACCGCGGCGGACCTGAAGGCGGACGGCGCGATGGCGGTGCTGCTGAAGGATGCGATTGCGCCGAACCTGGTGCAGACGCTGGAGGGATCGCCGGCGCTGGTGCATGGCGGTCCGTTCGCCAACATCGCACATGGCTGCAACTCGGTGATGGCGACGCGGCTCGGGCTGAAGCTGGCCGACGTGGTGGTGACCGAGGCGGGGTTCGGCGCGGATCTGGGCGGAGAGAAATTCCTCGACATCAAGTGCCGTTCGGCCGGGCTGAAACCGTCCTGCGCGGTGGTGGTGGCGACGGTGCGGGCGCTGAAGATGCACGGCGGGGTCGAGCGCCATCAGTTGGGCGCGGAGAACGTCGAGGCGGTGCGGCACGGCGTCGCCAACCTGCAGCGGCATGTGGAGAACCTGCAGAAATTCGGGCTGCCCGTGGTGGTGGCGGTGAACCATTTCACCTCCGACACCGCCGCGGAGTTCGCCGCGATCCGCGACGCGATGGCGGCGCTTGGCACCGAGGCGATCTCCTGCACCCACTGGGCGCATGGCGGCGCCGGCGCTGAAGATCTGGCGCATGCGGTGGTCCGGCGGATCGAGGCCGGCACCGCGGCCTACAAGCCGATTTATCCGCTGGACATGACGCTGGCCGACAAGATCCGGGCGATCGCGCGGGAGATCTACCGCGCCTACGACATCGCGCTGCCCGACGCCGTGGCGGCGAAGCTGGAGTCGTTCGAGGCGGCGGGCTTCGGCGAGGTGCCGGTGTGTATTGCCAAGACGCAATACAGCTTCACCGCGGATCCCACCATCATGGGCGCGCCGGTGGGGCACGTGCTGCCGGTGCGGGAGGTCAGGCTGTCGGCCGGGGCGGGGTTTGTCGTGGCGATCTGTGGTGACATCATGACGATGCCCGGCCTGCCGCGCGTGCCGGCGGCGGAGTCGATCTGCCTGCGGGAGGACGGCGCCATCGAGGGACTGTTTTGACGCATGCCCGCGCAGGGAGCGGCCGTTGGTTCTTCGTAATGGCCCGGTTCGTCTGCATACGCGCCGACAGGGTGATGCACGCTGCATCACCGTCATCGCCCGCAGAGGCCGCGCCACCTGTCGTGGCACGTGCGTGTGGCGAAGACCCGGACAAGCCGTGTCATAACGGATTAGCAATTGTCGTGCGGCCGGCCGGCTATCTTGCGGACCCGGCTCTTCCTACCTGGTTATCCTGTTATCCTGGTCACGATGAACATGGTACAGCGATCAACGACGGCCATCGCGGCCGCAGGCCGCCCCAATTTCTTCTCTGCGGGCTCTGCGCTCCACTCTGCGATCTCTGCGTTGAATCGCGGTGTTCGGGGCGCCACCGGCGTTGCAGGTTGGGCGGCTCACCAGCGACGCCGCTCTCCGTGGCGGCACCGCACTTTCAAAACGCAGAGATCGCAGAGCGTGGCGCAGAGCCCGCAGAGAAGGAATTGGCGCGACCCGCGCTCGCGGTGGCTCGACCGCGGCCTGGCGTTCAAGGCAACGAAGGCCAGGCCCTGCGCCGGCTGGGACAACACCAGAAATTTTATTGCCTTCTTCATGGCCCGGAAGCAACGACTGCCGCGCTCTGGTCGTGATTTGGACCTGTGGAGGCAGTATGCAAGTTAAACGTTTCTTTACATGGGCTTTGCGCAGTGTGCCGGTCGCCGTCGTCGCCTTGCCGTTGTCGGCGCAGGGGGCGATTCCGCCGTCGGTCGCGGACCAGCGGGTGACGCTGCTGCCGCCCGGCCCGCTCAGCACCAAAGGCAACCAGATCATCGACCAGCACGGGCGCCCCGTGCGGCTGGCCTGCATCGGCTGGAACGAAGTGAACGAGCATATCCCGCTGGAGGCGCAGACGCACCTGATGGCGCGCTACGGCTTCAACTGCATCCGGTTCTCCTGGGTCAACGCCACGATGCACAAGGACCTGGCGATGATCGACCGCATCGCGGCGGCGGCGGGGAAAGCCGGGCTGCGGCTGGTGCTCGACAACCACACCAACGAACCGGGACACAGTGAGCGTGACAACTGGGGCGCGCAGCAGAAGAATGGTCTGTGGTACGACCTGGGCGGCGGCTCCGACGGAACCGACGGTGGCGGCAACCGCGGCACCACGACGGATGAGAAATTCCTGGCCGACTGGCAGGCGGTGGCGAAGCATTTTGCCGGCAACCAGACGGTCATCGGCTACGACCTGCGCAACGAGCCGCTGGACTGGCCGGGCATGAGCGTCTGGGGCGATGGCTCCGATCGCGACATCCGGGCGATGTATATCCGCGTCGGCAACGCGATCCAGGCCGTCGATCCCGCCAAGCTGATCATCGTGGAGCTGCCGAACAACCATGGCCGCGGCGTCCGGACGTTCCCGGTGACCCTGAACGTGCCGGGCAAGCTGGTCTATTCGGTGCACGAATACCCCTACGAGATCAGCGCTGAGAAGCTCGACTCCGGGCCAGCCATGATCCACCGGATGAATGAGGAATGGGGCTGGATCGTCAATTCCGACCTGGCGCCGGTATTCATCGGCGAGATGGGCGCATCGATGTCCAGCGCCCGGAGCAAGGCCTGGGCGGCGACGATCGTGCCGTATCTCAATGGCACCGGCCCGGACGGCCTGCACATCGGCGAGGGCAAACAAGGCCTGTCCACCGATTGGTGGGCCTGGGGCCACCTGGACGAACGGGAGAATCCGGACGGCATCCTGGAGGCGGACTGGAAGACGCCGAGGCCGGAGCAGGAAGCGGTCTACGCGAAGCTGCGGCAGCGGCCCATCGGCGGGACGGAGTAGCCGCGTCGTCCGGTACGGCCTCGGCGGTGGTGCGGAACAAGGTCGTCACCCGATCGGCATCGCCCGGACGAGCCGCATGGGCGCTGATTTTGTGGGCCGGCGGCACCCCGTCATGGTGGGCGGCGGCCCCATTGGCGTTAAAATAGGGCTGGCTGTTGTCTCCTCGTCATGGTCCGGCTTGTCCGGGCCACCTATTCCAGCACTGTGCCGCGACAGGTGGCCCGGACAAGCCGGGCCATGACGAAAGGGAAACGCAGCGGCGGACCGTTTCCGAGATGTGTGCATCTCGTAGGGACAAGCCGGGCCATGACGGAATGGCAAGCATCGTGCCGCCGCCACGCTATTTTAGCGCCAATGGGGCGAAGGCCCACCATCCACGCTTTCTGCCGGTATCGGCACCGCAAGCTGTCGCTGGCGGCCCGGCCAAGCTTATCAATAGCGATATAGAAATAATATTGCCCATCCTCCGCCATCCAGATTTGATCGCTCTTCCATCGCCGGTGCAGTGTTCTGGTTGGTAAGCCCCACACGATCCGGGAAGGATGCATCACATGGCGGATTACGAACTGATCTGGGATTCGCGCTGTTCCGTCGCCGAGTCCCCGGTCTGGGACGCAGCCAATCGCCGGCTGCTGTTCTGCGACATCAACGGCAGGCGGATCAACGCCCTGCGAATCGACTCGGGTGAGCGCGAATCGTGGGACTTCCCGGACGTCGTCGGCAGCTTCGGCCTGTGCGCCTCGGGCCGGTTCGTCGTCGCGCAACGGCACCACGTCGTCCTGTTCGATCCCGGCAGCGGCGAACTGACCGACCTGACCGACCGCGTGGACGAGCCGCCGACCAATCGCCTGAACGACGGCAAGGTAGGCCCGGACGGCGCCTTCTGGATCGGCAGCATGGACGAGAACACGCCGCGCCAGAAGACCGCATCCCTCTACCGGGTGACGCCCGACGGCCGGATCACGCGCGAGGAATCCGGCTATGCCGTATCGAACGGCCTGGCCTGGTCGCCCGATGGCCGCGTCATGTACCACTCCGACTCCACCGCCGGCATCATCGAAGCCTGGGACTTCGACCCCGCGACCGGCGGCCGCTCCCGTCACCGCATCGTCGCGAGGCTGAAGAACGAAGACGGCCGTCCGGACGGCGCGGCGACGGACATGGACGGCAACTACTGGTCCGCCGGCCCGTCCGCCGGCTGCCTCAACTGCTTCAGCCCGGACGGCACGCTGCTGCACAAGCAGGCTTTTGCCGTGCCCGGGCCGACCATGCCGTGCTTCGCCGATGACTGGCTTTACGTGACGTCGCTGCGGGAGGGAAAGCCCGAGGACATCCTGTCCGCCTTCCCCACCCTCGGCGGGCTGTTCCGCACCACGGCGCCCTCAGCCGGCGCGCCGGTCGGCATATTCGCCGATACGTAGAGGCTGCGTTCCGCCGATGACGGCGAAACGTTCTCACCGCGCCACGACGGCACGTGGCGCGGTGAGGCCTTCGCTCCAGCTCATAATTTCACGAGCGATTTCATCAGCCTGAAATCGCTCCGCGATTTCCAGTCGGGCCGATATTGCTCTAGGAAATCGCCCGCAGCGTCGGTCGTTCCGGGTTGATCTCCGGATGCACAAGGTGCTTCAGGAACACGGTGCAGAAGCGCTGCGCTGTGTTGGCGCTGACCTTCTTGTGCAGGGACCGCCAGCGTTCCTGGCGTTCTTCCAGTTCCATCGACAGGCCGATGTGCATCGCCTCGGCGATTTCATCGGAATCGTAAGGATTGACCTGCAGGGCCTCGGTAAGTTCCTCGGCCGCGCCGGCGAAGCGCGACAGGATCAGCACACCCGGATCCCTGGGGTCCTGCGCGGCGATGTACTCCTTGGCCACCAGGTTCATGCCGTCCCGCAGCGGCGTGACCACCGCCAGCCGGGACAGGCGGAAAAATCCCGCCAGGGTATCGCGTTTCACCGCGCGGGTCATGTAGCGCAGCGGGGTCCAGTCGAATTCCGAGTATCGCCCGTTCGTGTCGCCAACGATACGGTCCAGCTCCCGCCGCAGCCGCTGGTACGAGCCCTGTTCCTCACGCGAACGTGCGGCGACCTGCAGAAAGCTGAGTTGCCGGCGATGTTGCGGGTAATTGGCGAAGAACCGCCCGATCGCCTCGAACCGGTTGATCAGCCCCTTCGAGTAGTCGAGGCGGTCAACTCCGATGGCGAGGCTGCCTTTGCCGAGGCTGTCCCGCAGCGCCCTGGCATCCGCGCCGCGGGCCGCATCGATCGCGCATTTCGTGAATCCGTCGGCATCAATGCCGATCGGATCGACAATGGCACGAACATGGTGGCCGCGCCAGATGAACCGGCCCTCGGAATCGGCGTGCACGCCCATGTTTTCCGCCACGCAATCCAGGAACGCCGAGCGATAGGTGCGGGTATGGAAGCCGATGATGTCATAGGCGCACAGCCCGTGCAGCAGCTCGCTCGACCGCGGCATGGCGTTGAAGATGGCTGGCGGAACGAACGGCGTGTGGAGGAAAAATCCGATGCGATTGGTGACGCCGAGAGCACGCAGTTCCATGGCAAGCGGGATCAGGTGGTAATCATGCACCCAGATGACGTCATCCGGCCGCAACAAAGGCACCAGAGCGGCGGCGAACTGACGGTTGACGGCGCGGTAGCCGGCATAGTCCTCGGAGCGGAAATCCAGCAAACCAAGACGGAAATGCAACAACGGCCACAATGCGCCGTTGGAGAAATTCACATAAAACGAGTGATAATCGGCTTCCGTCAGATCGATGGTTGCGTAGGTAATGCCTTCGGAACGTTGAATATGCGTCGTTGCGGACCCGCGCGACGAGCGCCGGCCGCTCCAGCCGAACCAGACCGATCCGGGCTGCAACGCATCGGCCAGCGCAACCGCCAGGCCGCCGGCCTTGGCGCCTCGTTCGGATGGAAGCGGCACACGATTTGAAACGACGACCAGCCGCGACATCGGTCAGCACCCCCTGTTGTTTGACGCCCGGCGGTCCGAGCATGCTTGGACGGCACCGACAGCGCCTTGGTAAACGCAAACGGGACGGTACGGGTAAGTGTTCATCAGTAACTTCGCCGTGAGAATGCGGACTTTGGCGGCTTCATGTTAGCAGCCGCCGCAAAAAAACCTGATCTGCCGCGCATCGATGAGGCCGACCAAAAAAGGCCGGGAGCCATTGAAAGATGCGTATAGCACAGATCGCGCCACTGACAGAATCCGTTCCGCCGCGTACTTATGGCGGGACCGAGCGGGTGGTGTCCTATCTGACTGAAGAGCTGGTCGCCATGGGGCACGACGTGACCCTGTTCGCCAGCGGCGACTCGATAACGGATGCGAAACTGGAAGCGATCTGGCCGCAGGCCCTGCGGTTCGACAGCACGCTGCGCGACGCGATGGCGCCGTCGATGCTGATGCTGGAGAAGATCTACCAGCACGCGCATGAATTCGACATCCTGCACTGCCACCTGGACTACTGGCCGTTCTCGCTGCTGAGCCGCCAGCCGACTCCGTACCTGACGACGTTGCACGGCCGCCTCGACCTGCCGGAGATCGCGCCGGTGTTCGACTGCTTCCCGGACGCGCCCCTGGTGTCGATCTCCGATATGCAACGGAGGCCGTTGCCGCAAGGTAACTTCGTTGGCACTGTCTACCACGGCCTGCCGCCGGACCTGCTGACGCCGCAGCCGATGCAGCGCGACTACCTGGCCTTCCTGGGCCGGATCTGCCCGGAAAAGTCGCCGGACCGGGCGATCCGCATCGCCCGCGCCGCCGGCATGAAGCTGAAGATCGCCGCCAAGATCGACCGCGTCGACAAGCTGTACTTCGAAGAGGTCATCCGCCCGATGATCGACGGCGACCAGATCGAGCTGATCGGCGAAATCGGCGATGCCGAGAAGCCGGCTTTCCTCAGCGGCGCCAAAGCGTTGCTGTTGCCGATCGATTGGCCCGAGCCGTTCGGCCTGGTGATGATCGAGGCGATGGCCTGCGGCACGCCGGTCATCGCTTTCCCGGCCGGCTCGGTGCCGGAGGTGATCGACCACGGCGTCACCGGCTTCATCGTCCATGACGAGGCCGAGGCCGTAACAGCCATATCGCGGCTGCATGAAACGTCGCCGACGGCGATCCGGCGCCGGTTCGAGCAGCGCTTCACCGCGCGCCGCATGGCAGAGGACTACGTCGCGCTGTATCGTCGCCTGGCGGTGAAGTCGCGCCCGGCGCTGCGCTTGGTGACCTGACGCGGCACTGGTCAACCGCCGCCGCTTCCGCTTCACTGGCCGCCACGACAAGGGCCAGGGAAGCGGGGAAGACGGCGTCATGGACTATGATTTCATCATTGTCGGTGCGGGTTCCGCCGGCTGCGTGCTGGCGAACCGCCTGACGCAGGATGCGGGCACGCGGGTCCTGCTGCTGGAAGCCGGCGGCAAGGACCGCGATCCGTGGATCCACATCCCGGCTGGTTTCTATCGCAACATCTACAATCCGCGGGTCGCCTGGTATTTCGAAACCGAACCGGTGCCGCAGATGCACGACCGCCGTATCGCCTGGCCGCGCGGCAAGGTGCTGGGCGGGTCGTCCGCGATCAACGGCCTGATCTACATCCGTGGGCAGCGGCAGGATTTCGACCTGTGGCGCCAGATGGGCAACGCCGGCTGGTCCTATGACGACGTGCTGCCCTACTTCCGCAAGGCCGAGCACCAGGAGCACGGCGCCGACGACTATCACGGCGCCGGCGGGCCGCTGTGCGTCTCCGACCTGCGGACCGACCATAAGCTGCACGATGCGTTCATCGCCGCGGCGCAGGAAGCCGGCTATCCGTTCAACCGCGACTTCAACGGCGCCGAGCAGGAGGGCGTCGGCCCGCTGCAACTGACCGTCCGCGGTCGCCGCCGGTGTGCCGCCGCGGTCGCCTACCTGAACCCGGCGCGGTCCCGCCGCAACCTGACCATCGCGGTCCATGCCCTGACCCACCGGGTGCTGCTGGAAGGCAAACGCGCCGTGGGCGTCGAGTACAGCCAGGACGGCCGGCTGCATCAGGCGCGGGCGAAGCGGGAGGTGCTGTTGTGCGGCGGCAGCATCAACTCGCCGCAGATCCTGCAACTGTCCGGCATTGGCCCGGGCGGCCTGCTGCAGTCGCTCGGCATCGCGGTGCAGCACGACCTGCCCGGGGTGGGCGAGAACCTGCAGGACCACATCGGCGGCCGCATCATCAGCCGGTGCGTCGACGGCACGGTGACGCTGAACGAGGTCTGGCACAGCTGGCCGCGGCGGTTGCAGGCCGGCGCCGAATGGATCCTGGCGGGGAAGGGGCCGCTGATGACCGGCGCCGCGCCCATCGGCCTGTTCGTCAAGACGCGGCCGGAGCTGGACAGCCCGGACGTGCAGTACCAGTTCCTCGCCGGCAGCGCGCCGAAGCCGGGCGGGCCGATGCACCCGTTCCCCGGCTGCACCCTGGTGGCGATCCCCTGCCGGCCGGAGAGCCGCGGCTGGCTGCGCATCAAATTGCCAGATCCCACCGAGGCGCCGGCGATGCAGCCGAACTACCTGTCCACCCAAGCAGATCGCGACACCATCGTCGCGGGTTTGAAGGTGACGCGGCGGATCTTCGCCTCCCCGGCGATGCGGCGCTTCATCCGGGAGGAGGTTCATCCCGGGCCGGCGGCGAAGACCGACGAGGACCTGCTGGAGTACGTGCGCGCCACCGCCGGCACCACCTTCCACCAGACCAGCACCTGCATGATGGGGCCGGGTCCGAAGGCCGTGGTCGACATTTCGCTGCGCGTGAAGGGGCTGGACGGGCTGCGGGTGGTCGATGCCTCGGTGATGCCGACGGTGGTGTCCGGCAACACCAACGCCACGGTGATCATGATCGCGGAAAAGGCGGCGGACATGATCCGGCAGGCGGCGTGACCATGGAGCAGACATTCGCCGGCAAGGTCGCGCTGGTCACCGGCGCGGGCAAGAATATCGGCCGTGCCATCGCGCTCGGCCTGGCCCGGCGCGGCGCCACGGTCGTGGTCAACGGCCGCAGCGACCGGGTCCTTGTCGAGATCGTGGCGGCGGAGATCACCGCCGCGGGCGGCCAGGCCATCGGCTGCCTGGCCGACGTGACGGACCCGGCCGCCGTGCAGCGCATGGTTGACGAGGCGGCCGCGGCGTTCGGCGGCATCGACATCCTGGTCTGCAACGCCGGGCTGCGGCGGCAGACCCCGTTCCTGGACATGGCGCTGGCGGAATGGCGGGAGATCCTGTCGGTTGCGCTCGACGGCGCCTTCATCCTCGCCCGCGCCGCCGTCCCCCACATGATCGGCCGCGGTGGCGGGGCGATCGTGGCGCTGTCGGGGATTTCCACCCATGTCGGCACGCCGAACCGCTGCCATGTCTCGGCTTCCAAGGCCGGGCTGGAGGGGCTGATGCGGGCGCTGGCGGTGGAACTGGCGCCGCACGGCATCACCTGCAACTGCGTCGCGCCGGGGGCGGTGGATACGGTGCGGGGCGCCTCGGCCGGGGCGGCGCCGCCGGGGGCCGGGCGCGGCATCCCGCTGGGGCGGCCGGCGACGATGCAGGAGATCGCCGCCGCGGTGCGGTTCCTGGCCGGGCCGGATGGCCGCTTCGTCACCGGCCAGACACTGCACGTGAACGGCGGCGCGTTCCTGACCTAGTACACCTCGCCGGAAGTGGCGACTCCGTTGATGGGTGGCCCGGCGCGGGTGAGTCTGGTTTGCCACAGTCTGGCGGCAATCGCCGTGACCAGCCGCCGTCAGGAGCCGTTCTGGCGAGTCAGGAGCGGCCTGAATATGGCAGGCCACAGGCTCACGCCTCGCCCTGATTCACCGGAGCCTTCATGCCCCGTCTGACTGCCGCCCCGAT
>NZ_NHRY01000183.1 GCF_002937115.1 Rhodopila globiformis | reverse complement strand
GCGCGGTGATCCAGTCCAGGCCAGCGGATTTGATGTCCGCGCTGATGCGCGCCTCGGTGAGTGCGGCTGACGCCTCCCGGCACATCAGTCCGCTCCGCGGCCTGATCATGCCGCGGTCGCCGACGAGCACCGCATGCGTCAGGCCGAAGCGCTGCTTGAGCTTGTCGATCTGCGGCCCGAGCGTCATCGGATCAGCGGTGTTGCCCGCGAACACCTCGATGGCGACGGGCGACGCTGCCCAAGGTTCCGCCTGCGTAGCAGGTGGAATGGCAGAGGAGGGCAGCCGTCGGGGGCACACAGCAGGCCGTAGACGATCTGCAAACTGCCCTTCTTGCCATCACGGCTGTAGCCACGCCTGGCCAGCGGACAGCAGCGTCCCTCCATGTAGCTCGACGAGACATCGTAGAGCACCAGAGTCCCGTTCTGGAGATGGCGTTTGGCCAGTGCGGTTTCGATGGCAGGCTGGCGCTCCAGCAGCCAGTCGAGCGCGGCGTAGAGTTCATCGTCGGCAACCGGGCCGAGACCGAGGGCTTCGCCGAGGCTGGAGGAGGCGGTGTCGGGTGAGAGCGTCCTGGCGGCGCCGAGCTTGGAGACGGGATCGAGGATGCGCCCGATCAGCAGGGCGAGGACCAGATCGCGGCAGCGGTCGCCGTCCGGGCCGAGCAGGCGGTCGAGGCCGATCCTGCGGGCGAGGCTGGCCAAGGTTCCGGCGGCGAAGCCGCTGGAATAGCCAGACGAGGGGGTGCCGAGCGCGGCGGCGACGTGGCCGTGGGGCAGGCTGCGGGTGACGGTGAAGGCGTCCTGGTCGGCTGGGATGACGGTGCCGCCCTTGAGCACGCCGCGCAGGCCTTCGATGTGCGCGGGCGACCAGTCGGAGAGGTTGCACAGGGTGCGTTTGCCGACCTTGCCCTCGTGGCGGTAGCTCTCGCGCAACAGGATGGCGGGGGGCGAGTTCCGGTTCGGGACGGCTTCGATATACATGGCCGAAGCAGAATCGATTTAGCCGTCAGGTACAAGTCACAAATGCGTTATTACATGGCTACATTTTTAGACGGTCCGGGGCAGTTTTTCCAGGATTGCCGCCAATTTATAGTAACGGCAAGTCGGAAGCTCGGGCTAACGCGGAGGCCCTGCGTCGTTACGTCGTCGATGCTCATCGGTGATCAAAGGCTGAATGTTTCGCTCACGGCCGCGCCCGTAGGGCGTCACGGATCATGGCACGCCCTCGCTCCCGCGCCGCGCGGTTCGGGCCGGTCATCGGGGCGATCGGCGGCCTCAGGCCGAGTTCACCAAGGGCGGCAAGAACCTGGATGTAGTCGCTGAAGCCGCGCTCCTGCAGCGCGTGCCAGGTGATCTCACCGGCTGCGTACTGGCGAATCAGCGTCTCCTTGTCGGTCATCGCCTGCATCCCTTGCGTTGTCCCGCCTATCATAGGCGGATCGGCAGCGAACCGCAGTTACGGCAAATCGCACGTAGGTTGGGACGCGCAGTCGCTGCCTCGTCGTCATGGCGGCTACCCGGGCACAGGCTCCGGGCCGCCATCCACGCCTTTGCCGGTATCAGCACCGTCAGGCGTGGATGGCCGGCCTGCGCCGGCCATGACGATGAGGGCACCCCGTCCCAACTGACCTGCGGCCTGCCGTAGTTTGCCGCAGGATGCATCAGGCCACCCGTCCGGGCGGGCAAGACCGTCCGGCGTTCGCTCAGTGATTGCTGTTGCCGATCCGGTCCATCACTGCCAGCAGCACCCCCGACACCACGAACGTCAGGTGGATCCCCACCAGCCAGGCGGCGTCCGTCTTGTTGGTGTGCTCGATATCCATGAACGCTTCCAGCAACTGGATTGCCGAGATCGCCACGATCGAGGCGATCAGCTTCATCTTCAGGTCGCCAAAGCTGGTCTTGCCCATCCAGGACGGGCGCTCCCCCGGCTTGTCGGTCTGGATCGGCGAGATAAAGTTCTCATACCCAGCCAGGATCACCATCAGCAGCAGATTGCCGGTCAGCGCGATGTCCACCAGCTTCAGGCTGGCGACAATGGTCGATTCGAAATCCAGCTCCACGAAATGCGGAAACAACTCGACCAACTTCTGCACGAACTTGAACGCCAGCAGCCCGAGCGCGATGACCAGGCCCAGGTAGAACGGCAGCAGCAGCCAGCGGCTGGCGAACAGCATGCGCTCGAGGCCACGTTCGATCATCCGCCGGCAGGTCCTTCCTGGTGCGTGCCCTGGTTCATGCACGTCCGCATCGTTTCCGGACCTATGCCCTGCCGGCGCGGGCCGATCAACCCGGCATCGACAGGCGGCGGCTGCCCTCGGCGGTCAGATAGGCGATCCGCCCGCCGGCGATCGTCGCCACCACGCGCGGCGTTGCCGGATCGACCAGCACCATGTCGGCGCGCTTGCCGGGCGCGATCATGCCGCGATCGGCCAGCCCGGCCGCCTGCGCCGGATTTTCCGCGATCAGCGCCCAGGCGCGCGGCAGGTCCAGCACGCCGCGCCCGGCCAGGATGAAGGCGGCGCGCAGCATCGCGGGATAGAAATAGTCCGACGTCAGCACGCGGCACAGCCCGGCCTCGGCCATCCGTGCCGCGGATGCCCAGCCCAGGTGCGACCGGCCTCGCACCACGTTCGGGCAGCCCATGGCGACGAGGTCCCCGGCGGCGGCGGCCGCGACGGCGACGTCCTCGGCCATCGGGAACTCGCAGATCCGGGCGCCGCGGGCACGGAAGCCGTCACGGGCGGCGATGCTGTCGTCGTCGTGGCTCGCCATCGGCAGGCCGGCGGCGCGGGCGGCGGCGCCGATGCGGTCCAGCGCGGCGGGGACATCGCCGGCACGCGAGGCGACCGTGTGCGCGATGTCGCGGAATTCCTCGATCGGCATCCCGGCGCGGCTGCTGTACTTGACGCCCTCCACCGGGTCCCGCAGCTTCCGCATGATCGCCGGGGTGTGGTCGTTGAATGCCACCAGATGCACCTGCCCCGCCGCGATGGCGGCGATCGCGGTGTCCAGCGCGTCCAGGTTGAATGCCTCCCACCGCAGGTGCACGCGCATGTCGCAGGTCCAGGCCCTTGCCGCCAGGGCGTCCAGCAGGGCGTGCCAGGCGGACAGGCTGCGCAGCCCCGGCTCCCACGACAGGGTCACGCCGTGGAAGGCGGTGGTGATGCCGTTCGCCAGCAGTTGCGCCTCGGTATCCAGCAGCGCCAGATCGGCCGGGAAATCGACGCCCGGCCGCGGCTGGATCTGCCGCTCGAACGCGTCGCCGTGCAGATCGACCATCCCCGGCAGCACCAGCAGTCCGGAGGCGTCCAGCGTGACGCCGGGCCCATCGGCGCCGGCCGGCTCGATCAGGCCGTCGCGGACGGCAACGGTCGCCGTGCGCAGCCCCTCGGACGCCAGCAGCACCGTCCCGCCGGTGATCGACATGGTCTGCATGCGCAAGGGTCCCTCATGGCTCGAAAACGATCTGCACCCGAGGCGTCGGATAGCAGCCGATGGCGAACTCGATGACCGTGCCGTCGCGATCGACGTTGATGTTCTCGGTGACCAGCACCGGCCGGGTGCGCGGCATGCGCAACAGCTCGGCCTCGGTCGGCGTCGGCATACGGGCGGTGACGCGGGTCTGCAGCCGCATGTAGTCGTCCACGCCGACGACGCGCAGGGCGTCGGTGATGCGCGGCGTCGCCTGCAGCGCCGCCAGCAGGCCCTTCAGCCGGGTTGCCGGGAAATGGTGCCGGGTCAGGCTGACCGGACGATCGTCCGCCAGCCCGAGGCGCTCCAGCAGCACCACCCGGCTGCCGCTGCGCACCCCCAGCGCGTCGGCCACCCGCCGATCGGCTGGGATCTCCCGCAACTGGCGGACGATGCCGGAGGGTTCCTTGTTGTGCTTGCGGATCCACTCCGCGAACCGGGTGCGCGGCTCGACCGTGTAGTCCAGCACGTCCTCGGCGACGAACGAGCCCCGGCCCTGCTCCACCCGCACCAGGCCGCTGCGCGAGAGTTCCTCCAGCGCCCGCCGCACGGTATGGCGGTTGACGCCGAACTGCGCCGACAGCTCAGCCTCGGTCGGCAGCCGCCCGCCCGGCTTCAGCGCCCCGGAGGCGATGTCGCCTTGCAGCCGGGAAGCGATCTGCCGCCACAGCGTGACGCCGTCCCGCCGGTTGACCGGACAGGTTGATGGGTCGTCGATCTCCGCAGGCAGGTTCATCAATTTTTCATCCGGGCTGATCCGTGGCGGTGGTTGACTGGTAGCGGTCTGGTGTCTAGTTGTCTAGATGTCTCGATCAAGCCGGGTGCGCATGAACGATCACAGTGCCGTCGAGCATCCCTGTCCCGAGCGGCCCCGCTGGATGGCGGTCCTCGCCCGCGCCCCGGCCGGGCGGCTGGAAGCGTTGCTGGACGCGGTGGGCGAGCGGCCGGCCTATACCCTGCTGCGCGCGCCGGAAAGCGGCCTGGTGATGGTCCGCGGCCGCATCGGCGGTGGCGGCGCGGCGTTCAACCTGGGCGAGATGACCGTCACCCGCTGCGCCGTCTGTATCGACTCCGGGCCGATCGGCCATGCTTACGTCACCGGCCGCGCGTCGCGCCGGGCGGAACTGGCGGCGCTGGTGGATGCGCTGATGCAGGATCCGGCGCGGACGGAGGCGCTGGAAGCCCGGGTGATTGCCCCTCTGGAACAGGAACAGGCGGACCGGCAGGCGCAACGAGCCGGCAAGGCCGCGGCGACCCGCGTGCAGTTCTTCGCCATGCAGACGATGCGGACATGAGCGGCGCGTTGTTGCCTGGCTTCACCGATGCAGTCGGCGACGCGCAGGCCTGTTTCCGTCTCGTGCTGGACGCGATGGCGCATCCGGGACGGGTGCACGCGGTGCGGCCGGTGCCGGCGCCGGCGCCGCTGGGCGATGCGGCGGCGGCTGTGGTGCTGACGCTGGTGGACCAGGAGACGCCGCTGTGGCTCGATGCGGACGCCGCGGCCGCGCGGGCGTGGATTGCGTTCCACACCGGCGCGCCGGTGGTCGAGGCGCCGGGGCGGGCGACGTTCGCGGTGGCCGTGTCGTTTCCTGAAGCGGCCTTTGCGGGAGCGTTCTCTGCTGCGGCGCCGCACTCTCTCGTCATGCCGGCCGCAGGGCTGCCATCCACGTCTTGCGTGGGTGAAACAAGGAAAGGCGTGGATGGTGGGCCTTCGCCCACCATGACGATTGGGGCTGCACCGTCGGCACAGCCCGTCACCCTGCCTCGGCCATCGACATTCCCCCTCGGCACCGACGAAGCCCCGGAAGCCTCCGCCACCCTCGTCCTCCAGGTCGCCTCCCTCACAGCCGGCCGTCGCTATCGCCTCGAAGGCCCAGGCCTGCGCCGGCCTGCGATCCTGGCAGCCGATGGGTTGCCGCCGGACTTCGCCGCCATCTGGCAGCGCAACCACGCGCGGTTTCCGTGCGGGATCGACCTGATCCTGTGCGCCGGCAACCAGCTCGCGGCCCTGCCGCGCAGCGTGTCCGTGCAGGAGGCCTGAGCATGGCGTATGTGGCCGTCAAGGGCGGCGAGACGGCGATCGACGCCGCCCACGCCTGGCTGGCGGAGGAACGCCGCGGCGATACCGCAACGAAACCGCTGTCCGTGGCGCAGGTCCAGGAACAGCTCGGCCGCGCCGTCGACCGCGTGATGGCCGAGGGCTCGCTGTACGACCGGCAGCTCGCCGCGCTGGCGATCAAGCAGGCGCAGGGCGACCTGATCGAGGCGGTGTTCCTGCTGCGCGCTTATCGCACCACCCTGCCCCGCTTCGCCCATTCGAAGCCGGTCGAAACCGACGCCATGCGGATCGAGCGGCGGATCTCGGCGATCTTCAAGGACCTGCCCGGCGGCCAGGTGCTGGGGCCGACCAGCGACTACACGCACCGGCTGCTGGATTTTTCGTTACTTGATGAAGACGGTGCAGTCGCCTGTCCGCCGCCGGTTGCGGGTGAAACCGAACCGATGCCGCGCGTTTCGGACATCCTGCGGTACGAGGGCCTGCTGGAAGCCGATACCGCCGGCCCGGGCGACCCCGGCGACCTGACGCGCGAGCCGCTGGCCTTCCCCGCCGGACGGGACGTCCGGCTGCAGGCGCTGGCGCGTGGCGATGAAGGGTTCGTGCTCGGCCTGGGCTACTCGACGCAACGCGGCTACGGCGGCACGCATCCCTTCGCCGGCGAGATCCGCATGGGGGAGGTTTCCGTTGAAATCGAGCCGGCCGAGCTTGGCTTCGTCATCGACATCGGCGACCTTGTGCTGACCGAGTGTCAGATGGTGACGCAGTTCAAGGGCACGAAAACGGTGCCGCCGCAGTTCACCCGCGGCTACGGCCTGGTGTTCGGTTTCCATGAGCGCAAGGCCATGGCCATGGCCCTGGTCGATCGCGCCATGCGCGCGGCGGAACTGGGCGAGGACGCCACCGCGCCTGCGCAGGACATTGAATTCGTGCTGTATCACTGCGACAACATCGAGGCGACCGGCTTCGTCGAGCACCTGAAGCTGCCGCACTACGTCGATTTCCAGAGCGAGCTGCAGAATGTTCGGCGGATGCGGGCAGCAGCGGAGGCGGCGGAATGAAAGGATACAACTTCGCCTACCTGGATGAGCAGACGAAGCGGATGATCCGCCGCGCGCTGCTGAAGGCCGTGGCGATCCCCGGCCACCAGGTGCCGTTTGGCTCGCGCGAGATGCCGCTGCCCTATGGCTGGGGCACCGGCGGCATCCAGGTGACCGCCTCGATCCTGGGGCCGCGGGACGTGCTGAAGGTGATCGACCAGGGTGCGGATGACACAACGAACGCCGTCTCGATCCGCCGTTTCTTCGCCAAAACAGCCGGCGTCCGCACCACCACCGCGACCGCCGAGGCGACGGTGATCCAGACCCGGCACCGCATCCCGGAGAAGGCGCTGCGCGACGACCAGATCATCGTCTATCAGGTGCCGCAGCCGGAGCCGCTGTGGCGGCTGGAGCCGAGCCGGGTCGAGACGCGGCGGATGCACGGCCTGGCCGACTACGGGCTGATGCATGTGAAATTGTATGAGGATATCGCCCGCTTCGGCCAGGTCTCCATCAGCTACGACTACCCGGTGATGGTGAACGGCCGCTACCTGATGTCGCCGAGCCCGATCCCGGCGTTCGACAATCCGAAGATGGACATGATGCCGGCGCTGCAACTGTTCGGCGCCGGGCGGGAGAAGCGCATCTACGCGATCCCGCCGTGGACGCGGGTGAAGTCGCTGGATTTCGACGACCATCCGTTCCGGGCGATCAACGCGCCGCATGCCTGCGGGCTGTGCGGGGCAACGGATGCCTATCTCGACGAGGTGGTAATGGACGATCATGGCGGGCGGCTGTTCGTCTGTTCGGACACCGACCATTGCGCGGAGCGGCGCGCGGCGGGCCATCCCGGGATGGGAGGGACGAAGGAGGCGGCGGAATGAGGGCGGCTGCCGGGTCCGGTGGCCGGGTGTCGCCGCGCCGGGCGGCGGTGTTGGCGGAACGGGGCGCGCGGTTCGTTTGGCAGTGGAAATTTTAACACAGAGACAGAATCACCGAGGGCCACAGAGCAGGAAAGGGCCTGATGCAGAATAACCACTCCACGTGTCGCGTGGACGCTTCAACCGCCATGATGGACGCAGGCCGGCCGTCCACGCCTTTGCTGCGATCAGCAACGCAAGGCGTGGATGGCGGCCCTTCGGCCATCATGACGCGGAGGGGCGGGCGCGCCGGCCCCGATGGATCGGTTATTTCGGCTCGTGCCCAAAGCATTGAGCTTCGCGCGCAACGCCCCCGCTGCCGCATGCCGCTTGGTTTCGCCGATGGAAATGCGGTTTCGCAGAGATCGATCGTCTCTCTATCGTTATGGATGGGCGTGACCCGGCCATCCGCGCTTCGGCGGCGGGGGGTGGACGGCCGGGACACGCCCGGCCATGACGGGGGGGCAACGAGCCGTATCCAACCCCGCACCATGCCATGCCAAACGTTAGTGCCGCGATCAGCGTTCGCATCAACACAAAGACACAAAGCCACTAATTTGACTGTGTCAAAAACTGAGAGATAGTCAATGTTATCAATGGGTTATGGGAGCTCTAGTTTGCGAGAAAACGTCGTAATTTCAATGTGTTAGGCGGAAACTGACACAGTCGAACTAAGTTCTACACAGATATCCAGACACCGCAGTACCGGCGCAGCCCGAAAAAGAACTCCGTGGCCCTCCGTCGTCCTCGTTCGGTCTCCGTGTTAAAAAATCAGCAGCCGACACCGCACGATCCAAGCCAGCGGCCCCCGCCTCACGACCCACAGGCAACACCCCCACCGGCGCCCCCAACGGCAACCACCGGCTCTCCCCGCCAATGACCGACCCCACCCTCCTCACCGCCCGCGGACTCTCGCTCTCCTTCGGCGCCATCCCGGCCCTGCGCGACGTTGACGTTGATCTCTGGCCTGGGGAGATGCTGGCGGTCGTGGGCGAATCCGGCTCCGGCAAGACCACCCTGCTCAACGTCCTCTCCGGCCGCCTTGCCCCCGACTCCGGCATCGTCCGCTATCGCGACCCGCAGGACCGCCTGCACGACGTTCATGCCATGCCGGCCCCGGCGCTGCGCACCCTTCACCGCTCCGACTGGGGCTTCGTCCACCAGGACCCGCGGCAGAACCTGCGCATGGCGGTCAGCGCCGGCGGCAATGTCGGCGAGCGGTTGATGGCGCAGGGCGCGCGGCACTACGGCGACATCCGCGCCACCGCGCTCGACTGGCTCTCCCAGGTGGAGATCGACGCCGATCGGACTGACGACCTGCCGAGGACGTTTTCCGGCGGCATGTTGCAGCGGCTGCAGATCGCCCGCACCCTGGTCACCCACCCGCGGCTGGTGTTCATGGACGAGCCGACGGGCGGCCTCGACGTCTCGGTGCAGGCGCGGCTGCTCGACCTGATCCGCTCCCTGGTCGCGCGGCTGCGCATCGCCGCGGTGCTGGTGACGCACGACATCGCCGTCGCCCGGCTGCTGGCGCAGCGCATCGCGGTGATGCAGCGCGGGCGCATCGTCGAAACTGGGCTGACCGACCAGGTGCTGGACGACCCGCGGCACCCCTATACGCAGCTCCTCGTCAGCTCGGTGCTGACCGTATGACTGTCATGCTGCGCACCCAGGGGCTCGCCAAGAGCTTCACCCTGCACCTGCAAGGCGGGCTGCGCATGGCGGTGCTGTCCGGGATCGACCTCGCGGTGCGCGCCGGCGAGTGCGTCGTGTTCGCCGGCCCCTCCGGTGTCGGCAAGACCACGCTGCTGCGCAGCCTGTACGGCAACTACCGCGCCGACGCCGGCGCCATCCTGGTGCGGCATCGCGGCGCCCTGGTCGACATCGCCGCCGCCGCGCCTCGCACCATCCTGGACGTGCGGCACGAGACGCTGGGCTATGTCAGCCAGTTCCTGCGCGTCGTGCCGCGGGTGGCGGCGCTCGACGTCGTCGCCGAGCCGCTGCTGGGACGCGGCGTCGCGCCGGCCGTTGCGCACGCCCGCGCCCGGGACCTGCTGCTTGCCCTCGCCATTCCCCCACGCCTGCATGCGATCCCGCCCGCCACCTTCTCCGGCGGCGAGCAGCAGCGCGTCAACCTGGCCCGCGGTTTCATCGCCGCCCACCCCATCCTGCTGCTGGACGAGCCGACGGCATCCCTGGATGCGGACAACCGGGCGGTTGTGATACGGATGGTCCGGGAGGCGCTGGCGCGCGGCACCGCGATCGTGGCAATCTGCCATGATCCCGAGGTCCGCGACGCCATCGCCAATCGGCTGTTCGTGATGACCCCGTGCCAGGACGCTGCATGATACCGGAGACAATCTTCACCAACGCAACCCTGGCACTGCCTGACGAGCCCCTGATCGGCACCATCGTGGTACGAGGCCGGACCATCGCCGACGTGCAGCCCGGACGCTCCCACCTGGCGGCGGCGCTGGACCTCGACGGCGACCATCTGATCCCCGGCGTGGTCGATATCCACACCGACAACCTGGAGCGGCAGGTGCAGCCGCGCAGCTTGGCGCGCTGGCCCTCCCGCTCGGCCATGGTGGCGCATGACGCGCAATGCGCCGCTGCCGGCATCACCACCGTGCTGGATGCGCTGTGCCTGGGGGACCTCGGCTTCGACGCCGAGCGTATCCAGACCTTCCGCGACGGCGTGGTGGACCTGGACGCGCTGACCGCGGCCGGCCTGCTGAAGGCGGACCACTTCCTGCATTTGCGCTGCGAGGTGCCGGCGACCGACATGCTGGAGCTGTTCGACCCGGTGGCGGACCACGCGCTGATCCGCATGGTCAGCCTGATGGACCACAGCCCCGGCGTCGGGCAGTACGCCGATCTGGATTTCTACCGCAGGCTGCGGCGACAGGGGGGCATGGACGAGGACACGGTGGAGCGCCGCATCCAGGAGATCCAGGCGCACCGCGCCCGCTGGCGCGACCCCAACCGCAAGGCGCTGCTGGAGCGGGTGCGCGGCCGCTCGATCGCGCTCGCCAGCCACGACGACCGCACGGAAGAGGAAATCGCCGAGAACGCCGCCGACGGCATCGGCATCAGCGAGTTCCCGGTGACGATGGAGGCGGCGCTGGCGGCACGGCGGGCCGGGATGCGGGTGATCGCCGGGGCGCCCAACATCGTCCGCGGCGGCTCGCACTCGGGCAACGTCGCGGCGATGGAGCTGGTGCGGGCGGGGGCGGTGGACGCGTTCGCCTCGGACTACGTGCCGACCAGCCTGGTGGAGGCCGCCTTCCAGTGCGTGCGTGAGGCCGGGCTGAGCCTGCCGGCCGCCATTGCCATGATCGCCGATCACCCGGCCCGGATGGCGGGGCTGCCGGACCGGGGGCGGCTGGAAACGGGACTGCGCGCCGACACGGTGCGGGTGCGGCTGCACGGGACGCTGCCCATCGTCCGCCAGGTGTGGCGGGCCGGGGAGCGGGTGATCTGATGGGGCGGGTGGCGATCTACTACGCGCCGCTGCCGGATGATCCGCTGACGCCGCTGGCGACGGCGTGGCTCGGCCGCGATCCGGTCACCGGCGCGCCGGCCGCGCAGCCGCCGGTTGCCGGGATCGCCGAGGTCACGGCGGACCCGCGCCGCTATGGCTTCCATGCCACGCTGAAGCCGCCGATGCGGCTGGCCGAGGGGCGAAGCTGGCGGGAACTGATGACCGCAGTCCGCGCCGTTGCCGCCCGGATACCGCCGTTCGACCTGCCCCGGCTGTCGGTGCAGGACCTGTGGGGCTTCCTGGCGCTGCGCGAGACGACGCCGTGCCCGCCGTTGCAGGCGCTGGCGGATGCCTGCGTCGCGGAGCTGGATGATTTCCGCGCCCCTCCGTCGGACGCCGAGCTGGCGCGCCGGCACGCCGCGGGGCTGTCGGCCGGGCAGGCGGCGATGCTGCGACGCTGGGGCTATCCGTATGTTTTCGGCAGCTGGTTCTTCCACATGACGCTGACCCGGCGGTTGTCCGAGGCGGAGAAGGCGGTGTTCATGCCGGCGGCGGAGGCCTGGTTCGCCCCGGCGCTGGCGGTTCCGCGGCGGGTGGTCGATCTGGCGATCTTCACCCAGGCCGGGGGGGATGCGGCGTTCAACATTGCGGAGCGGGTCAGGCTGCGCGGATAGGTGGCGGCGGCGATCGCTGCTGTCCTGTTATGCCGGGCGCAGGCTCGGGATCCACGCCTTGCGGTGTTTATACCATACAACGGTGCAGACGGCGGCCCGGAGTATGTGCCCGGGCCTGTCCTGGGTAGCCGCCATGACAACAAGCTAACGAGTGCGCGTCTCAACTCGTTTGCGGTTCACTGCAGCGCTCATGCGGGCAAGCTGGGACGTGACGCCGGAGCACCGGCACGCAGGGATCATACCAATGACCCTGTCCGACGACCGTTCCCGGCCCAAGCCGGTCGTTTGGCAGAACCGGATGTTCAGCGTCGCTAAATGCGACGCCTTCCCGAAACAGCCATCCGAGGCTTCACGATCGAAGGTCTTTGTAATCGAAACAAGCGTCAGCACCTTCGGGTAATGGTCTGACGCCTCTCACCCCGGTTTTGGCTGGACTAAATGGCTGTTCCCGCTATGATTGCCATAGTGATGGATTCTCTACCTATGCGCTCACCTGCCTCGGAAAGTCGAAAGCCACAACATGAGTGATAGGCCGGAACACAACAAACTCGATAGCGATTGCGTGCTGCCACCGGATCATCCGCTGCCTGCCGATCAATTGGGCCGCTACAGCCCGGAGCGCGATTTCTACGCGGAGAAGGAGATCGCCGAGTATGTCGAAGGCCAAGCGCGCGGCGAGGAGACGGTTCAAAACGTCGAGCGCGTGAAGACCGAATACATCATGGGCGCGCCCTACGAAATTTGGGACGTCTGTACCGACAAAGACCGCTGGTGGGTCATCACGAATCCAACCAATCTCTATTCCCAGCGGCACTTTCCAAGTCTCGACTATACGCTGTCGTTTCACGTCGGACTGATGATGCGCGTAATGAGTCGATCTGCCAAGGAGCGGGAAGACGAAGCGTCTCCGTTTGACGAGGTAATCCGCCGTCAAATGCAGGCGGCCGATCGGCTCGAAAAGGCAATCGAGGCCGTCGACTTCCAAGCTGTTGGGATGCAACTCCGAGAAAGTCTGATTTCGATCGTTGGCGCGGCGCGGAGGAGAATTGAGCTCAATGAGAATGATGAGCGCCCAAGGGATGCCGACGTCGTTGGATGGAACAGGGTGCTCATCGGCAAGCTTTGCCCTGGCGAAAAGAATGATGAAATCCGCAACTACATGAGGGCTCTTGTCGAAAAAGCTTGGCCGCTGGTGAACTGGCTCACCCATCACCGCAACGCAAACAATACCGCCGCGACGATCGCGCTCGACGGTGTGGACGCAATTGCGAAGCATTACGTCCGGCTTTTGAGTCGCGAGCGCGCAGATCGGGCGGACCAGTGCCCACGATGCGCGTCGCGCGATATGCGGACGTTCTTTGACATTGCGATTGCTCCGGATGGTGCATATTTCGACGCCTGCCGCGCATGCGGCTGGGATAGCCATCCAGGCTATCCTGACGATGACGAAGAAGCTGTTGGTGAAGGCCGGGTCACCGAAACACCTCACGATTGATATCTATCGCATCCCTGTCCCAAACACCTGGGATAGATAATCTCTACTTTCGACCGGATCACACTCTACATCGGATGAAGCCAAAACCCGGCGGCGTTCCCGAACATGGGGTGGGGGTCGGCTGTCTCAACCAACCTGCAAAACGCTCCAAGTAGGTGGCCAAAAGTTTTGCGACATTTGCTCAATCTGGGACTCCCGCAAAAGCCCAGGTAATAAGGCATCGCGTGCAATCGCTGCCTCAGGGATTTGCCGCAGGAGTTCCGGCTACCTACTTAGCAGTATCGGAACCCCCTCAGCCCACCATTGCGCCTTGCTTGAATCATGTTTGCGTCCCGACAAATGACAAAGTGCATCCAACCAGTGACATTCCGCTTGCAGATTTATTAGTCACCTGCGAGATACGAAAGCCGCTGTGTTGGTTGGGAGACGTAAATGCTTGGCCTAAATACACAAAGTCCAGAATTTGCCAAATTCCAGAAATGCTATCCGAAACCGCCTGAATTTACGGCCGCAGATCCGCCAGAGGGAAAGTCGCCTGCTAAATGGTATAAACGCGGACCAAATCAAAGACCTGAAATCGGTGTCCAACTGCTTGAGTCAGTAAATCGTGCAAAGCTAATTGAAATGCAACCTGACAGGAGCGTATCGACACATGCAAACTGCATTTCAATCTTAGCTTGGGGCGGAATGCGCGACTCCAATCGTGATCATTTATTTGGCAAGCGGGATGAGGGATGGCTGGATGTGGCCGAGAGCGTGCGTGCTGGCAAACTAACACGCGCCAAAGCCTTTGATGAATTCTCTATTTTGAGACGGAATGGGGGCGCAATGTTGGGTATGGGGCCTGCCTATTTCACCAAGTTGATCTATTTTTTCTGTAGTTTCCAGGGAACGGCCTTCGCTTTTCGTATCGATACGCTGACGCGGCTCACCCGAATGTCTGGCGCAATTCCAGAAAGTATGGGTTGTCGCTGAGGCACTGGAGCGCTTCGTCGAGCGGCATAACGTCGGCGCCGAAGTCGCCGAGCGCCCCCCAGCCGCCGCGGTGCGAGGGGTAGAGCAGCACGACCTCGTCGCCATTGCCGGTCAGCCGCAGCCGCGCCAACGGCTCGCCGGAGCGGCGGGCGAACAGGCTGTAGCCGTTGGCGCGGAAGCGCACCAGCACGCGCCCGCCGCGGGCGAACGGGCAGCCGCGGATGCGTTTGAGAATCG
>NZ_NHRY01000182.1:56317-97951 GCF_002937115.1 Rhodopila globiformis | reverse complement strand
ACCGTCAATGGCGATCCCATCATCGTCTCTCCTGGTCCGAATGCCGTTCGAGGTTACGAATCGAACCTTGAACGTGCTGTCAACCAGGCGCCCGGCCGGGAGAGTCCTTCTTTATGCGGGTTGGTATTACTACACTATAGGTTACACCCGCAACAGTGGCCACCCCGGCAAGTGCTCCACCAAGGACTTTCAAAATCGGCGGCTGTTGCTCTAGAAATCTCAGGATACTCACTTCTATTGCTCCTCACCAGCAGCGAATCGGCATCAACCCCCTCCCGAAATCAAATGCCAGTCCGCCCGAAATTGCCAGTCAAGATGCGGCCTCTGACGACCGATGCCATCACCCGGGCAAGCCGCGCCTGCCTTTGCGCCTCGGTCTCCGTCCCGGAAGCGGTCCCGATCCGTTGGTCTTAGGGTGTCCATGACCGTAGGATAACGCCGTCCGGCCGCGCTTGCCAGTGTCGTCGGAGGACGCAACCAAGACGCATCGGCGACAACAGCGTTTCGCTGCCTGACGGGCACAGCACCGGTTGGCTTCGTCATCAGGAACCCAATCGAAAATACATCCGCGTCCAGCCCGATGCTGCCGCCGGCGCGCGCCCCGTCGTCAGGCGCGCCCTGTCAGCCCGCCGGGCGAATCGGGGGGCATTTCGAATCCGGCTGAAAAACCTCGGCGACGCGCAGACTCTGCCGCTTCAGCCATTCGATCCTTGATGGCGGCAACGGATTCAACACGACATAGGTATCCGGCCTCGATGTTTGTAAGGCATTCGGTGCCGTGGCCGAATTCGGCGCGCCAGAATTGCTCGAGTTCGTATCCATGCTTGTTGCTTAGCACATCCGGCACGTCCTGGCGAACCGCACTATGCCGAGCTTCGCGGGTTTCCGTCAGGGTTGTCATGCCCGGCACATGGCCGCCGTGGTGCTCGACAAAGCCTCGCAGATTGGCAAGCGTACCGCCAAACCCGACATGATCGTCAACCAGACGATAATCGGCGCCGGCAACCACATCGCCGGTAAACAGCGGCGGCGTCACGAGGCGGTGCCACCCGCTTGCCTTCGTGTGACCAACCTTGGTGGACTGCACGACGCAGCCGGCCGCGGCCGCCAGGCCAAGCTCGGCGGCGAGCGCCTGTGCCATGGCATCAGGGATCACGTTGAAGCCTGTGACCTCATCGGCGGTCACCGCCAGGACAAGCGGCCGGCGACCCGCCAACAGGCGGCCGAGCCGATCGGCGGCGTCCATGGCCAGCAGATCCATAACCAAGGCCTTGGCGGCCACGGGGTCGCCAGACTTCGCCGCAGCGTAAAACGGGTGGCTGTCCCGGATCTTCTGCACACTGTGAATGGCGACTTCGGGAAAGTCGGCAGGCCATGGCGTGCGAGGAATGAAACCCGGCATGCTTCTGGTATGCAACTTTCCGGTGTATTTTCAAACACGCGTCGCAAGACCGCATCGGCCTCGCGCCAACAGCCGTCTCAATCCGGCAGGCCGGGCCCATGCCGGCTGAACGCCGGATCATCGAAATCGGCCGGCAAACGCACGGTGAGGCCATCCAGCCCAAGCGCGCGGCGGACGTTCTCCGCCTTCTCGAAATCCATGCCGGAGGTCCGTTGCGCGGACACCAGTTCGACGAACGGACGGCCGTATCTGGTGACGACAACGGGCTCGCCGCGAGCGGCGGCCGCGGCGGCTTCGGCGAAGCGCGCTTTCGCCTCGCGGATCGAAAGTTCCATGGCGCATCTCCCGTTGCATCGGCGCCCAGGGTCAACCGGCGGGCCAAGCGGCACAACAGTGTAACGCCGGAAAGGTTTGTGGTCACCACGGGACCACGCCTCGCCCGGAAGCCGCCGGCGTATGACGGGGCGAAAAGTGTTGGCGCCATGCCATGCTCAGGCGTGCAACCCAGGCGCCTTATGCCCGGTCGTCAGCGATGATGCGGAGCGACGCCTCGACCGTTCGCCTGCTCAAGCGGAAGACGGGCGGAGCCTGTACCGGACACCACAGACCGCAAGGAAGCTGCCGGCCGCCAGTAGCGCCTCTCTGGCTTCCTCGGGTGATGGCACGATCGTCTCGTCGTAATCGGCCGCGGTTCTTTCGTCCTTCACTTCGTTGAATGCTTTCCCGGTGGCCCTCAGAGCGTCATCCCCGTCCCGGACCAGCAGTCCGAACTGCTGGATAACCCCATCGTGCCGCTTTGGCGCACGGCCGGCCGCATGAAACAGGACCGCCCGGGCCGCATGGAACATGGCATAGTCGCTGGCGTGGATGACAGCCATCGGCGAGGCATCCGGATCCTGCGCCAAGGCCTCGCGGAGGTGCGCTTCCGCCTTCTGCCAGGATACCGCTGCCCGATCGGGATCGGAACTCACGTGATTTC
Organism: Rhodopila globiformis; assembly: GCF_002937115.1. Lineage (GTDB taxonomy): Bacteria > Pseudomonadota > Alphaproteobacteria > Acetobacterales > Acetobacteraceae > Rhodopila > Rhodopila globiformis. The sequence continues at coordinate 95,570 of NZ_NHRY01000182.1, read as the reverse complement.
CACGCCGTCGCGCAGGATGTCCTCGGCCAGCTCCGTCACCCGCCGTCCGCGCGGTCGAAGATAATCAGACGGCAAGGGGATCGGCCGGATAAAGAAGCCACTCAGGATATGGTCATAAGCCAGGCTGGAAAGAACGCGCCGGACATGCCGGCGATCCGCCAGATCGCGGACCACGACGGCGATGTCGTAGTCACTGTCGGCGCGCGCCTGGTTGCGGGCGCGGGAGCCGAACAGGATCATTTTTTCCACGCCCGGCAGCGCGCGCTGGACGTCGCGTTTATAGGCCGCGAGGCGAGATGCTGCCTCAATGGGAAGGATGTCGGTTGCCGTCCTCATCGCCATGCCGGTTTGTGTCTCTGGCCCATGGGCTGGATCATAACACGGGTCACCGCTGTACGTCGCGCGTTTCGCCACGAACGCGGCATTGACGCCGTGGCGGCCGCCCCTATGTATCGACATTGTCGATATAGGAATGCCAATGCGGGTTCTGGTCAGGAAATGGGGCAACAGCGCCTCGGTCCGCATCCCGGCCGCCGTGATGGAAGCGGCCAGGCTGTCGCTCGACCAACCCGTGGACATCCGCGAGGAAGGCGGTCGCGTGATCATAGAGCCGATACCGGAACCGGCGTTCAACCTCGCGGACCTGCTCGCAGCGGTGTCCGACGAGAATATTCACGCGGAAATCGACTTCGGCCCTCCGGTCGGCAAGGAAATTCTGTAGGTGGGTCAAGGCGGCTATGTGCCGGATACAGGCGATATCATCTGGCTCGACTTCGATCCGCAAACCGGGCACGAGCAGGCTGGACACCGGCCGGCCGTCGTGCTCAGCCCTGCGGCCTACAATGGTCGCATCGGCCTGTTGGTCTGCTGTCCGGTGACCACGAATATCAAGGGGTACCCGTTCGAAGTGCCGCTGTCGGGGTCGCCGCCGAGCGTCGCGCTCGCCGACCAGGTGAAGAGCCTTGATTGGCGGACCCGAGGGGCGATCCGCAAAGGCGTGGCAACGCGGGAGGAAATGGCGGTCATCCGCGCGAAGATCCGAGCGCTGATCGGCACATGACGGTCCGCGTTCGGGTTGCGCTGCCCGGATATCCCCTCGCCCGCCCGGCCGATTGAGGAGCCGGCGTGTCTTGATAACCCCGGCTTCACCGGATATATTACTGGAAGCAGCACGGGCCCCGTCCATGGGCAATTCCCAAAGCCGCGCCATCCGGGCCTACCGCGCCCGCCTCGGCGAACGCGGCCTCGCCCGCTTTGAAGTGCTTGGCCGCGAGGCTGACCGGGACCTCATCCGCGCCCTCGCACGCCGGCTGGCGCAGGAGGGGCCGGAGGCATCGCGGCTGCGCGCTGCCGTCAGCCAGGCGATCGCCGGTGAACCGCCCCGGACGGGCGGCATTCTCGCGGCGCTTCGCCGTTCGCCGCTGGTTGGCGCCGACCTCGACCTTCAGCGTCCGCGGGAGACGGGGCGCGACGTCGCGATCTGATGCGCTACCTGCTGGATACCGCCATCATCAGCAACAGTGTGAAGCCGAACCCATCCGGGTCGTTGATCGCCTGGATGTCGCAGCAGGCGGACCAGGACCTGTTCATCGCCTCGCTGACCGTGGCGGAGATACGCCGCATCGTGCTGGAAGAGCCCGCCGGAAAGCGGCGCGACCGGCTTGAAGCCTGGTTTGACGGTCCCGAGGGGCCTCAGGCGCTGTTCGCGGGCCGCGTCCTTCCCTTCGACGCGGCGGCGGGCCTGATCTGGGCTCGGCTGATGGCCGAGGGGAAAGCAAAAGGCCGGCCGCGCAGCGCGCTCGACATGATCATCGCCGCGGTGGCCGAAGCCAACGGTTGCGTCGTTGTTACTGATAACGAAAGGGATTTCGCAGGGCTCGCGATCGTCAACCCGTTGCGGGGCGGAGCATGAAGGCGCCGAATGCTGACTGGCGCCCCCAGGCGGGCCGTGGTGGTCTGTGACGGCGCGCACCAGTCCCAGCCGGTCCCGCGACAGCGTGTGACATTCGACCCGCGGCCTTGGATCCTGGAAGCCCTGCGCCGCCGAACCAGGATGGGCAGCGGCGCGACCGCCATTCGGTCACGGCAGCCGCCGATGCAACGCAAGAAAGTCGCGCGCTGTCATAATCCTGGTGCCCTCATACAGCCTGAGGGCCAGCAGATCGCGCTTGTCACCGGTAACCAGAAAGTCCGCTGAACCCGCCACGGCCATGGCCAGGAGATAATTATCGGCCTGGTCAGCCAAGGCGGTGACGACAGGAAGTCGATCGATCACGGTGGCAATGTCACGCAGTTCGTTGATGAGCCGGCCCGCCAGCGCCGGGGACAGCCGCTCACATATTCTCGGATAGCGGGTCACGCGCATCAGTTCATCCAACTGTTCGACCGACGTCAGAAGGTCGAACCGGCCCTCGCGCCACAGCACGATAAGGTGGGCCGGCAGCGACGTGCCCGAGAGCAAGGCACGGATGAGGACATTCGTATCAATGACGAGCCGCACGCCTCATGTCGCCTTGGGGGACTTCGCCTGGCGCGTGGCGGCGACGGCCTCATTGATCAATGACTCCAGTTCCTCCCGCGGCACGTCGGCAAACTTGCCACGGGCCTCGGCCATGGTCTGGTCGAGCACGCGCCATTTGACGGCGTCCTCGATGAATTTCGACAGATCGCCTTTCTTCATGCCGCGCTGCGCCAGAAAACTGCGCACGGCGATGTCGGTGGCTTTTGACACCGAAACGGTCCAGCGGGTCGTGTCGTCCGGCATGGCATCCTCCTGAAAAGCCGATAGGCGTCTATCATGATAACCGCTTAAGCGCTGAAGGCCAGTCGGATACCGATGGCGACCCGCCGGATGGACCGCACGCACCGGGCTGCCGCCGACGTCAGGACGCCGCTCCTGCCCCGAACATCACGCATGACAAAGGAAATGATCATACGGCAGACAGGCCGGGCCGGATGAAAGGCAGGATCCTTGCGAGTCTCGGGCCGATGATGACAGTCTGGTCGCTATAACCAGATTGACCGGGACTCCGCCGACGAAGAAGAAGAAGCGGCCCCGCAGCCCCGGCCACTCGCCGCTTCAGCGAACGCGCGCGCACGGCGAAGGGACGCGGATCGTCACCGAGCCCGGGCGCGGGGAAGTCGTCGTCTCGGCGCAGGACTTTCATCGCCGCGAGGGCGACCGGTCCGGTGAGGCCCTGATCGCCGCCATGCAGGCCTCGCCCTGCCGCGACATCGACATCGTGCCGGAAGGCGTGCGCGCCCCGGTGCGCGGGGTCGATGTGTGGCCGGCTGGCTGCTCGATACCAACGTCCTGTCGGACCTGCGCCGTCCGAAACCGGAGCCCCGCGTGCTCGCCTTTGCCAGGAGGTTCCCACTAAATCATGGCACTGCACAAAATTCCAGCAGCCTGAATGGCGGATTCCTGCGGGCCGCGCGCAGTTCATTGCGCCGAATCGGTCGTCAGGCGCCAAATCTGGGTTCACTCGTTTACCCGGACACCAGATCCGGGACGCCGTGCCGGGCTTCAATCGACCGAGAAGCTGGTGCCGCATCCACAGGCAGACTTGGCATTCGGGTTCCGCACCGCGAAGTGGCTGCCCATCAGCGCCTCGGTGTAGTCCAGTTCCGCGCCCCCCAGCAGATCCATGCTGACGGGATCCACCACCACCCGGGCGTCGCCGTGCTGGATGATCAGGTCGTCCGGCTGCAGGTGGCCGTCGAACTCGAACCGGTACTGAAAGCCGGAACATCCGCCGGCCAGCACGGCGACGCGCAAGGCGGCGTCGGGCGGCTGCCGCGTCTCGGCGACAATCTCGGCAATACGGGCGGCGGCGCGATCGGTGACGGAAAACTTGTCCATGCGGTACAACATAGGGAATGTGCCGGCGGAATTGAAGCGGGACATAATTGTGTGTATCGCCTCGGGGCATGCCCGGTGTTTCCCCCTTGGCCCGCTACGCCGTCTCCCCAGCCACCGCGCGCGGGCGTCTGCACCCTGAGCCCGAGGCGGAGACCCGCTCGCCCTGGCAGCGCGACCGCGACCGCATCATCCACAGCTCGGCATTTCGAAAACTGCAGTACAAGACCCAGGTCTTCGTCAATCATGAAGGCGACTTCTACCGCACCCGCCTGACCCACAGCATCGAGGTGGCGCAGATCGCCCGCTCCGTCGCCCGCGCGCTGGGGCTGGACGAGGACCTGACCGAGGCGCTGGCGCTGGCGCACGACCTGGGCCACCCGCCGTTCGGCCACGCCGGCGAGGAGGCGCTGAACCAGGCGATGAAGCCGTTCGGTGGCTTCGACCACAACGCCCAGAGCCTGCGCGTGGTGACCCTGCTGGAAAGCCGCTACGCCGGCTGGGACGGGCTGAACCTGACCTGGGAGACGCTGGAGGGCCTGGTCAAGCACAACGGCCCGCTGCCGAAGCCGCCGGCCTATATCGCGGATTACGACGAGCGCTATCCGCTTGACCTGGACACCCACGCCGGCGCCGAGGCGCAGGTCGCCGCCATGTCCGACGACATCGCCTATCACAGCCACGACCTGGACGACGGGCTGCGCGCCCAGCTGTTCCGCGTGGACGACCTGCACCATCTGCCGATTGTGGGCGAGGCGCTGGCGGCGGCGCAGAAATCCAGCCTGGACGTGCCGCCGCCGCGGCTGCGGCACGAGATGCTGCGGCGGGTGATCAATGCCTTGGTCACCGACCTGATCGCCGAAACCCGCCGCTGCCTGGCCAGCCTGGACCCGGACAGTCCCGACGCCATCCGCCGCAGCAAGCAGCGCGTGGTGGCGTTCAGCCCGGCAATGGCGGACGCCAACCAGGCGATCAAGGATTTCCTGTTCGCCCGGATGTACCGCCACTGGCGGGTCAACCGCATGACCAACAAGGCGCGGCGGCTGACCGAGGGGGTGTTCCGCATCCTGCACGACAACCCCACGCTGCTGCCGGACGACTGGCGCCCCCGCGCCGGGGCGGGCGGGATGCAGCGATCGGCTGTGACCGTCTGCGACTATGTGGCGGGCATGACGGACCGCTTTGCGATGGATGAGCACCGGCGGCTGACGGATATCTCCGTGCAGGGATGAGGCTTGGGGGATTTGCGGACATTCCCGACTGGCCGACGCTAAAAGCGTGCTTCGTCAATGGATTATCGGGGCTGGCAAGATAGCTCGCTCGGGCGGGGATGGTCGAAGTCAGGCAGGGGTTGCATGATTTCAGCGGTTCGGATTCTCTCGCCTTTGCAAAGACACCGGGCGAATCCAGATGGCCCGGACTGAAATCACGCGCCCGAAGTATCGACGAGGCGGGCTGCGCTGAGCAAGCGACCTGATGGATGCGGAATGGGCCTTGATCGAGCCATATCTGCCGCCTCCAGCCAGTGTGGACGCATCCGCACAACCAGCCTGCGTGAGGTTGTCAATACGATCTTCTACGTTGCCCAGTCCGCTGCCGGTGGCGGTTGCTGCCGAAGGATTTCCCGCCGTATTCAACGGTGCAGCGCTATTTCCAGGCTTGGCGCTCCGTGGCGCTCCAAGGCCCTCAGCTCCTTCTCTGTGCGAACAGAAATGCGCCATCAACCACGCTGCCGCAACCGGGGACGCACCTTCCCGGACTGCGGCCAAGCCAGGAAGGCCATGACCCAATCCTTCACGCATGCCCCACGGTGCCAGTTTCCAGCCAGGCAGCAACCGCTCCGGACCTCAAGGTCCGATTCAATCAAACATGCTTACTTCACGCGCCTCGCCGGGCGGCCAGCGCACCTGCCAGTTCGATAGCAGCCACCAAACTCGTTGCCTCAGCAATTCCCATACCGGCGATGTCAAATGCCGTGCCATGATCAGGCGAAGTACGGATGATTGGTAAACCAAGGGTTAGATTGACGCCATGATCGATATCCAGAGTTTTCAACGGTATCAAAGCCTGGTCGTGATACATACAGATCGCGACATCGTAGCAGGCTCGCGCTTTGGCGGTAAACATCGTGTCCGGCGGCCAAGGTCCGGATACCTCGAATCCATCTGCTCGCAGTTCATCAATTGCGGGCTTTATTAAAGTGATTTCTTCAATCCCCAACGCACCTTGTTCTCCGGCATGTGGATTAAGCCCGGCAACCGCCAGGCGCGGTGACACTATGCCAAAATCGCGTCGCAAAGCCTGCTCTGTCGTTCGGCAAACCGTGACAATTCTGTCCGTTGTCAACGTCGCTATGGAATCGCGAAGCGAGGCATGTACCGTGACCGGAACAACACGCAACAGAGGGCTCGCCAGCATCATGACCTGCTGCCCGGGCACGCCGCTCAGTGCTGCCAACAACTCGGTATGCCCGGGATAGGTGAATCCCGCCTTGTAAAGCGCCGCCTTGTTGATCGGGTTGGTGACGATGCCGCTTGCGTCGCCTGCAAGCGCCAGGAACGTTGCCTGCTTGATTGAGTCAACGATGGCATTGGCGTTCGCCTTGTCAGGTTGACCTGCGGTGGGCATGACAGGAAGCCTGGTCGGGAGCACCGGAAGGCTCTGTGAGAATACAGAGGCCGCTTCAGCAATATCTGTGACCGCACGGACGGGAACAGCAAGCCGTAACTTCTGTGCCGTGTAATCCAGGCGTCCGGGATCGTCCAATGCAACGAAAACCGGACCCGTCTGACGCAGCGCCAGCCAGGCACGCAGCGTAAGTTCCCCGCCAATTCCGGCAGGGTCACCCATTGTCAACGCAAGTGGTTTCATGACGTTCGTCGTGTTCACCTGCTGCAGGAACTTCCGATCAAGACCTTTCGGCCGAAACTTCGGCCTATGATCGAGGAATGTCCAGTTGCGGCAACTGAATCGTCAACAATCATGGCGCCGACGCATTGCAGCAGTGAGTGTGTTCTCCAGCAAACATGCGACTGTCATCGGCCCGACACCGCCAGGTACCGGCGTAATGGCGCCGGCGACGCCCGCAGCGCTCTGAAACGCGACATCACCAACAAGGCGACCGTCCGAAAGGCGGTTAATACCGACATCGATTACCGTGGCGCCAGGCTTTACCCACTCTGCCGTCACCATCTCGGGCTTGCCGACTGCCACGATCAGAATGTCTGCCCGCCGGCATTCCGCCACCAGATCACGGGTCCTGGAATGCGCTATCGTGACCGTGGCATCGGCGGCCAGCAGGAGCGATGCCATTGGCCGTCCGACAATAGCCGATCGGCCCAAAACCAATGCCCGTGCGCCGGCAGTCGTCACGTTGGCTGAATGCAGCAGCTTCATCACGCCCGATGGGGTGCATGGCACCAGGGCTGGCCGTCCGTCATACAAATAGCCGACATTGATGGGATGAAAGCCGTCCACATCCTTGGCCGGATCAATCGCTTCAATCACCGCATGCTGATCGATCCCGCGAGGCAAAGGCAACTGGACCAATATCCCATCGATTGCCGGATCGGCATTCAGCGCCTCGATGGTCGCCAATAAAGCGGCTTGCGAGGTCTCGGCGGGCAGATGGATGGTGTGCGCCTGAATGCCGGCCTCTCGCGCGGCACGGTCCTTGGTGCGGACGTACACGCTGCTGGCGGGATCACTACCGACCAGCACGACAGCCAGACCGGGCGCAAAGCCCGCAGCCGCAACGTTCGCCGCAACCTCGGCACGCAATGCCGCAGCCACGGATTTGCCGTCAATAAGCCGAGCAGTCACAGAGCTTCCAGTCTCGCTTTCAAAAGGGAAACATCGCCGGCGACATGGAGAATTTTGTCGCGGCTGGTCTGGCCGAGCGTCACGGTTACCGCCGAAGCCGGCATATCCAGCGCCTGTGCGAGCACGGTACAGGCTGCACGGTTGGCGCGGCCATCCTCTGCCGCTTCGCTCACGCCAATGCGCAGGCAGGGGCCGCGCGAGGAACTGGATCGGCCCTGGATGCCAGGCCGGCGCGATTTTGGCTGAACCTTCACCGTGAGATTGACGCCATCAGGACGAGGGCACCAAAACATTTTCAGAACAGCGGCCGCAACGTGCCCAGGATCAGCGCCTGATAGATGCTCGCCAGGACCATCCGGGCGGCCTGCAGCAAGAGTATGACGATGATTGGGCTGATATCGATGCTCCCGAAGTTAGGAAGCAAATTGCGAATCGGCCGCAGAGCCGGCTCGGTGATGCGATACAGAAAGTCACCGATGCTCCAAACGACGCGGTTGCGCGTGTCCAGAACCCCGAAGGCCGCCAGCATGCTGAACAGCGCCGCCAGGATGACGGCCCAGAGATATAGGCTGAGTAGCTCATCCAAGAGCCAAAACAGCGCACCCATAGGTAAGTACTCCAGATTCGAAAGCGGAACCTAACCGCGACGCCGCCATACCGCAACACTGCTGATCGACCTCAGGTTCGTGATTGCCGGTGTGTGAGGCAGTTCACAGATGGATCAGAGCCGTTGAATGATTATGTGGGCCTCGGCCGGTGGTGCCCCAACCCCGCGTGCCGAGGGGATCTCGATTGATCCTTGTCAACCCGGACCTGACTTGCCCGGCCGCTCTTGCGGCCGGGCCATTTTTTCATGTCCGCGGCGCTGGAACCGTTCAGGGAACCGATGTAAAATGTGTTTACATGAGTTGGTCTGGTTCCTCAAATGGCGGTTCAGGCCGCCGCGGCTATCATCACGGCAATCTGCGTGAAGCGTTGATCGACGCGGCGCTGGAACTGATAAGCGCCAAGGGGCCGGCCGGCTTCACAATTGCGGAAGCCGCCCGGTTGGCGGGCGTCAGCCCAGCCGCCCCATATCGGCACTTTCGCGACGCCGATGCCCTGTTGGCGGAGGTCGCCACGCGCGGTTTCGATCTTTTCGCGGCGCGTCTGGCCGAGGCCTGGAATGGTGGTCGTCCCAACCCGGGGCGCGCATTCGAGGATCTTGGACGGGCCTATCTGGCATTCGCCCGCCAGATGCCGGCCTATTACATAGCGATGTTCGATTCCCGTCTCGCGATGGACGTTCATCCCGGGATGCAGGCTGCGGGCGACCGGGCGTTCAATGTCTTGCGGGAAGCGGCAGACCAGGTCGCCGCGACACTGCCGCCGGAACGGCGCCCTCCGTCGCTGATGATGGCATTGCACGTCTGGGCCATGGCGCACGGAATCGCATCGCTGTTCGTGCGAACAGGCCCCTCCCGGCGCAAACTGCCCATGCCTGCGGAGGATTTGCTGGAGGCCGGCATCTTGATCTACCTGCAAAGCCTCGGCCTGGCCGGCGGTTGACACATTGGCGTTAAAAGCGCAGCGGGCTATTGCCTCTTCGTCATGGCCCGGCTCGTTTGGGCCACCCGTTCCAGCACTGTACCGCGACAGTTGGCGCGGACGAGCCGGGCCATGACGAAGAGGCAAGCATCGTGCCGCCGCCGCGCTATTTTAACGCCAATGCGGCGGTTGACAGCCACCGGCTTGCCGCGCCGGCAGCGATCGTCCCAGAGGTTCGACCCATTGGTTCGACGCCAGTTCCGCTGGACTGGGCACCGCGACGGCCTTCGATGACCAAGCTGCAGCGATGGATTCCCCCGGATGAACGCAGAGGACTTGATTTCACGTTTCCAAAGCTTGACGTCTCATTCCTTCGACCCTAATGTAAATGTGTCTTACATTCACATGAGGCCCTCAATGATGAGTGCTGCAAATCGTAACCCCTATGGTGATCGCGACTGGAACGGCAATCCTGCGTCAACCGGCTGGGGCGGTTCCCGGCAAGGTCCCTGGGCTCAGCAGTGGGATCAGCGGTCCAACGGGGCTGGGGCAGGTATTCCGCCGCCTTTCTGGTATCCGGCGGGTATGAGCCGCCCCGTTGCAATCGCCATCGTTGTCCTCGGCTTCATGTTCTGGTGGCCAGTGGGACTGGCTTTGTTACTCTATATGATTGGGAGTGGCCGTATGGGATGCTTAAGCCGCCGCGGCAGAGCCCGGGTTCAGAATTGGCAGGACGCCGGACCGTTCAGCACCTGGAAATCGTGGGCATGGGGAACCGATGGGTCCTCCGGCAATCATGCCTTCGACGAGTACAAGGCGGAAACGCTGCGCCGCCTGGAAGAGGAGCAGAAGGACTTCACCGCCTTCCTGGAACGCCTGCGCTTTGCCAAGGATAAGGCGGAGTTCGACCAGTTCATGGCGGAACGGCGCAATCGGTCGTCGTCTCCCCCGGCGGAGGAACAGCCTTCGACATGACGGGTGACTGATGATGGCTGCATAGCCATATCGTGCACCGTCTCGGCAATGTCCGGCGGCATCCCGTGTCGCCGGACATGTCTTTGTGTACAGGACGCTACCTCGCCTGCCTGCCGGCGACCATAAATTTCCCACAAAGTGTGGACATGCGGGGCGAACAACCCTGAAGTGACAATTCGGTCTTTGCGCAAATGGGCCGCTTCTCTAAGAGGCATGTGACGTACAGGTAAGGAATCGTAACAAATGGCAGGTATCGACATCCTGGCATCGGCCTTCAATGGTGCCAACGCCGCATTTCTGGCCGATTTGTACGCACGTTGGGCATCCAATCCATCCTCCGTCGATCCCAGCTTCGCCGATCTCTTTGCCGCCATGAACGATGAGGCGCGTGCCGTGCTGGAGGATGCAAGCGGCGCATCCTGGGCGCCCCGCCCGAGCCTCAGCTACGACGAGCAACCCGCCGCCGCCACGGCACCCGGCGGATTGTCCGCCGAGCAGGTCCGGGCCGCCACCATCTCATCGCTCCGCGCGTTGATGCTGATCCGGTCGTACCGTGTGCGCGGCCATCTCGAGGCCCGGCTGGATCCACTGGGCCTGCAGATTCCAGCGCCGCATCCGGAACTGGATCCGAAGTCGTATGGCTTCTCTGAAGCCGACATGGACAAGCCGATTTTCATCGACTACGTGCTCGGCAAGGAAACCGCCACGCTGCGTGAGATCCTGAAGATCCTCCGCGAGACGTATTGCGGCCCAATCGGCGTCGAATTCATGCACATCCAGGACCCGGAACAGAAGTCCTGGATCCAGCGCCGGGTCGAAGGCGCACCGTGGCATTCCACGCTGGACGCCGCGGAGAAGCGCACTATCCTGCACAGCCTGACCGAGGCCGAAGGATTCGAGGCGTTTTGCCAGAAGCGCTATGTGACCACCAAGCGGTTCGGCCTGGAAGGCGGCGAGGTCACGATCCCGGCGCTACGTGCCATGATCGAGACCGTTGCCGCAGCCGGCGTGGGCGAGATCGCAATAGGCATGCCGCACCGCGGCCGGTTGAACACGCTGGTCAACATCGTGAAGAAGCCTCTGATCGCGCTGTTCAGCGAATTCAGTGGTGAAAGCTTCAAGCCGGACGACGTGCAGGGATCGGGCGACGTGAAGTACCACCTCGGCACCTCCACGGATGTGGAGATCGGCGGACACACGGTGCACCTGTCGCTGCAACCCAACCCATCGCATCTCGAGGCCGTCGATCCGGTCGTGGTTGGCAAGGTCCGGGCGCGCCAGGACTGGGCGGGCGACACAAAGAAGCGCGGCTCGGTCATGGCTATCCTGATGCATGGCGACGCGGCGTTCGCCGGCCAGGGGCTGGTGTACGAGACCCTGGCCATGAGCCAACTCATTGGCTATCGGACGGGTGGCACGATCCATCTGATCGTCAACAACCAGATTGGCTTCACCACTGTTCCCGCACATGCTTACTCCGGTCTGTATTGCACCGATGTCGCGAAGTCGATCCAGGCGCCGATCCTGCACGTCAACGGCGACGATCCCGAGGCGGTGATATTCTGCGCCCGGATGGCGGCCGAGTACCGCATGAAGTTCGCCAGCGATATCGTACTGGACATCGTCTGCTACCGGCGGCACGGCCACAACGAAACCGACGAGCCGGCCTTCACCCAGCCGTTGATGTACAAGGCCATCAACCGGACGAAGACAACGCGTGCCCTGTATGCGGAGAAACTGGCAGCGGAAGGCACTGTTTCCGCCGAGGATGCACAAGGTATGCTGGACGCAGTCACCAGAACCTTGGAAGAGGCCAACGCGGCGGCGAAATCCTACAAGCCAAACAAGGCGGATTGGCTGGAGGGACACTGGGCGGGCTTCACGCCGGTCGATCAGCAGGAAGTGGAACTGACGGAAGAGCCGACCGAGGTCCCGGCCGGCACGCTCAGGAAGATCGGCGCCGCCTTGTCCCACGTGCCGGACGGCTTCAACGTCAATCCCAAGATAGCCCGTCAGCTTGAGGCCAAGGCGGAAGCGTTCGAAAGCGGCCAGGGCATCGACTGGGCAACCGGCGAGGCGCTGGCTTTCGGCAGCCTGCTGCTGGAGGGGAGTCGTATCCGGTTGTCCGGCGAAGACACGCAGCGTGGCACGTTCAGCCAACGCCATGCCGTGCTGATCGACCAGTTGAACCAGAACGAATACACACCGCTGAACAACATTGCTCCCGACCAGGCGAAGATCGAGATTTACAATTCGCTTCTGTCGGAGGCCGGCGTGCTGGGGTTCGAATATGGCTACTCGCTGGCCGATCCCCGCACCCTGGTGCTGTGGGAGGCGCAATTTGGCGATTTTGCCAATGGTGCCCAGGTGATCATCGATCAGTTCCTGGCCAGTGGTGAAACCAAGTGGTTGCGCATGTCCGGTCTCGTGCTGCTGCTGCCGCATGGCTTTGAAGGGCAGGGCCCGGAACATTCGTCCGCCCGGATCGAGCGCTATCTGCAGCTCTGTGCGGAGCGCAATATGTATGTATGCAACCTCACGACGCCGGCAAATTATTTCCATGCCTTGCGCCGCCAGGTGCATCGTAACTTCCGCAAGCCACTGGTCGTGTTCGAGCCGAAATCGTTGCTGCGGCACAAGCTGGCGGTTTCGTCACTCGAGGACATGTCCGACGGCACCCGGTTCCAGTACGTGATCCCTGAGATCGACGAAATCCTGCCCCCCGATCAAGTGCGCCGCGTCGCAATCTGCTCCGGCAAGGTCTACTATGACCTTCTGGCCGAGCGCCGGTCCAAGGAGATCAAGGATATCGCCCTGGTCCGGCTGGAGCAGATCTATCCGTTCCCGGAGAACTCGCTGGCCCATGCCTTGGCCCCATATCCCAATGCCGACGTCGTCTGGTGCCAGGAAGAGCCCGAGAACATGGGGGCGTGGAACTTCGTCGACCGGCGCATCGAGAAGGTACTCAGCCGCCTGGACATGAGGGTCAGGCGGCCGGTCTATGTGGGACGTGAAGCCGCGGCGAGCCCGGCCACCGGACTGGTTCGCACGCATATGGCTGAACAGTCGCGACTAGTGGCAACTGTGCTCGGTATCGGCTAGACCCCTCTGCCGTTCGATATAGCGCCTGACTCTTGAGAGGTACTGCCGTGGCGACCGAGATCCTAGTGCCCGCGCTGGGCGAAAGCGTGACCACTGCGACCATTGCTCGCTGGATGAAGCAGCAAGGTGACGCTGTGGCGGCCGATGAGCCCCTGGTGGAACTCGAGACCGACAAGGTGACGGTCGAGGTGAATGCGCCGTCCGCCGGCGTCCTGTCCTCGATTGTTGTGCCTGAAGGCACGGAAGTCGAAGTCGGCGCGGTATTGGGCCTGGTTGTTCCGGCTGATGCGTCCACCCAGGCACAACCGGCCAGGCCAGCCGCCAATCCGCCCGCTGGCATCAATCCGCCGCCGCGGCCTTTGGGACCGGTGTCCCGGCCGGCGGCGTCGGAGCCGGTTCACGCACCCTTGCCAGCGGCCGCGAAGCTTCTCGCCGACAACCAGATCGCTGCGGGCGATGTTGGTGCCGGTACCGGCAAGGATGGGCGCATTACCAAAGGCGACGTGCTGGGTTTCCTGAACCGCCCGGCTCCGGCCCCTGCGTCTGTTCCGGTCGCGAAGGGGCCACGCCAGGATGAGCCAGGCGAGCAGCGGGTGAAGATGACGCGCCTGCGTCGCACGATTGCGCTGCGCCTCAAGGAAGCGCAGAACAACGCGGCGATGCTGACCACCTTCAACGAGGTGGACATGAGCGCGATCATGGCGCTCCGCAGTGAATACCGCGACGCTTTCGAGAAGAAGCACAAGGGCGTCCGCCTCGGTTTCATGAGCGTGTTCGTCCGCGCCTGCTGCGTGGCGCTGAAGGAGTTCCCGGCCGTCAACGCCGAAATCGATGGCGACGACATCGTCTACAAGAACTTCGTCCACATGGGGATCGCGGTCGGCGGCCCGTCCGGACTGGTCGTGCCGGTCATTCGCGACGCGGACAAGCTCGGTTTTGCAGGCATCGAGGCCGCGATTACCGACTTCGGCCGGCGCGCGCGGGATGGCGCGCTGAAGCTGGAGGAGCTGACGGGCGGCACGTTCAGCATCACCAACGGTGGCATCTATGGCTCCCTGTTGTCGACGCCCATCCTGAACCCGCCGCAGTCGGCAATCCTGGGCATGCACAAGATCCAGGATCGACCTGTCGTTGCCGGCGGCAAGATCGAGATCCGGCCGATGATGTACCTGGCCCTCAGCTACGATCATCGCATCGTCGACGGAAAGGAAGCGGTATCATTCCTGGTCCGTGTCAAGGAAGGCGTCGAGGACCCCCGCCGCCTGTTGCTGGACCTTTAGGAGCCGACGGCAATGAGTGATTCCTTTGACGTCATTGTTGTTGGCTCCGGCCCTGGCGGTTATGTCTGCGCGATCCGGGCCGCACAGCTTGGCCTGAAAGTCGCCTGCGTCGAGAAGCGCGGGACGTTGGGTGGCACCTGCCTGAATATCGGCTGCATCCCGTCCAAGGCCCTGCTGCAGTCCTCGGAAGAGTTCGAAAAAGCCAAACATGCGCTCAAGGACCATGGTGTGCTCATCGATGGCCTGGAGCTAGATCTTGCCCGCATGCAGGCGCGCAAGTCCGAGGTTGTAGCCGCCAACACCAAAGGCGTCGAATTCCTGTTCCGCAAGAACAAAGTTGCCTGGTTGAAAGGTACCGGGCGCATTACTGCTCCCGGCACCGTGGATGTCGATGGCAAGGCTTACGCGGCAAAAAGTATTGTCATAGCCACCGGCAGTGAAAGCGTGCCCCTGCCTGGTGTCGTCGTGGACGAGAAGCAGATCGTTACGTCGACCGGCGCGTTGGAGCTGGACAAGGTGCCCGGCCACCTCGTGGTGATCGGCGGTGGCGTCATCGGACTGGAACTGGGCAGTGTCTGGCGCCGCCTAGGCGCGGACGTCACGGTCGTGGAGTTCCTTGATCGTATCGTACCGGGCATGGACAATGAGATTGCCGGAGCATTTCAGCGCATCCTGCAGAAGCAGGGACTCAGGTTCAGGCTGGGCATGAAAGTCACCAGCGCCAGTGTAGCGGAAAATGGCGTCAGACTGGTGGTGGAACCGGCGGCAGGCGGTGCAGAGGAAACGATCTCCGCCGATATCGTGCTGGTCTCCATCGGCCGGCGTCCCTATACCAGCGGCCTTGGCCTGGAGGATGTCGGCGTCGCGCTGGACGACCGTGGGCGAGTCAAGGTCGATGCGCACTATGAAACGAATGTTCCGGGCATCTATGCCATTGGCGATGTGATCGCAGGCCCGATGCTGGCGCACAAAGGCGAGGATGAGGGTGTTGCGGTCGCTGAAATCCTTGCTGGCCAGACGGGACATGTGAACTACAATGCGATCCCGGGCGTTGTCTATACATGGCCGGAGGTTGCCTCGGTAGGTCAGACCGAAGAAGAGCTGAAGGCCGGTGGCATTGCCTATACTGTCGGCAAGTTTCCGTTTTCGGCGAACGGACGTGCCCGGGCGATGGGCGACATAGACGGGTTTGTGAAGATCCTGGCGGATAAGACGACAGACCGTCTGCTTGGGGCGCACGTGATCGGGCCGGATGCAGGCACGCTCATTGCCGAACTGACAACGGCAATCGAATTCGGTGCGTCCGCGGAGGACGTGGCGCGAATTTGCCACGCCCACCCGACCTTGAGCGAAGCGGTAAAGGAAGCTGCTCTGGCAGTTGAAGGCCGCGCTCTCCATATTTGAACAACGGGATCTACAGCAGACCTCAGGTCGGTTGAGACAGGGCGACGCGGCGTGAGCCGCGCATCGGGCGTGGGGTGTGGTGCGGACCCGGATAGGGCGGGGCGGATTTGCCTCCGCAATCAAGCGAACACGGAGTTCCACGGGGTTTGCACGGAGCTCCGCAGAGTCTTCCGGGACGCCCGCAACATGGTCACCCCTGTGGCCGCCTCTGTGGCCGCGTCCGATGACTTCATGCGCTTCGCGCGAAGCGCGATATCCACGTCCTCCGTGAAACTCGGTGCGAACCCCGTGTCAGCCTGATTGCTGCCGGTGAAATCAGCACCGGCCATGACAGTGTGAGCCACGGCTGCCGCGGATCGTTTCCGGGATCTGTGCATCCGGTAGGGACAAGCTGCATGGGCGCTGACTTCAGAGAGACAGGGCCAGGTCCGTTACCTCACCGTCATGGTCGGGCGTGTCCCGGCCATCTGCGCTTCGACGGCGGGGGGGTAGATGGCCGGGACACGCCCGGCCATGACGATAAGGCGACGACCATGCCCTGTTCCCCATTTAGGTTAGCGCCAATGGGGACGAGCCGGGCCATGACGATGAAGACAGGCCGCCTGTGCGTCCCAACCGGCCTGCGGTCCGCTTTAGAATTGCTGATGAAACCGGCTTCCGCATCGGCGGCCGGGTTGGTCGCAACCTGCTCTTGCGGCTCAGCCTGCGGCAAACCAACGCCGACCCGCGTGTGCCGTCGCGACGGGCGGATGATGAAATTGCGCCAGACGATTTTCGGTGGCTTCCGCTCCATGGAGCGGGCGATGGAGTTCGCGGTGATCCGCTCGCCGCTGCCGGCGGCGCGGCAGCAGGGTCGTTGGTATTGCCTCTGTTCTGAAGCGCGAATGCCCTGCGTGCGATCACGAGCATGGCATTGCGTTCCGAGCAGGCGTAACAGGATCCCGCCGATCAACCTGCCAGGCCCATGAACCCCGAACATCGCGCCACCAACCGCCTGCCGTGGCCAGGCATCCGCCGCGCGGCTCGCCTGGCACTACTCCCAATTCTGTTCCTGCTGACCGCCTGCATGGGGAAGCCAATGCCCGACGCTCATGTGCCGCCTTTCGCCAAGGTTCCGTTCCAGCCGTTTTCCCGTCAGGCCGTCGTCGCCATCGCGCTGCGGGAATGGCGCCTGTTCGGCCGGACCATGGCGGACCCCGAGGCGGAAGCCGATCGCACCATCAAGCCGGAACGCGAGCAGGGCCTGTGGCAGCGCGTCGGCGAATATTGGTGGCTCGGCCTCAACGCGGGCTCGGCGGAAAGCGACTGGACCGGCAAGCATGACGGGCATGGCGTGGTGTTCCCGCCGGATATGGATGGCGACTACGCCTGGTCCGCCGCGTTCGTTTCCTACGTCATGCGCATCGCCGGCGCCGGGCGGCGCTTTCCGTATTCCGCCGATCATGCCGACTACATCAACGCGGCGAAAAAGATGACGCTCGGCCAGGCGACCGGCTGGCTGGTGGCAGCCGAACGGGTGCAGGACTACGCGCCGCGCCCGGGCGACCTCGTCTGCTTCGGCCGCGGCGCCGCCCGGGGGCTGCGCTACGAGGACCTGCCGACGCCCGGGCTGTTCACCTCGCACTGCGATATCGTTGTCGATACCTCGGTGCCCGGCCGGATCGCGGTCATCGGCGGCAACGTGCAGGATTCGGTGACGATGAATTACGTGCCGGTGACGGCGGACGGCAAGCTCGCGGCGCCCGAGGGCGTCGTGCTGGATACCCGGTTCCCGTGGATGACGGTGCTGCGGCTGCTGGTCGATGAGGAGGGCCCGGCCCACGTCGCGGCCGCTGATCAGGCACGGCGGTAACCCGCGGCGCGAGAGCGGTCCCGCCGTGGCCGGGAACGCTCTCGATCGGTCCTGGTGGACGACGGCATCCGCCGGGGGCTCGCCTGGCGATCCGGCCAGGCTGATCCAGCTCTACGGCTGCCGCCACGGCAGCCCGTCGGCCTTCCATCCGGCGGTGACGCCGCGATGGCCCTGGCGGTCGGACGGACCCTCGAACCCGTCGGCGACGTTATAGACGTTGGGGAATCCCGCCGCCTTCGCCGCCTCGGCCGCCGCCATGCTGCGCGCGCCGCTGCGGCAGATGAAATAGAGGTGGTGGTCCGGCGTCAGGCCGGCATCCGCCAGTTGCTCGGTGAAGGCGTCGTTCCGCCGCATGCCCGGATAGGTCTGCCACGGGATCAGCACGGTTTTCTTTCCGGCCTGGCTCAGGTCGGGCACGCCGACGAACGCCCATTCCGCTTCCGTGCGCACATCGACCAGCTGCGCCTCTGGATTGCCGGCCAGGGCATCCCAGGTCTGTTTCGGCACGACATTCTCAACCATACTGACGGCTCCGCTGGGGAAAGAGAGGTCCAAATGACTGCCCTATATCACGGCACCACCTGGCAGGAAGACCTGGCCGAGGCCATCGGCAACACGCCGCTGATCCGCCTGCGACGGGCGTCCGAGGCAACCGGCTGCACCATCCTGGGCAAGGCCGAGTTCATGAACCCCGGCGGCTCCGTCAAGGACCGCGCCGCTTTGGCGATCATACGCGACGCCGAGGAGCGCGGCACGCTGAAGGCCGGCGGCACGATCGTCGAGGGCACCGCCGGCAACACCGGCATCGGCCTGACCCTGGTGGGCAATGCCCGCGGCTACCGCTGCGTCATCGTCATGCCCGAAACCCAGTCGCAGGAGAAGATCGACACCCTGCGCATGATCGGCGCCGACTTGCGGCTGGTGCCGGCGAAGCCGTTCCGGGACCCGGAGAATTATGTGCATGTCTCCCGCCGCCTGGCCGAGCAGATGGCGATCGACACCGGCAACGCCATCTGGGCCAACCAGTTCGACAACCTGGCGAACCGCGAAGGGCACCGGATAACCACCGGGCCGGAGATCTGGGACCAGACCGGCGGCCAGGTCGATGCCTTCACCTGCGCCTGCGGCACCGGCGGCACGCTGGCCGGGGTCTCGCTGGCGCTGAAGGAGCGCAAGCCGGATGTGCGCATCGTACTGGCGGACCCGCACGGCAGCGGGCTGCATGGCTGGGTCAAGAGCAACGACCTGACCGTCGAGGGGTCGTCCATCACCGAAGGTATCGGACAGTCGCGCGTGCCGGAGAACCTGAAGGACGCGGCGATCGACGACGCCGAACGCATTCCGGACGCGGAAGCGCTGACGTGGATCTATGAAGTCCTGATCCATGAGGGTCTGTCCGTCGGCACCTCCAGCGGCATCAACATCGCCGCCGCGGTCCGGGTGGCGCGGACCCTGGGGCCGGGCCATACGGTGGTGACCATCTTGTGCGACGGCGGGTCCCGGTACCAGTCGAAACTGTTCAACCCCGAATTCCTTCGCGGCAAGGGATTGCCGGTGCCCGACTGGCTGGGGTGAGAGTGGGGTCCATCACCCGGCGCCTGGCGCCGGCATGGTGGTCCCGGGAGCAGCGGACACTGCGTTTTGTTGCGGAATGATATTGCTCAGGGCGTACCGACAGGCTATTGGCAGGCACGGTCCCGGACACATGAAAACAAGGTAACAGGTTGCATTGTCTAATGTCGAACAACCTATTGGATTGCGATCTGCACATTGACGTTGAATAGTTGTGGTAGCCCTGCCGCCACCTACTTAAGATGATCACCTTACGTCGGCAAACGCGGAGCGTGGCGTCGGCAACGACAATGCAGCATGTCTGGAAACGTCACTGGTCTTTTCGTTACGGTGTTGCTGTAACCATCTTCGTTCTCGCCGCCGCGTTGCGACTGTTTCTCGAGGCTCGCTACGGCGCCATACCGCCCTATCTGACGTTCTACCCCGCCACCATAATCGCCGCAGTCGTTTGCGGCGCCGGCCCTGGCGTTTTCATCACGGTGCTTTCAGCCGCCTTCGAGGCGATATGCCTGCTCGAGCCAAGAGGCGGTTTCGCGATCGAGCGCCCGTCGGACGCTATCGCACTGGTCGTGTTCGTCGTCATGGGCCTGTTGATCTGCGCCATGGCCGGCGCCCTGCAACGGATCAAGGAACGGGAACACAGGCTGATCCAGCGGGCGCTGCGCGACAGCGAGGACCGTTATCGCCTGGTGATCACGAGCGTGAAGGACTATGCGATCTTCATGCTCGATCCGCAGGGCCGCGTCGCGACCTGGAACGCCAGTGCGCAGCGGATCAAGGGCTGGACCGCGGAGGAAGCCGTCGGGCATGATTTCTCTCTGCTGTTTCCTCAAGAAGTCGCGCAGGCCGGCCGCCCCCTGGAGGTGCTGAGGCTTGCCGCGGCCGAGGGCGGTTTTCATGAGGAAGCCGAGCGTGTGCGCAAGGATGGCTCGCGCTTCTGGGCCGACGTCTCGATCACGCCGCTTTACGACGAGAGCGGCCGACTGACCGGTTATGCCAACATCCTGCGCGACATCAGCGAGCGGAAACAGGCGACGCGGGAGATGGCGGAAAGCCGGTCGCGCCTGGCCGGCGTCGTCGACTCCGCCATGGATGCGATCATCACCGTCGATGAGGACCAGCGCATCGTGCTGTTCAACGCGGCCGCCGAGGCGATGTTCGGCTGTCCGGCAAAGCAGGCGCTTGGCGGTCCGCTCGGCCAGTTCATTCCACCGCGCTTCCGCGAGGCGCATGCCGGCCATGTCCGCGGCTTCGCGGAAACCGGCGTCACCAGCCGGGCGATGGGAAAGCTCGGCACCCTGTACGGAGTCAGGCGCAGCGGCAAGGAGTTCCCGATCGAGGCGTCGATCTCGCAGGCCAGCGTGGACGGGCGGAAACTGTTCACCGTGATCCTGCGCGACATCACCGAGCGCAAGCGGGCGGACGAGCATCAGTCGCTGCTGCTGAGCGAGCTTGTGCATCGGGTCAAGAACACGCTTTCGGTGGTGCAGTCCATTGCCGCCCAGACGCGCCGTTCCACCGCGCCGGAACAGTTCTACGACACATTCGCCGGACGCCTGGCGGCACTCGGCGCGGCCCATGACCTGCTGACCCGCTCGGAATGGGAAGGGGCCTGGCTTGCCGACGTCATCCGCATCGGCCTGCAGCCCTACGCCGTGTCTGACGTGGCCGAGCGCTGGACAATGGATGGCCCGGCCATCTGGCTCGCGCCAAACGAGGCGGTGACGCTGAGCCTCGCGTTCCATGAGCTGACGACGAACGCCGCCAAGTACGGCGCGCTGTCCGGCGTCAACGGCACGATTGCGATCCGCTGGCAGGTGCAGCCCGACGGCGAACCGGGGGAACTGGCCATTCATTGGCGCGAGCATGGCGGCCCGGTTGTCGTGACTCCGTCCCGGCGCGGCTTCGGATCGCGGCTGCTCGAACGGGCCATTGCGCATGAGCTTGGTGGCGAAACGCAAATGCATTTCGATCCGGCGGGTGCACAATGCCGGTTCCGGATTCCGCTTTCTCCAAGGATCAGGAGGCAGCCATGAATGCAACGCCGCCGGATGACAGGCTGGCCATTCTTGTCGTCGACGACGAAACCCTGATCGCGATGCTGCTGGAGGATCTGCTGCTTGATCTCGACTGCACCGTCGTGGGGCCTGCCAGCACGGTCGCTCAGTCGCTGGCGCTGGTCGAGAATGGCGGCGGAACGCTTGACGGTGCGCTGCTGGATATCAACCTGCGCGGCGAACTGGTGTATCCCGTGGCCGACGTGCTGGCAGCGCGCGGCGTGCCGTTCGTGTTCATAACCGGCAACGCGCAGCATGGAATCGATCCCCGCTATGCCGCCATACCGGCCCTGGCCAAGCCGTTTTCCAATGATACAATCAGCGACGTCGTCGAAAGCTTCAGGGAGCGCCGCGCGCGGGTGGGAGGCTGATTGGCCGTGATGGCGACCGCCGGGGTCCAGATCGTCATGGCCCGGCATGTCCCCATCGGCGCTGACTTATTAATGAGACGGCCAAACAGCGACCATCCCCAACCGTCATGCCGGGCGAAGGCCCGGCATCCACGCCTTGCGGTGCTGATCCCGGCAGAGGCGTGGATGGTGGGCCTGCGCCACCATGACGTTGTAGCAACGGTGGTGCCACTGGCCGCTTAAGTTAGCGTCTATGCGGCATGCCCGGCCATGACGGGAACGGCGGCCGGTGCGTCCCAACCGACCTGTGGTCTGCTGTACCGGACGCCGGCGGATTCCCGAGCGGGGTAACTCGCCATCGACCCACGCCCCCGTTCCGCGCTAACACCCGCGCCATGAACCCCACCGACCTCTACGCCCACCTGCGCCAGACCGTCCTCGACGCCCTGGCCGCCACCATCCCCGACCTTCCGCCGCAGGTCGCCGCGCGGGTCGAAATCAGCCCGGCCAAGGACCCCGCCCACGGCGACATGGCCACCAACGCCGCCATGGTCTCGGCCAAGGCCGCCCGCCAGCCGCCGGCGAAGATTGCCGCCGCCCTGGTCCAGCACCTGAAAGCCGCCCCCGGGATCGCCGCCGCCGAAGCCGCCGGCCCCGGCTTCGTCAACCTCCGCCTGAAGCCCGACGCCTTCCGTGCCCTGTTGCCGGCGATCCTGACGGCCGGCGAGTCCTATGGCGACGGGACCACAGGCGCCGGCACGAAGATCAACATCGAGTACGTCTCCGCCAACCCCACCGGCCCGATGCATATCGGCCACTGCCGCGGCGCCGTCGTCGGCGACGCCCTGGCCAACCTGCTCGCCAAGGCCGGCTACGCAGTCACCAAGGAGTACTACATCAACGACGCCGGCGCCCAGGTCACCGCCCTCGCCTGGGCCGCCTACTGGCGCTACCTCCAGGCCATCGGCTCGCCGATGACCGAGGCCGAGTTTTCCGACGAAGTCCCCGGCGGCCTGCAATACCGCGGCGAGTACCTGATCGACGTCGGCAAGGCGCTGGCGCACAAGTATCAGGCCTCCTTCGCCACCCCCGACCTCGGCATCGCCTCGCCCGAGCTATGGCTCGACACCGTGCGCGACTTCACCATCGACGCCATGATGGCCGAGATCCGCGAGGACCTCCGCCTGCTCGGCGTGCGGCAGGACGTGTTCAGTTCCGAGCGCAACCTCGTCGCCACCGGCGCCGCCGACGCGGTGATCGAAAAGCTCCACGCCGACGGCCTGATCTACGAAGGCATCCTCGACCCGCCCAAGGGCAAGGCGCCCGAGGACTGGGAACCCCGCCCGCAGACCCTGTTCCGCTCCACCGGCTTCGGCGACGACGTCGATCGGCCGCTGCGCAAGTCCGACGGCAGCAACACGTATTTCGCCAACGACATCGCCTATCACGCCGACAAGATCGCGCGCGGCTACGACGCCCTGATCGACGTCCTCGGGGCCGATCACGGCGGCTACGTGGCGCGCATGCGGGCCGCCGTCCGCGCGCTGTCGCAGGATGCCGTCCGGTTCGACGCCGTGCTCTGCCAGATCGTGCACATCGTCAAGGGCGGCGAACCGGTGCGCATGTCCAAACGCGCCGGCAGCTATGTCACCCTGCGCGACCTGCTGGATGAAGTCGGCAAGGACGCCGTCCGCTTCACCATGCTGACCCGCAAGGCCGACGCGCAGATGGAGTTCGACCTCGACGTCGTGCTGGCGACCACCCGCGACAACCCGGTGTTCTACGTCCAGTACGCCCACGCCCGCTGCCGCTCGGTCCTGCGCGCCGCGGCCGAGATGTTCGCCGCCGACACGGTGACCGACCAGGCGCTGGCCGGCGTCCCGCTGGACACGTTGGACAGCGAGCCGGAACTGACCGTGATCCGCCGCCTGGCCCTGTGGCCGCGCACCGTGGAAAGCGCGGCTTCCGCAAGAGAACCGCATCGAATTGCATTTTTTCTCTATGACTTGGCGAGCGACTTTCATATGCTGTGGAACCGAGGGAAGGACGACACGACGCTACGATTCCTCCAGGCCGACCAGCCCGTGGCGACGCGGGCGCGATTGGCTTTGGTGGCGGCAACGGCTGTCGTTATTCGATCCGGCCTCGCAGTGATGGGCGTTCAACCAGTCGAAGAAATGCGCTGACAGCCGGCTGTCTCGCCGGCCAGCGGCCCAGCGGGAAAGACACGGAACAGTGGTAGACGATCTCAGCATTCCCAGGCCCGGCATACGCACCACCACCACCACGACCACCATCACCGCGCGCTCCGGCCGCTACGGCGCGCGGCAGCAGGTGGCCAGGCCGGGGATGGACCCGGATGTGCGCCGCATGGCGCTGTTCGCGGGCGGCATCGGCACCGTGCTGGCCGTGCTGATCGGGATCTCCACCCTGACCGGCCGGCACAGCGGCGAAATCCCCGTGGTGAGCGCCGATGCGCGCCCGGTCCGCGTGAAGCCGGCCGATCCGGGCGGGATGAAGATCGACGCCGCCGAGAACGACGTTTTCTCCGGCGGCTCGGACACCGCCAAGGCCAGGCTCGGCCCGGTGGCGGAGACCCCGGATACCGCCGCCCTGCGCACCGCCGTCACCGACGCTCCCCCGGCCGACGAGGCGTCATCCGCTGCCGCCCCTGCGTCCGTCGTCCAGGCCGCACCCAAGGCACCGCCGGCGTCCGTCGTGCAGAGCCTATCCAAGGCCTCGCTGACTCCCGCCGTGCAGCACATGTCCAAAGCCTCCCCTGCGCCCGCCGTCCAGGCCACAGCACCCAAGGCATCGCCCGCGACCGTCGTGCAGAGCACGCCCAAGGCGCAGGCTGCGATATCCAGGCCGGTCGCGACGTCCGCTCCGGCGGGCCACGGCGCGACGGTGCAACTGGCGGCGCTGACCACCGAACAGGGCGCCCGGACCGAGTGGCAACTGCTGGTGAAGCGGATGCCGGAGCTGCTGGCCAGCCGCCAGCCCAGCTTCTCCCACGTCGAGCACGACAGGCACACGTTCTGGCGGTTGCGGACGTCCGGTTTCGCCGACGTCGCCCAGGCGCGCAGCTTCTGCGACAAGGTGCGGGCCAAGGGCGGCGGCTGTACAGTGACGGAATTCTGACCTGGCTACCCCCTTGGCTGCCCCGGCCAAGGCTGCGCCCACCAGGGCTGCGATCGTCGGCATTGCCGGCCCGGCCCTGCTGGCGCAGGAGACCGCGCTGTTCGCGGCCTTCCCGCCGGCGGGCGTCATCCTGTTCGCCCGCAACATCCAGGATCCCGGTCAGCTTGGCCGCCTGATCGCGGCCCTGCGGCAGGCCCTGCCGGAAGACGCCGCGCTGATGGTGGACCAGGAAGGCGGCCGGGTCGCCCGGCTGCGCCCACCTCACTGGCGCGCCCATCCCCCTGCGGCGTCGCTCGGCCGCCTGTTCGACACCCACCCCGCAGCCGGCCTGCGAGCCGCCTGGCTGACCGGCGCCCTGATTGGCCTCGATTGCCGCGCCGCCGGCTTCACCATCGCCGCCGCGCCGGTGCTGGACCTGTCGGTGCCCGGTGCGCATGACGTCATCGGCGACCGCGCCCTGGCATCTTGTCCCGCCGCCGTCGCCCGTCTTGGCCGGGCGCTGGCCAACGGCCTGCTCGCCGCCGGTGTGCTGCCCGTCGGCAAGCACGCGCCAGGACATGGCCGGGCGCGCGTGGACAGCCATCTTGCGTTGCCGGTCGTGCCCGACAATGTTCTGGACGCCGATATTCGGCCTTTTGTGTTGAATGCCGATCTGCCATGGATGATGACCGCCCACATCGTCTTCCCGGCGCTCGACCCGGCCGCTCCAGCGACCCTGTCCAGCGCTGTGATCACAAACGTCATCCGCGGGCGGATCGGCTTTGAAGGAGTCCTGGTGACCGACGACCTGGCAATGAAGGCGCTGACCGGCGCGCCGGCCGACCTCGCGGCCCGGGCGCTGGCTGCCGGCTGCGACATCGCGCTGTATTGCAGCGGCGATTTCCCGGCGACCGAGGCGCTGCTGCGCACCTGCCCGCCGCTGACGCCGCAGGTCCGGGCGCGGCTGCAGGCGGCCCGCGCCCGGCTGGCGGCCTCCGCCATGACGCTGGATGGTGACGCGCTGGCCGCTGAACGCATCCGCTTGCTGGGAATGATCGCGTGAACATCCTCCCCATCGTCATCAACCTGGCGATTGCCGTCGTGCCGGTGATCCTGGCGATCACCCTGCACGAGGCCGCGCACGGCTTCGCCGCGCTGGCGCTGGGCGACACCACGGCACGGGACGCCGGCCGGCTGTCGCTCAACCCGATCCGGCATATCGACCCCGTCGGCACCATCATCCTGCCGGGCTTCCTGCTGGTCACCCAGTTGGTGCTGCCGCCGCACCGGATCTTCTTCATGTTCGGCTGGGCCAAGCCGGTGCCGGTTTCGGCTTTCAGGTTCCGCGACCCGCGCCGCGGCATGGCGCTGGTGGCGACCGCCGGGCCGCTGATGAACTTCTTCCTCGCCTGGGTCGGGGCGCTGATCATGCCCAGCGTGCTGGGGCCAAGCGTCTGGAGCGCCGGCGCCCAGCAGTTCCTGATCTATTTCATGCTGGCCAACATCGTGCTGGGCCTGTTCAACCTGCTGCCGATCCCGCCGCTGGACGGCGGGCGCATCGCCGTTGGCCTGCTGCCGCTGCCACTGGCTCGCGCCTGGGCGCAGCTCGAGCGGGTCGGCATCCTTATTGTGCTGCTGGCGATTTTCATCCTGCCGCGCCTGATGGGCTTCGATCCGCTGGGCGCGGCGCTGGACCGTGTCCTGCCCTGGGCTTTCCGGGTGATCTTCTGGCTTGCCGGACAGAATGTCGCAGGGCTCGATGGAGCCAGCATCTGACGCCGCGGCTGCCGCGCCGCCCCCCGACCCGGCGGACGCTCCGCCGCCGCTGCCGATGGAGCCGCCCGGCGAGAGCCTGGTCTTGAGGCTGGAGGGGTTCGAGGGTCCGATGGACCTGCTGCTCGACCTGGCGCGGGCGCAGAAGGTGGACCTGGCGAAGATCTCGATCCTGTCGCTGGTCGATCAGTACCTGGCGGTGATCGAGGGGGCGAAGCGCGTCCGCCTGGAACTGGCGGCCGACTGGCTGGTGATGGCCGCCTGGCTGACCTGGCTGAAATCCCGCCTGCTGGTGCCCTCGCCGACGGCCGAGGACCTGGAAGACGGCCTGCAGGCGGCCGAGGCGCTGGCCGAGCGTCTGCGCGAGATGAACGTCGTCCGCACGCTGGCCGCCTGGCTGGCGGCGCGGCCGGTGCTGGGCCAGGACGTGTTCGCCCGCGGCGCGCCGGAACGCCACGAGGAGATTGACCGCTCCCGCATCGCGCTGGAAACCGGCGCGTTCGTGCGTGCCTACCTGGACGCGGTGCGGCGCGGCACGAAATCGACGGTGTACAAGCCGCGCCCGCTGACCATCTGGACCGTGCAGGACGCGCTGCGCCGCCTGGCAGATCTGGTCGGCAGCCTGCCGGACTGGACGACGCTGCAGGAGTTCCTGCCGGATCAACTGGAAAGCCCGACGGAACGGCGCGCCGCCCTGGCCAGCACCCTGCTCGCCAGCCTGGAACTGGCGCGCGGCGGCGTGGTGCGGCTGCGGCAGGAGGAAGCCTTTGGCCCGATCCTGGTGCGCCGGGGCGGCGGCGATGGAGAACAGGACGGATGAGCGACGATCAGGACCGCAGCCCCGCCCCGGCCGGGCAGGCGGCACAGCCGGTGGACCAGGGCCAGCCGGACGAGATGGCTCCCGCCGGCGACAGCGACGAGGCAGTCACCGCGGATGCCGGCGCCGGCGACCTGCCGGACACCGCCGCGGCCGAGGATGCGCCCGCAGCGGAGCACGCGGTCGGCGACATCGCCGCGGCTGAGGACGCGACGCCCGCAGACGCCCCGGGATTCGCCGAGGCCGGGACCGCGGCCGGCGAGCCGGACGTCGCCGCGACCCCGGAGGCCGCCTCGTCCGGCGTACCGGAAGCCGCCGCTTCCCCCAACCGCCTGCGCGAACCGGACGAGGACTCGCTGCGTCTCGCCGAGGCGCTGATCTTCGCCAGCGCCGAACCGGTTTCAGCCCGGGCGCTGACCCGGGTGCTGCCGGACGACATCGACGCCGACGCGGTGCTGGCGCGGCTGCGCGAACGCTATGCCGGCCGCGGCGTCGAACTGATCGACATCGGCACCGGCGTGATGTTCCGCACCGCGCCCGACCTGGCGCCGCGGCTGCGCAAGGTGATCGAGGTGCCGCGCCGCCTGCCGCGCGTGGCGCTGGAGACGCTGGCGATCATCGCCTATCACCAGCCGATGACGCGGCCGGAGATCGAGCATATCCGTGGCACGGCGCTATCGCAGCAGACCCTCGATTCGCTGCTGGAATTGAACCTGATTGCTCCGAAGGGGCGGCGCGAGACCCCCGGCCGCCCGACGCTGTGGGGAACGACGCCGGAGTTCCTGGCGCATTTCGGCCTGAAGGACCTGCGGGAACTGCCGCGGCGGGAGGACCTGCTGCTGGAAACCGCCCCGCCGAAGCCGACGCCGGAGGTGCTGCCGGCGGACCTGCAGCCGCCGCCGGAGCCGGCGAAGGAGCAGCCAGCCTGAGCACAGGCCAGATCGGCGCCAGGTCCGGGCCGGTCGCCCTGCCCGGCCGCCGTCTGGGGCAGGAGAAGAGGGCCAAAACGGCCAGGATCGCGGTCTGATCAAAGGGTCAGACACTGCAAGGCTGCCTGAGGCAATCCCGGCCGGGCTGCCAGGCGATGACGACAAGGCCGGAGGCTCTTTCTTGCCGTGCCTCAACAGTGCTTGCCACAATTGCCGGAAGCCCGCTGAAACCGGCAGCACTTGCTGACGACACGTCAACAAACCCATGATCCGGTAAGACCTGGCAGCCGGCACTTCTACACGGCAGGATGATGGATACCAAGCAAGCCCTTATTTTGACTGTGTCAGTTTCCGCCTAACACATTGTAGTCACGACGTTTTCTCGCAAACTAGAGCTCCCATAACCCATTGATAACATTGACTATCTCTCAGTTTTTGACACAGTAAGATTATTGCCCTGAAAGCGGGAAACATACCGGCGGGCTGGTCCGATGACCGATTTCCGCCGATGGATCCGCCCAGGTGGATCGTGTTCGAGGGCTGCAAGCCCAACCAGCGCTTTGCTCCGGTGGAACAAAATCCGGTCGTATCATGACCGCCTGCCAGGTTCGCACGACTGCGAAATCGAAGACCATTTGTGTTCAATCGCGGTAGGGGTGCGCCTTGCGCACCCCTACCGCGATTGGCTCCGGTTCCGCCGGCGCCGCCCGGTAATCCAGACCGGGCGTCCCGAACCGGTCACCGGGGCAATCGATACCATGCCGGCGCGACCGCAGATCGCTGGTATTGCGCCTCTGCCCGCTCTATCGCACCGCTCGGCAAACGCAGTGTTGAATGGCGATGCTTTGGTCCCTACAAGAGAAGTGGCGGCCGCATTAAGCAAATCAACTGATAATTCAAGAAAATCTGTCTTTCCTCCGACGGTTCGCAAGAGAATATCCAGGCTGGCCATACCGCTGAACGCAGACTGGCCGACCCGGATCCTGGATCATCAGGTGCCGCCATGAAATGGTACTCTTGTTTAAGTACAGTTGCGGCTGTCGCCATGTGCGGGCTGATGCTTTCCACAGCCGCGGAAGCCGCTGTGGCGCCTTACCTGCTCGTTGTGCCGCCGCCGCCACCTAACTCCCCGCCGGCCCACGCCCCACCGCCGCCGGAACGAGCAATGTCCGACTGGATGCCACCCTGGCCGGCCCCCGCGCCAGACATTCCACCGCCGCGGCCCCAGTGTTATGCTGGCACCCAGGTCTGCCCGTTGAAGCAGCCCGGTACGGTCGCGAACACCTGCACATGCCAGACCGCCTCCGGCAGCGTCACAGGCCGGGCGCTCATCCCGCCCAGCCGCCGCCTCGCCTTGCGGACGGCGTCAAGCCGCTGAGCTCGCGGGCTGCGCGCCGCATTCGCCCCCGCGCCGCGGCTGCGCAAGGTAATCGAGGTGGCGCGCCGCCTGCCGCTGAAGACGCCGGCGATCATCGCCTGCCACCAGCCGATGACGGCCGGAGATCGAGCCTATCCGCGGCACCGCGCTGTCGCAGCTTGCACCGTCGCTTCGGTAGCGTTCTGGCTGTCGCTGCCTGCGGGCTGATGCTCGCCACAACCGCGCAAGGCCGCGGCGGCATTATCCTGCTCATTGTGCCGCAACCGCAGATTATCGTCCCGCCGGCCTATCGCCCGCCGCCGCCGGCCCTGACAACACCCGACTGGATGCCGCCCTTGCCCGGCCCGGGGCCAAGCATCCCGCCGCCGCCCCGCCGGTGCTATGCCGGCACCCTGGTCTGTGATCTGGAGCAACCCGATACAGTCACGGACACCTGCACATGCCAGACCGCCTCCGGCAACGTCACAGGACGGGCGCTCATCCCGCCGAGCCGCCACTTCGGCCCGAGGCCCGCGCCAGATCGCTGACCTCGCGGGCGGCGCGATCGCCTTGCAAGGCGTCCAGCCGGTTCGCCGGCGGCACGCGCAGGCCACCCGGCCTCCGCGGCGTTTGCACGCAATAGCCGGGACGCGCGCAGCGGGATATAGTGCGGCAATGCGTTCGTTACAGTCCCTTGCCGGCAGGCGGGCGATGGCCGGGCGCCCGATCGAGTAAAGGCATGACCACTCCTGACCTGCACGACGAACTGGATGGCGAGTTTGCCCGCGCCGGGCACAGCAGCAACCTCGTCAACGTCGCGCCGCGCCACCTCGGCAGCTGGCGGTTCAACGACGAGCCGCGGACCTTGCGCATCGCCGGGGTGCGGGAATTCAACCGGAACCTGTTCGAGATGCTCGACCAGGCGGAAACACCGGCCGAGGCCGCGGACGCGTTCGAGAACTACGTCCACGCGGCGTTCAACATCGATCCCGAGCAGCGCGACCGCTCCGGGGCGCGCCGACGCTTCCGCTCCAGCTACATGCGCCTGCTGCGAGGCTGGGGCTATGACGCCAACAGCCCGGAAGGCGCGGTGATCAAAGGATGGGTGGAAAGCCGCTTCGGCCTGCTTCCCACCCATCACAAGCAGCAGATGAACGCCGCGTCCGTCGATGCCTGGACGACGTATGTCGCGGAAAAGATGTCGACCCGCTTCCACGACAATTCCATCTATGCGCAACTCGACCTGCTGTACGAATTCTGCCAGTGGCGGATGCGCCGTTTCGTGCCCGGGAAGACACATGTCACGCTCTTCCGCGGCACCAACGAATGCGATGACGCGAACCTCGTGCAGCGGATCGATCGGCGCACGGTGGTGATGCGCTTCAACAACGTCGTCTCGTTCACGGAAGACCGCGACACCGCCGGCTGCTTCGGCGACCACATCCTGGAGGCGCGGGTGCCCGCGGTGAAAATCCTGTTCTTCAATACCCTGTTGCCGCACCATCCGCTCAAGGCGGAAGGCGAGTACCTGGTCATTGGCGGGGAGTACCGGGTTGTCGCCAGCTACCACTGACATGACGACGCCGAGCCTGCATGAGCGGGCGCTCGGGGCCTATCTCGGGTTCGCCGTCGGCGATGCCCTGGGCGCCACCGTCGAGTTCATGACCCGCCGGGAGATCGAGGCCACGTACGGCAGGCACGAGACCATCGTGGGCGGCGGCTGGCTGCGTCTCGCGCCCGGCCAGGTGACGGACGATACCGAGATGACGATGTGCCTGGGCCGCGCCATCCTGGAAGGAGAGACCTGGGACGTCGCCCGCGTCTGCGAGCAGTTCGCCGCGTGGCTCAGGGGCAATCCCGTCGACGTCGGCAACACCTGCCGGCGGGGGATCCGCCGCTATATGAGCGACGGATCGGTCTGCGGCCCGTTCAGCGAGGGCGACGCGGGCAACGGCGCGCTGATGCGCAACCTGCCTGTCGTGCTGGCCACGCTGGGCGACGAGGCTGAATTCGAACGCTGGAGCATCGAACAGAGCCATGTGACCCACCACCACCCGCTCTCCGACGCGGCGGTCCTCGCGCTCGGGCGGATGACGCGTGTGCTGCTTGCGGGAGACGGGGTTGCCGCGGCCCGGCGCGAGGCGTCCGCCCTGGTGGCCGGGCACCCCCAGTTCCGTTTCAAGCCGTATCGCGGCCTGTGCAGCGCCTATGTGGTCGATACCGTGCAGACCGTGCTGCACCATTTCTTCGAGACCGACAGCTTTCAGTCCTGCGTGGCCGAAACCGTGAACAAGGGCGGCGACGCCGACACTACCGGGGCGCTGGCAGGCATGCTGGCGGGCGCGGCCTACGGGGTGCAGGACATCCCGCCGCGCTGGCTGTCGCGGCTCGACCCCGGCCTGTGCGCCGAGATCCGCGGACAGGTCGCCGGCCTGATCGCGCGAAGCCACAAACCGGCACAACCGGCCTGAAGCGGCTTCCGTCTGGAAGCGCGGATGGCCCGTTGACGGCCGATCCGCCATAATGCATGTTTCGTAACATTATGGTCACGCAAGAACAGCCCCTGCCCGGGCTTCATCGCCGCTTGGTCGTCTGCTGCGACGGCACCTGGAACGCCGACGACGCCGGGCCGTCAGCCACCAACGTGGTGCGGATGCTGCGCTGCATCGCGCCGCAGGCCGAGGACGGCACGCCGCAGATCGTGCACTATCATCCGGGAGTTGGGACCGGCGATCCGCTGGATCACATGCTGGGCGGGGCGCTGGGCATCGGGCTCGCGCCGGCGATCCGCGACACCTATGCCTTCCTGGCCAACAACTATGCCCCAGGCGACGAGATCTTCCTGTTCGGCTTCTCGCGCGGCGCCTTCACCGCGCGTAGCGTCGCCGGGCTCATCGGCGCCATCGGCCTGCTGCACGCCAGGGAGATGGGACGCTTCATGGACGCCTGGCGCTGGAGCCAGTTGCCGAAGACGCAGCGCGACCTCGCCGCGCTGGACCGCTGCTTCCCCCTGCGCGCCCGCGACGTGCCGATCCGCTGCATCGGCGTGTGGGACACGGTGGGCGCGCTCGGCGTGCCGCGCAACCGGGTGCTGAAGAACTGGCATCCCTGTGCCGAGACCTACCGGTTCTACGACACCAGCCTTGGCAGCCACGTCCGTTATGCCTTCCAGGCGCTGGCGATCGATGAACGCCGCGAGCCGTTCGCGCCAGCCCTGTGGAACACAACCAGGGATCCCGCGCCGGACCAGATGATCCGCCAGGTCTGGTTCGCCGGCGTGCATGCCGACGTCGGCGGCGGCTATGCGGACCACGGTCCGGCCGATATCCCGTTCGTGTGGATGCTGGCACAGGTCGATCCGCTGCTGGCGCTGGATCTCAATGCGATTCCGCCGGAACTCGACACCACCGAGCCGTACGACCGCGGCGGGCTGCACGAATCCTTCGAGGGGCCGCTGTGGAAATGGGCCGGCGAGAAGCGCCGCACCGTCGGCCCGGGCGCCAGCCAGTACGTGCACGAAACCGTGCTGGAGCGTTTCGGCTACCGCGGCTACCCCACCAATCCGGACTTCGATTTCAAGGCGCTGCCGGTCTGGCGCCGCGACAGCTTCGAGCGGGATTTTGCCTGGTCGCAGGCCGCTCCGCCACCGCCGTCGCCTTCCCTGCCCGGCCGCAAGCCCAGCCTGTGCGGCAAAGTGGTGGGGTGGCTGGAGGGAAGCTGAGCGCGATGCGGCAGGCGCGGCATCCCGTCGCCGCCGCAACGCCAATCAGCGTCAGGCGGCCGCCTCCACCACCGTCGGCACGTCGTCCGAAACCGTGGTGCGGCGCAGGTCGCGCACCTGCGTTTCGTCATATGGCCGTGAGCGGTGCATGGTGCAGCGGTTGTCCCACATGACCAGGTCGCCGACGACCCAGCGGTGGGTATAGGCGAACGCGCGCTGCGTCGCGTGCTCGGTCAGGTCCATCAGCAGCAGGCGCGCCTCGGGGTCCGGCATGCCGCGGATGCGCCCGGCATGCGATGACAGGAACAGCGACTTGCGGCCGGAGCCGGGATGGGTGCGCACCAGCACCTGCGGCACCGGCGCCATCCGCGCGCGCTCTTCCTCCGACCAGTCGCAAAAACCGATGCTGCCGCGCGAGAACAACTGCGAGTGCTCGCAGACCAGCCCCTCGACCCGCGCCTTCATGCGATCGGACAGCGCGTCCCAGGCGGCGCGCATGTCGGCGAACTGGGTTTCCCCGCCCTGGTTCGGGATCACCCGCGCCGACAGCAGCGAGAACCGCGCCGGGACACGCTTGAAGCTGCTGTCCGAGTGCCACAGCCGGTTCCCCAGCCCGTCCAGCCAAAGCCGATCGGCTTTGGGCAGGATGCGGTTGTCGGGGCCGAGGTTGGAGATGTCGGCCATGTGCAAGTCGAGGCGGGGCACGAAATCCTTGCGGTAGGCGCGGACCGTGGTTTCCAGTTCGCCGAAGTTGCGGCTGAACGCCATCTGCTGCTGGTCGGTGATCATCTGGCCGGGGAACACCAGGACGGCATAGCGGTTGATGGCCTCGGTGATCGCCGCAACCGTCCGCGCATCGACCGGCTGCCGCAGGTCAACCCCAAGGATTTGCGCAACGAACTCCGGATGCAACGGCTTTACGGTGATCGTCATCGCTTTTCTCTCTTTTGTTGTTCGTTGTTGGATGAATACTACCGACGAGCGGGCCGCGTTGGCAATGGACGTGATTTCGCGCAGGGTGCCGGCAAAGGGAGGACAGCGGCATGATCCCGGCGCTCGATATCGATCCGTTCTGCCAGGCATTCTTCGACGACCCCGGTCCGACGCACGCGGCCATGCGCGACGCCGGCCCGGTGGTCTACCTGCCACGCTACGACATCCATGCCGTGGCGCGCTACGACGATGTCCGCGCCGTGCTGCTGGACTGGCGCGCCTACGCCAGCGCCCGCG
The DNA here is from genome assembly GCF_002937115.1 of Rhodopila globiformis. Classification (GTDB taxonomy): domain Bacteria; phylum Pseudomonadota; class Alphaproteobacteria; order Acetobacterales; family Acetobacteraceae; genus Rhodopila; species Rhodopila globiformis. The sequence goes on along the minus strand of NZ_NHRY01000182.1, from coordinate 60,823 downwards.
GCGTCGGCCTGTCCGACTTCGCCCGGGAAAAGCCGTGGCGGCTGCCGAGCCTGCTGCTGGAAACCGACCCGCCGGTGCACGACCGGACGCGGGCGCTGATGGACAAGGTGCTGTCGCCGGCCGCCGTGCGCGCGTTGCGCGACGGCTTCACCCGTGCCGCCGAAACGCTGGTCGACGATCTTCTGGCACGCGGCTCGTTCGACGCCATCCATGACCTGGCCGAGGCCTATCCGCTGACGGTATTTCCCGACGCCGTCGGCATGCCGGCCGAGAACCGGCGCTTCCTGCTGCCCTACGGCAACATGGTGTTCAACAGCTTCGGCCCGCGCAATGCGTTGTTCGAGGCCGCGGTGGCCGACGCCGAGCCGGTGCTGGCCTGGGTGCAGGCGCAGTCCCGCCGCGAGGCCCTGTCCACCACCGGCTTCGGCGCGGCGATCCATGAAGCGGCCGAGCGGGACGGCTTCACCGTCGCCGAGGCCGAGATCCTGGTGCGCTCGCTGCTGACCGCCGGCGTCGACACCACCGTCAACGGCCTGGGGGCCGCGATCTGGTGCCTGGCCCGCTTCCCGGCCGAATTCGAGCGGCTGCGCGCCGAGCCCTCGCTGGCGCGGGCAGCGTTCGAGGAAGCGGTCCGGCTGGAAAGCCCGGTGCAGACCTTCTTCCGCACCACGATGCGGGACGTGGTCATCGGTGGAGAAACGATCCCGGAAGGCCGCAAGGTGCTGATGTTCCTGGGCGCCGCCAACCGCGACCCGCGCCGCTGGGAGCAACCGGACGCGTACGACATCACCCGCCGCAACGCCGGCCATGTCGGCTTCGGCGCCGGCGCCCATGCCTGCGTCGGCGCCGTGCTGGCCCGGCTGGAGGGCGAGGCGGTGCTGGCCGCACTGGCCCGGAAAGCGCGCGCGATCACCATCACCGGCACCCCGCGGCGCCGCTACAACAACACGCTGCGCGCGCTGGCCAGCCTGCCGGTGACGCTGCTGGCCGCCTGAGCGCAACGGGTTTGATCCTTGTCATGCGTTTGGCTAGCCTGACCACCGGCAAGATAAGGAATCGCCACGTGACGCTGCGATATGGATTTGTGCACGCAACAGCGGCGGCGCTGCTGCTGATTGGCGTGTCGGCCGCCGATGCCCAGATCAACCCGTTCCGGAGCAGCCGGCAGGCAACTGGCCTGACCAATGACGACGTGGCCAGGCTGACCGAGGCGACCGGGCGGTTGAACCAGAAGGAGCCGATCCACGTCGGCGATGCCGAGACCTGGAGCAATCCCACCAGCGGCAATTCGGGCAAGGTGACGGTGACGCGCCTGTTCAAGTACAGCGGCATGGCCTGCCACGGCGTGCGCTACGACCTGACCTACAAGGCGCAACGGCCGCCCCGCAGCTACACCGCCAGTTGGTGCCGCACAAAGGCCGGCGAGTGGAAGCTGAAGAGCTGACGGCAGAACAATTGTTCTTGCTTTAGTCCACAACTTGTGGTAGATAGGGGCAATTCCTGTGCTGATATAGCCGAGGCGCCCGCCGTGGTCACCGATGCTGCTCTGGATAAGGTCCAGGGTTTTCCCACTCCACTCTTCCGCGACGCGGCGGCGGACAACGCGGCGCGAGAGGCGGCGGTCCGGCAGACGCCGACCAGCTACGACGCTCGCAACCACCATGCGCTTCGTTTCACCGCGCGGTCGATCGTCTTCAGCGCCGGCAACCTGGGCGCCCTGAGCCGGGTGGCTTTGCAGAACGAAGCGCGACCGGGAAAGGCGCGAGGCCAGCCGCCTGGGCAGGCTATGGCGGCCCCGGTGGCGCAACTGCGCACACGCGACCTGCCCGCGCGCCCTGATATACAGGATCTGGCCGATTTCGCTCGCGTCGCCTGGAAGACCGAAAAGGTTACCACCGCCGCGCAGCCGGTGGCGACGCTGTCTCGCCAGCAGCGCCGCTTTGCCGGGCGGCAACCGGAACTGGAGCCGGCCTGTCTGGCGCGGCGCGCCGATCGGCGCCTGAGCGGCCTGGTGGCCGCGCCGCCGGATCGTCTCCCGCCGTCGCGGGAACTTCTCACGCCGGGTGATGCCGATTGGCATTGAGCCTGACTGTTCGCACGAAGTTCCCGGCGGCCTGGCCGGGGCGCGTCTTCCGGACGTCAGAGCAAGGCTGGTTCGGGAGGGGCTCTTGCTGCCGGGGCCGTTCCTTCTCCGTCATAGCCGGCGCGGTCCTTCCCATCCAACCCTGCCATCGAACGGCAGGCACAGTACCGGCCGTCAACCACCCGGGCAGCGAAACGATGGCTCCTGGCGAAATGATGCTGACCTTCACGTTTGCCGCGAATGCCAGGGGCGGCAGCATTGCGCCGAGCGTGATCGGCCCGGCGACCGGTCAGGCCCGGCTCTGCCACGCCTGGTTTGATTCCGTTGAAATCTCAGTATAAGGCTGTCGAGTGTAACTTTGTACAAAGATATTGCCAGATTAAGTGTGGATATTCCCGCTGCTTATAGCGGCGTTGCGTGTGTGAATACTGGCAAGGGAATCGGGATCGCTTTCAATGTAAAGGTTTATGCCCCACATGATCAGGCAGTGACCGATGTTGGGCTGCCGGATGCATGTCGCAGCCAGTTCTCGTTCGAGGCGCCAGGCACCGCCGACGACCCGATCGGACACGGCTGCGCCTGGCTCGGGACCTTGCCGGACCGCACAGAAACGATTGAAGCATATGCTAACGCCTCGCTGTGAAGTCTGCATGCCCAACAAAACCTGTGAATGCTTCACCTGCAAATACAGATCGAAATACCCGTCACCGCACCTGAGCATCGACAAGCAGGAATGGTATGGGGTGTGCATGCATCCGAAAGCCAATCTCCGCGAGCGGCTAAAGGTGGCGCTTGACGGAGATGATGTTTTTGCGAACTACACGCTATACATTCACGAGCAAGCCCTGTGCAGTGTGTTCAGGCAATATAATCATGATTTCTGTGGAGCCCAGGCACAGTATTACGAGCCGATTGAGCCGGCATCCTGTCCCTGCAAGCAGGGAAGCGAATGATTGATTTCGTGAACGGAGTCCTCTCTGTCCTGGCCGCTCTGACGCCAACTGTCGGGCCAGCCGGTGTCGCCCTTCTGACATCCAACCTCATCATCGGTGCCGTGCTGATTTATTGGATGCGGCATGCCTCGAAAGAACGTCAGGAGCAGGCTGACCTTCGCCGCGAGCAATCCGAGCGGCATATGCGTGAGACGAAGGAGATCAGGGACGAGGCTGAGGAGAAGTTGAATGCGTTCATGTCGAGCCATGAGGAAATCATTGTCCGGCACAACGCCTTTACGCAGGACCTGATGAGCCGGTTTCTCCACCACGAGACACTGACCAAGGAGGAGTTGGCGGACATCGTGAAGGAGTTGCACGCCCATTCCGTGACGCTTGCCAGGATTGACGCGGTTACCGCGCGTTTGAAGTAGCTTCGATGCATCTGGTCGATTGATGTTGTGCCGCCGGCGACCATTTGTCCAGTGAATCTATTTCGGACCCTTGGTCATCGTTCTATCGACAAGGGATTTTCTTTGGCCGGTTGAGCGGCGGAGTCGTTGTCACTGCCTCATGGTCGACCTTGTGCCGGCCATGAGGCGTGTCTGGCTGAGTCTCTCTTCCAGGGGCGGCCCATGATCTGGGCGCCGATGGCATGGACAGGGTGTGCCTGCGTTTCGATTGACCGTGCGCCACCGGCGGCGGACGTGCGGTACGGTCGTCCTTGAACGTTCGCACAGAGAAAAATGAAGAACTGCCGAGGGCCACAGGGAAGAAGATCTGGCGCTGCCGGCGAAGCGCCCGGCGATCAGCACTGCTGGACCATGCGGCGCCTGGCCTCGCCGCCCGGCCGGACGGCTGCATCAGCCTGCCACGGCGGCAACATCAGCACTTTGTCGCGCGACGTCCCCCTGATCCCTGTGGCCCTCCACGGCCCTCAGTTCATTCTCTGTTCGAACGGAAATACGCCATCAACCACGCTGTCCATGCCGGCGGAGGCACCCTGTCCGGACCACATCCGTGCCAGACCATGTGGCCACGTCTCGTTCCAAGACCGCACCAGCCAGACACCAAGCCCTCCAGCCCTTCCGGCTCAACTCAGACAGGCTCCAACCCGGAAGTAACCGGCGTCGCTGTTCTACAGCAGGCCGCAGGTCGATTGAGACAGGGCGACGGCGCTCCCTCATCGTCATGGCCCGGCTTGTCCGGGCCACCTGTTCCAGCACATGTGCCGCGATAGGTGGCCCGGACAAGCCGGGCCATGACGATGAGGACAGGGGGCCTCAGTGTCCCAACCGACCTGCGGTCTGCTGTAACGCCAATGGATCCGCGTTCGGCATGGCGAAGCGGCCACGCGCGGCAATCACGCATCCATCTTCAGCGCCGCGAGGAACGCCGACTGCGGGATCTCGACCTTGCCGAATTGCCGCATCCGCTTCTTGCCTTCCTTCTGCTTCTCCAGCAGCTTCCGCTTGCGCGTGATGTCGCCGC
>NZ_NHRY01000182.1:7500-56218 GCF_002937115.1 Rhodopila globiformis | reverse complement strand
TCACGCATCCATCTTCAGCGCCGCGAGGAACGCCGACTGCGGGATCTCGACCTTGCCGAATTGCCGCATCCGCTTCTTGCCTTCCTTCTGCTTCTCCAGCAGCTTCCGCTTGCGCGTGATGTCGCCGCCGTAGCACTTCGCGGTCACGTCCTTCGACAGCGCGCTGATCGTCTCGCGCGCCACCACCCGGCTGCCGATGGCGGCCTGGATGGCGATCTTGAACAGCTGCTTCGGGATCAAATCCTTCAGCCGTCCGCAGATCTGCCGCCCGCGAGTCTCTGCCGCCGCACGATGCGCGATGAACGACAAGGCATCCACCAGGTCGCCGTTCACCAGGATGGAAATCCGCACCAGGTCGCTCTCGGCATAACCGTCCAGCGTGTAGTCGAAACTGGCATAGCCGCGGGAGACGGATTTCAGCCGATCAAGAGTAACGATCTTGCTCACGTTCAGAGGTCAGCCTCTCCCCATTCCGGCGTAGCTCATCCCCACAACCCACTCATACCCGCGGTAAACTTTGCACCGCCGCGAAACGGCGCTCCGGCAGGCATGCCGTCAGACCCGTGGGCAATCACAGAGTAACCCTGATTGTCCTGACCTCAAATGGCTTCTTGTCCTAAACTGCATACAATCGCATTGCCTATCACAGGATGTGCCGCTATAGCGTCAGAACCAAACAGGAGATCCACGGTTGGCGCTGCACGACAGAGTAGCTAAAATTCGGCAGGAATTGATACAGAGTGGTAGGCCAGTTGTCCCCCTCGCGTATCAGGGCGTTACGAAGGATAAAATCCGCCAGGTTCTTGGAGCGCTTAACCTCGGTGAGCTTCCAGACCTTGTTGACACCGTTTTTGCTCTCCTCGACGACCAAAGCGACAGCTGGTTCGCAAGGCCTCCCGTCGGAGCCCGCTTCTGCGACGGCGCGACGACGGCGCACCTCGGCTGTCACGTTGGGATTCTGCAACGTGCCGTTGGCAAGCTGGATCGAGAGGGACGTGACTACTGGATTAAGCCGTTGCGGGAACTTGGCGGCATCCAGGCTGTAACTTTGGTCAATAAGGAATTCGTTGCTGGCCACGTCCGTGCCAAATCAGGGAATTCCTGCTACAAGCTTGACGAGGGTCTTAAGGAAATACTTAAAGCGCCGCAGGACCGCTGGCGCTCTATGCTGGCCGAGTGGGCAAGTCAGGATGCCGCTCGGGTTCGTCGGGAGTTTCAGGCTCAGGTTGTAGAAGCTGCTCGTAAGCTTGTGGATAACGGACATAGTAATTTGATTCGGGCTTCTATCGATGTATATGCTGCGCGATTCCTCCCTGGCTATCAAGTGGTCTACATTGATGATGGTGACGGCGACCGAATTAGCGCCGCGGACCGCGACAGATTTAGGCATGCAGGCATTGAACTTCGTTTGGAGGATGCCATGCCGGATGTGCTGTTATGGAACCCTGAGACAGACAAGCTGTGGGTGATCGAAGCGGTGACAAGCGATGGCGAAGTTGACCTACACAAAGTCACGCAACTTCAGAGACTCGCTCAAAGATCGGGTAAACCAGGCATTGATTTCACGACAACTTATAGGACGTGGAGACAAGCGGCCGTACGTCAGGCCGCCCATCAGAACATCGCAATAGGAACCTACCTATGGATTCATGCTGATCCATCAAAACATTTCCTAATCAAAGGATTTAATTAAGCAAAGTCTCCACCGCCTCGTCAATTTCATCTTGTGGCGGAAAAATATTTTGAAAGACATCGCCTAACTTTATAAGCTGCTTCCTGGTTGGATAGCGTAGATTGCAAAGGTCTGTTGCGTTGACCTGGGTATGCCCGCTGAATTGCCTGAAGTATTGATCAACAGCGGTCGAATTCAGGAACAATGCAAGGCCTCGGGCCAGTGTGGCTGGCAAGCCCTGCCCATTTTCATGGAAATAGTTCAGGTGGTTCTCAAATCCCACGTAATCCGCTTCCACTCGAATTGGATCGTAGATGACGGAGACGAGACGGCGTTTTTCTTCCTTTGAGCTGAATCTTTTCGTTAGCACATAGGTTCCGCGTGGAACTAGAAGTCCAAACGTGGCCGCATTGAAAGCCAAAGCACAGTACTTTCGTCCGTTTAGACGCGGCCAAACGATAAATCCTTGATCAAAATGTTCAGCATAGATCAGAGGTACAGCGTCACGTTGCGGCTTCATATAAAGATGTTCGCGTGCACGAAAGTCGACGACACGCCCAGTCGAGACCGATACCTGAAGATCGCGCAAGGAACAAGGCATCGCTCGAACACGCTCCGCCAGTGCCCCATCCGCATCAGATAGCGCAAGATGTATGTAGGAGTGTATATCGGTTGGCTGGACAACTTCCGGAAAAGGCACCTCGCGCAGCCTGATGTCCGCATCCTGAGGACCAGAGTTCGACGTTACGGTGACGGTTGTGGACTGCGGTTCACCAACTACAAGTCTATAGATGATGTTTTCTTGCAGCACGTCGTCATCGGCAAAAGCTCTCTTGCGCGACTCGTAAACGTGGATTTGACGTATGGCCGACTGCGTTATAATAGACTTACGAAATGAACTGAAGTAGCGCCCGTTACAGAAACTGCGCGGCGTGATAGCAACAAGCTGTCCAGTCTGGATCAGTTGGCCAATTGCCAATGCTATGAAGGCCGTATAAAGATTGCTGGTTTCGATACCCAGCCGCCGTAACGCGGTCCGCGCTTTTGAATTACTGTTTATCTTGCCATATGGCGGGTTGATGATTGCGCAATTATACTGCGGCGCCGCCGACAGAAGAGGTTCGCTAGAATGCAGGATATAGTCATCATTCATAATTCGATAGTAAAATTCGATGCCGCACGCCGCACATTCATCGGCACACGCAAGAAGTGTGGTTTCTAGGTGTACCGCAAGCAGCGGATCAACTTCAAATGCAGTCACATCAATCGTGCTAGGACGCTTCACGCGACTGCAAGCTTCATGGACGAAGCTAGCTGTCAGTGCACCGACGCCGGCACCAGCATCGAGCAGTCGAATGTGATCCGGAAATTGCCCAAACATGCCAGCCATGAAGGCCGCTACACCGCTCGGTGTCAGGAACTGACCCAGTTCCCTGCGCTTAGTCGGATCAAGGTTTGGAGAAATCTCCCGGCGAATCTGGTCTGCTCGACCAACAGCGCATTCAAATGTCAGATCATCCTCGACAAGAGATACCATCTTGAACTCGATCTATTTGCAGCGATATTATCGGGTTTGCCCTCTCCTTGCAAACAGAAACGCACGCAAATCCAAGTGTCCGGAACTAAACGGCCATCGACCGTAGATGAATACCTTTGTAATCTGCGTGTCTCTTGCAGGAGTCATGTTGCTTCTACTATCCAGACCATGCAACTTCAGGTAGTGGATGAGATTCTACCACATTATGAGGGTCCTTCATGATAGCTTCCACTCACGCATCCATCTTCAGCGCCGCGAGGAACGCCGACTGCGGGATCTCGACCTTGCCGAATTGCCGCATCCGCTTCTTGCCTTCCTTCTGCTTCTCCAGCAGCTTCCGCTTGCGCGTGATGTCGCCGCCGTAGCACTTCGCGGTCACGTCCTTCGACAGCGCGCTGATCGTCTCGCGCGCCACCACCCGGCTGCCGATGGCGGCCTGGATGGCGATCTTGAACAGCTGCTTCGGGATCAAATCCTTCAGCCGTCCGCAGATCTGCCGCCCGCGAGTCTCTGCCGCCGCACGATGCGCGATGAACGACAGCGCGTCCACCAGGTCGCCGTTCACCAGGATGGAGATCCGCACCAGGTCGCTCTCGGCATAACCGTCCAGCGTGTAGTCGAAACTGGCATAGCCGCGGGAGACGGATTTCAGCCGATCGTAGAAGTCGAACACGATCTCGTTCAGCGGAATGCGGTACACCACCATGGCGCGGTTGCCGACATAGGTCAGGTCCACCTGCTGGCCGCGCCGCTCGGTGCACAGGCTGAGCACGCTGCCCAGGTAGTCGTCCGGGACCATGATCGTCGCCTTGATCCACGGCTCCTCGATATGGTCGATGACCGAGCCGTCCGGCATGTCCACCGGGTTGTGCAGCTCCTGCATCTCGCCGTTGGTCTTGAACACGTGGTACACCACCGACGGCGCCGTCGCGATCAGATCCAGGTCGAACTCGCGGGACAGGCGCTCCTGGATGATCTCCAGGTGCAGCAGGCCCAGGAAGCCGCAGCGGAAGCCGAAGCCCAGCGCCGCCGAAGTCTCCGGCTCGTAGTGGAAGCTGGCGTCGTTCAGCCGCAGCTTGGCCAGGCTGTCGCGCAGTTTCTCGAAGTCGTCGGCGTCGATCGGGTACAGCCCGCACCACACCACCGGGATCGACGGCTTGAACCCGGGCAGGGCCTCGGCTGCGGGCGTGCGGTCGTCGGTGATCGTATCGCCGACGTTGCAGTCCGCTACGGTCTTGATCGCGGCGGTGATAAAGCCGATTTCCCCCGGGCCGAGGTCGTCCATCGGCAGCATCTTCGGCGTGAAGACTCCAACCTGCTCCACCGCGTGCACCGCGCCGGTCGACATCATGCGGATCTTCTGGCCGCGCTTCAGGCGCCCGTCCTTGATCCGCACCAGGATCACCACGCCCAGGTACTGGTCGTACCAGCTATCCACCAGCAACGCCTTCAGCGGCGCGTTAGCATTGCCCTTCGGCGCCGGCAGGCGGGTCACCAGCGCCTCCAGCACGCCTTCGATGTTCAGCCCCGTCTTGGCGCTGATCTCTACCGCGTCGGAGGTGTCCAGGCCGATGACGTCCTCGATCTGCTGCTTCACCCGCTCCGGCTCCGCCGCCGGCAGGTCGATCTTGTTCAGGATCGGCACGATCTCGTGGTTGGCGTCGATCGCCTGGTAGACGTTGGCCAGGGTCTGCGCCTCCACCCCCTGGCTGGCGTCCACCACCAGCAGGCTACCCTCGCACGCCGCGAGGCTGCGGCTGACTTCATAGGCGAAGTCAACGTGGCCGGGCGTGTCCATCAGGTTCAGCTCATAGGTCAGACCGTCCTTGGCCGTGTAGCTCAGCCGGACGGTCTGCGCCTTGATGGTGATGCCGCGTTCCTTCTCCAGTTCCATGCTGTCCAGGACCTGCGAGGTCATCTCCCGTGCGCTCAGCGCGCCGGTGACCTGGATCAGCCGATCGGCCAGGGTGGATTTGCCGTGGTCGATGTGGGCGATGATGGAGAAATTGCGGATGCGTTCGATCGGGGTGTCGGTCATGGGCCTGCGCTATGGTCATCGGCCACCGGCCGGAATTGCCGCACAGATAGAGTGTCCGTCACGCCGTGTCACCAACGTCGCGCGACGGCCGGAACAGCCGCGCGCCGGGGATCCGGTCCAGGACCTCCTCGGCGCGGCGGCGGATCCGCCCGATGCGGCGGAGGCCGGACAGGCGGCGGTCCACGAAGGCCAGCGTCGCGGAGTCGTCCTCGGACGTGTCGCGCAGCCAGTACAGGATGGTCGCGCTGTAGATCCCGGCCAGGATCGCCCGCTTGGTGTACCAGGAGAAGTCGGCCGAATGATCGCCCGCCGCATGCAGGATGGCATCCACGGTCCGTGCCGTACAGGCCGCCGCGGCGCGCGCATTCCGCGGCAGCGACAGGATCGCCAGGGCGCGGCGGATCGCCTCCTTGTTCGGCCGGTTCTGCTCCAGCCGCAGCGCGATCACGCCTTTCACCCGCTCCGGCAAGCTGCCGCCCAGCAAATCCTTCGCCGCCTCCTCCATCCGCCGATCGGCCAGATCGGCGAAGGTCTCGATCATGTCGACGATGCCGAGGGGGAACAGCAGGTCGGCCTCGTCTGCCGGCATGCCGGCGTCGCGGATGCCGGCTTTCAGGGCGCGTTTGGTCCAGCCGTCATACGGCACGTGCGGCAGCATCGCCTCGATCGCCGCGTCGCGTTCCGGCATCCGTTCGGGGGGTGCGATCATGCGTCAGCTTCCTTGCGCCATGGCGGCGCGGTTGAGTTCCTCGGAGAATCCGAAATAGCGGAAATCCTTCATCCGCATCGTATATAGGATGCCATCGAGATGATCGTATTCATGTTGTACGATTCGCGCATGAAAACCGCTTGCCTCGCGTTCGATCACGTTTCCGTCGCAATCGACGCCGCGGTAGCGCACCCGCTGGGCGCGCGGGATGGCGCCGCGCAGGTCGGGGATCGACAGGCAGCCTTCCCAGCCCATCGCCTGCTCCTTGCCAATCAGCTCCAGAGTTGGGTTGATCAGCACGGTGTTGCCGAGTTCGGTATCGTCCGGGTCCTCGGTCGCGCGCCCGCCCGGGACGCGGAAAACGAACAGCCGCAGCGGCTGGTACACCTGCGGCGCGGCCAGGCCGACGCCGGGCGCGTCCTCCATGGTTTCGATCATGTCGGCGACCAGCCGGCGGATCTCCGGCGCGCCCGGGTCGGGCACCGGATCGCATTTGCGCACCAGCACCGGGTTGCCCATACGGGCGATTTTCAGGATGGCCATGCAGTCTCCGTGGTTCAGCCGCCATAAAATAGGCTTGTAAGTCCCGAAGGCCATGTTATAGCGCCAACCCCCGAGCCGGAATTCCCCGGCGCCGGTCTTTCCGCGCATTCGATCCCCGGATGCGCCCCTGCAAAGGAGTTGGCGGCCAAGTGCAAGTCCTCGTGCGTGACAACAACGTCGACCAGGCGCTCAAGGCGCTCAAGAAGAAGATGCAGCGGGAGGGGATTTTCCGCGAAATGAAGCTTCGGCGGCATTATGAGAAGCCGTCCGAGCGCCGCGCCCGCGAAGCCGCGGAAGCCGTGCGCCGGGCCCGTAAGCTGGAGCGCAAGCGGCTGGAGCGTGAGGGCTTCTAACAGCCCCGCTTCCCCTTGAAGAATCGATAGCGCGGCTTGGGGCAGCTTGGCCACCCAAAGCCGCGCTCGTGGCATGTACGCCTGGGCATGTACGCTTGCCGCCGGGATACCGCCCGGTATAGGGTCCGAATTGGACCAATTGGCGGTACGGCATCGTTATGCTTTCACCAGACCAAACCCGGCAAAGCGCCGTCTTCGACCATCTGCGCCACAGCATCCTGACCGGCACGTTGAAGGCCGGCGGCCGCCTGCCGCCGTCGCGCGCGCTGGCGCGGGAGCTCGGGGTCGCCCGCCAGACCGTGGTGCTGGCCTACGAGCGCCTGGCCGCCGAGGGCTATGTCCGCGGCCGCACCGGCAGCGGCACCTACGTCGCCACAGACCTGCCCGACCAGGCGCCTCTGCCTGTCCAACCGCCGCGCAGCGCCGCCATCGCCCTCTCGATGCGTGGCGCCCGCCTCGCTGAGGTTCCCGCAGCCGCCACGGTGCGCCCGCCGTCGCTCGGGCTGCTGCTCGCCGGCGGTTTGCCCGACCCGGACCTGTTCCCGGCCCAGGCCTGGGCCCGCTGCGCCGCGCGGGTGCTGAAGCTGCTGACCGGCGAACTGGCCGGCTATCCGCCGCCGCAGGGGCTACATGTCCTGCGCGAGCAGATCGCCGCGCGCCTGGCGGCGACGCGCGGGCTGGTGGCCGATCCCGGCTGCATCGTCATCACCGCCGGCACCCAGCAGGCGCTGCGCACCGCCGCGGACCTGCTGGTCGATCCGGGCGATCCGGTCTGGGTCGAGGACCCCGGCTACATCGCCGGCCGCGGCGCCCTGCTCGCCGCCGGCGCCCAGCCCGTGCCGGTGCCCAGCGACGCCGAGGGCATGGACGTCGCCGCCGGGGCCGAGGCCGCGCCTCATGCCCGTCTTGCCTTGGTCGCCCCCTCCCACGCCACGCCGCTGGGCGGCGCCCTGCCGATTGGCCGGCGCCTGGCGCTGCTGGACTGGGCGCGGCGGGCCGGCGCCTGCGTGCTGGAGGACGACTGCGACTCGGAATTCCGCTGGGAGGGCCGGCCGCTGCCGCCGCTGGCCACTTTGGACACGGCCGGGCAGGTGATCTACTGCGGCACCTTCAGCAAGACGCTGGCGCCGGCCCTGCGCATCGGCTTCGCCATCGTCCCGCCGCCGCTGGTCGCCGCCTTCGTGCGGGCGCGCACCCTGACCGACCGCGGCACCGACGCCTTCACCCAGGCGACGCTGGCCGAGTTCATGCGGCAGGGCCTGCTGGCCTCGCACGTCCGGCGCATGCGCACCGAATACGCCCGCCGCCGGGAGGCGCTGCTGGCAGCGATGCGGCGCCATGTCACCCGCGCCGAACCGCTGGCCGCGCCCGGCGGCCTGCACATGGTGCTCCGCCTGCCCGATGGCGCCGATGAGGCCGCGGTGGTGCGGGCGGGCGCGGCCCGTGACCTGGCACTGGCGCCGCTGCGTGCCTATTACGTCGGGGCGCCGCGCATGGCCGGCCTGGTCGTCGGCTTCGCCGCCACGCCGACAGCGATGGCCGGTGACGTCGCGAAACGGCTGGAGACCGTGCTGGCGCATACCGTGGACCGCGCCGTCGCCTGATCGCGGCTTCGCAGGCGGCGAAAAGGCGGGCTGACGACCTGTGGCGAAACGCCGCCGCCTGCTTCGAAAATACGGATCCGCAGGGTCATCGTCCCATCGTCATGGCCGGGCGTGTCCCTACCGCATGCACAGATCCTGGAAACAATCGCCGGGCCAGGCGCTCGCCCGATGCCCCGGAAGGGTCCCGCCTTGTCGCCGCGCCGATGCGCGTTGGGCGGACCGGCGACTGGCCGAGGATGCGCAGGGCCGCGTCACGGTGGCGTGCCCCCGCGCACGCATCTGGCGTGGGGCGTCGTGCCGACCGGGATGGGGCGGGGGCGGGTCTGCCACCGCAATCAAGCGAACACGGAGTTGCACGGTGTTCGCACGGAGTTGCGCAGAGTCGTCCGGGGCGACCGTATCATGATCGCCTCCTTGGCGGCGTCCGATTATTTTACCCGCTTCGCGCGACGCGCATGATCAACGTTCTCTGCGGAACTCCGTGCCAACACCGTGCAACTCCGTGTTCGCTTGATTGCCGTCGGTGAAACCGGCACCAGCCATGACAGTATTGAGCCACGGCGGCAGCGGATCGTTTCCGGAATCTGTGCATCCGGTAGGGCGTATCCCGGCCATCCACCCCCCGCCGTCGCAGCGCAGATGGCTGGGACACGCCCGGCCATGACGGTGGGGCAACGGCGCCTGCCATTTTCATCCAACTGCCATTTTCATCCATCGTGGTGGCCGCGCGCGGCCGGGGGACTATTTCGCCATCGCGGGTTTCCGGGCCTCGGGCCGCGATTCCCTGAACGCCGGCATCACGTCCCTGGCGAAATGTTCAAGCTGCTCCAGGATCACCGCCTGCGGCACGCCCAGCGACGGGCTGATCGAGATCCGGTCGAGGCCGGGATAGGCTTTTTCCAGCTTCTTCAGGTGCTCGACGATCTCGTCCGCCGAACCGGTCAGGAAGCCGCCGGAGGCTACCGCGTCCTCGATCCGCGGCAGCTTCGCCGCCGGGGCGCGCAGCGGGTCGCGCATGATGTCGATCTGCTCGTCGGTCAGCGCCCGGTTCAGCCGCAGTTCGCCGAACATCTTCATGTTCTCTTCATAGTATTTGGCAGCGTCGCGGATACACTGTTCCTTGTTCTCGCCGATGTAGAAATGGAAGCCGAAGCACAGGCGCTCGCCCAGTTCCAGGTGCTTGCCGATCTTCGCATGTTCCGCCTGCCATTTCAGGACGACGTTGTGCATTGCGCCGCCCTCGGCCGAGCCGCCGCCGACCATGCCCTGGATGCCGTGCTTCGCCATGAACGCCAGCGCCCGTTCCGAGCCACCCTGGATCGGCTGCCAGCACTCCACCGGCAGGCGGGCGGGACGTGGCACCAGCGTCAGATCTTTCAGCGTGTAGCCGCGATACGGCACCTCGGGCGGCAGCGTGTAGTGCTTGCCCTTGTGGCTGAAGGATTCGCTGTTGAACGCCTTGAAGATGATGTCGACCTGTTCCTCGAACAGTTCGCGGTTGGCGGCCTGGTCGATCAGCGGCGCGCCGAACGTTTCGACCTCGCGCGTGTGATAGCCGCGGCCGACGCCGAACACCACCCGGCCGTTCGACAGGATGTCGGCCATGGCGTAGTCCTCGGCCAGGCGCAGCGGGTGCCACATCGGCGCGATGTTGAAGCCGCAGCCCAGCTTCAGGCTTTTCGTCACGTGCGCCAGGTGCAGCGCCATCATCAGCACGTTGGGGATGCATTCCGTGCCCTCGCGCTGGAAATGGTGCTCGGCCATCCAGAACGTGGTGTAGCCGAGATCGTCCATGCATTGCGCGATCGCCTGCGCCTTCGACAAGGCGGTGGACAGGTGCGCGTTGTCATACCGCCGTTCATTGATCGGTGTGCCGCCATAGCCGATATTCTCGATATCCGTATGGCCGGCGAACAGGCTGTCGAATTTCGTTATCATCCCGGGCGTCCTCCGTTCATCGCGGCGATAGTATGCCCGGGCGCGCGGGTGGCAAGCGCGACCACGTCAGCACCGAAACGGTCGTGGCGCACAGCGCGAGAAACACCAGCGCCGCGGCGGCGGCGTGCGAATACTCCCACTGCACGCGCAGCGTCGTCCAGTCTGTTGTCGTGATGGTCCAGTTGCCGGTGGCCTGGTTGGCGGGATAGGTCCAGGTGAAGAACACCGCGAGCGCGACCGCGATCAGCACCGTCGCCAGCGCCGCGCTGGCCGACGGCGTCGCCTGGCGCCGCGTCCGCACCGCCAGCAGCCCGTTGGCCATCAGGGCGCCGACGAACACCGTGCCGAGCCAGGCCCAGCCGCGATAGATCGACTGGACCATCATGTACTGGTCGCGGTCGAGCGCCATCTTGTGCGCCAGTTCCAGCGCATGCGCGCCGCCCGGGACCAGCGCCAGCGCGGTCAGGATGATGGCGAGGAACTGGATGATCCGGATCTCCATGCCCACCTCCGTCATGCTCCCGGACGGTGTGGCCAACGTCCGGAATAGCAGCGCCTATCTGGCGATTCTGCCCCGGCGTGCCAGGGCGCCGAGGCCCCAGCGGCAGAAAATTGTCACCGCGATCATGGCCAGCGCCGCCGTCATGAAGCCGAAACGATATCCGTGCGCCGCCAGCAGGCCGCCGAACGCCAGTGCGCCCACCGCCTGGCCCAGGAACAGCGCCAGGGCGAAGGCCGACACCGCCGCGCCGCGGGCCTTGGGCAGGACCTCGGTCGCCCGCGCCTGCAATACGCCGTGGAACATGTAGAACGTCAGCCCCATCAGCGCCTGGAGCGCCGCCGCGACGGCCCAGCCCGGCGTCAGCGCCAGGCCAATCAGCCCGGCGCTGACGCCCAGGCCGCCCAGCAGCAGCAGGTTGCCCTCGCCGAAGCGCCGCACCAGGGGACGGGCGAAGCGCGTATAGACGAACGATCCGACGCCGAAGCCCGCGACAATCAGGCCCGCCGCCGTGGCGCTCAGGTGGAATTCATCGATCATGAAGGCGCCGACATAGGGAAACGCGCCACCGAACAGGCACAACCCGTCCAGGAACGCCGACAGCAGCAGCCACTGGCCCACCGGCCGCCGCAGCAGCCGCAGATAGGCAATCGGGCCGGGCACCGCGCCACGGCCCAGGTCCGCCGTTGCCCGCCACAGCGCCCGGCCGAGCCGCGCCGTCAGCGTGGCGCCGACGCCGACGGCGAACACGCCCAGCACCACGAACGCCATCCGCCATCCGCCATGGCTGCCGACGATGCCGGCGATCGGCCCTGTCAGCATTTGCGCCATCACCATCCCGGTCATGAACCGCCCGAGCGTCGCCTGCCGATCGGCGTAGGGCACGGCGTCGCCGAGATGCGCCATGATCAGCGGAATGATGGCCCCGGCGAACAGGCCGGAGGTGGCCCGCAGCGCCACCAGCGCCATCATCCCCGAGGCGCCGCCGCAGGCCGCTACGAACAGGCCATACAGCGTCACCGCCACGGCCACCACGCGCAGCTTGCCCAGCCGATCGCCGAGCGGCCCCAGCACCACCTGACCGAGGCCATAGGACAGCATGAAGCCGGCGACCAGCGCCGAGGTGCCGGCCACCGTCACGTGCAGGCTGTCGGCAACCATGGGCAGCAACGGGTCGAGCAGCCGCATCCCCGCCCCCGACGCGAACCCCGCCAGCGCCAGCACGCCGATCGGCACTGTGGGTGCGCGGGGGAGGAAGACGGGCGGCCGGGTTTGCCTGGGAGACACAGTTATGGTCATGGAACCAACGTCACGGGCACCGGGACGCCCGCATTGATCCAGGTCAAGTCACGGGGCTTTGGTGGGGTTGGTCCGTTGCCTCATCGTCATGGCTGGTGCCTGGTCCGTTGCCTCACCGTCATGGCCGTCACGCCATGCCAGCGCGATGTGCCCCCCGCCGGGTCAGCCCGCAACAGCCGCCGCAATCGCCGCGTTCATCGCCTTCACCCCGGCCGCCGGGCCATCGGGATGGTTCCACACGGAACCAACCACCGCCAGGAAGTCGGTGCCGGCCCGCACCAGGGGCGCGCAGTTGTCCGCGGTGATGCCGCCGATGGCGCAGCAGGGCAGCTCCATCATCTCCGACCACCAGGACAGGATGTCCGGCGTGGCACGCGCCTTGGCGTCCTTGGTGCCGGTGGGAAAGAACGCGCCGAAGGCGACGTAGTCGGCGCCGTCCTCGCCGGCCTGCATCGCCAGGTCGCGGCTGTCGTGGCAGGTGACGCCCAGCGTCAGGTCGGGGCCGAGCAGCTTGCGCGCCTGCTTCGCCGGCATGTCGTCCTGGCCGACATGGGCGCCGTCGCAGCCGGCCGCGCGGGCCATGTCGGCGCGGTCGTTCAGCAGGAACGCCACGGCGCGCGACTGGGCCACCGGCCGCAGCGCGTCGATCGCGCGCCGCCAGGCGTCGTCGTCCACGCCCTTCAGGCGAAGCTGCAGCGCCGCCACGTCGCCGGCGTCCAGAGCGGCGGCGAGCAGGTCAGCGAAGGGTTGGGGATCGAAGGCAGGCGGCGTGATCAGGTAGAGCCGGCATCTGCCGGTGGCAGGCGTATCCATGGGGTCAGGCCTTGCCGAGATAATGATCGGGGTTTGCGCTCAACATTTTCAAAGCCTTTCTTCGGGTTCATGCAGCGTGACGCCGCAATCATCGCGGTTTGTCCCAGGCAAGCAATCCGGATTGGTTACCTCGCCGAAGCCCGCGACGATGACAGCCAGCGAATGACGTCTGCATAACCTGTTCGCCGCATGTTGCCATAGCCGGGGCGCCGGAACCAGCCGGTTGGGGTTCCGTATCGGCCTGGTTCGCGATCCAGGTGACAGCCGCCCGCCTCGACCCCCATGCCCCACCGGTGTAGCCTCCCCGGCAAAGGAACGGAGGAAACCAATGCTGACCCAAGCGCAGATCGCGGAGTACAACGACATCGGCGCCATCGTCGTGCCTGACGTGCTGTCGCCCGAGGAAGTCCGCACCCTGAGCGGCGTCACCGACGGCTTCGTGCAACGCGCCCGCGGCCTGTCCGGCCATACCGAGATCTACGACCTGGAAGACAGCCACACCCCCGAAGCCCCGCGCGTCCGCCGCATCAAGGCGCCGCACCTGCACGATCCCGCCTATGCCGCGCTGGTGCGGCATCCGAAGATCATTGCCGTGCTGCAAGCGCTGTGGGGGCCGGACATCCGCTTCGACACCGCCAAGCTGAACATGAAGTGCGCCGGCTTCGGCGCGCCGGTCGAGTGGCACCAGGACTGGGCGTTCTATCCCCACACCAACGACAACCTCGCCGCCGTCGGCGTGATGTTCGACGACATGGCGATGGAGAACGGCCCGCTGATGATCATCCCCGGCAGCCACAGGGGGCCGATCTTCGACCACCACGCCGATGGCACGTTCTGCGGCGCGATGGACCCGTCACGCAACGACGTTGATTATGCCAAGGCGATTCCGCTGCTGGGCAAAGCGGGCTCGATCACCGTGCACCACGTGCGCGCGGTGCACGGCTCGGCGCCCAACGTGTCAGACCGCGACCGCCGCCTGCTGCTGTTCCAGTTCCGCGCCGCCGACGCCTGGCCGCTGCTCGGCTTTCCCGCCGGGATCGCGGCGTATGATGCGCTGATGGTAGCGGGCGAGCCGAAGCAGCCGCGCCTCGCCCCCGCGCCGGTGCGCCTGCCGCTGCCGCCGGCCACGCTGCAAGGCTCCTTGTACGAAAACCAGAAGGGCATGAAGACCCGCTTCTTCGCCCGCCCCGAACCGGCGCTGGCACAGTAAAGGAGGCCGCCGCATGACCCCCGTCCGCAACGTCGCCCGCGAGAAGCTGGAACAGGGCCACCTGTCGCTCGGCGTCGGCATCCGCACCACGCGCAGCGTCGAGATCGCGAAAATGATGGCCGTCGCCGGCTTCGACTGGCTGTTCCTCGACATGGAGCACGGCACCATGTCGCTGGACGCCTGCGCGCAGATCTCGGCCGCGGCGCTGGATGCCGGCATCACGCCGATCGCCCGCGTGCCGAACGGGCAGTATGCGATTGCCACCCGGGCGCTGGACAACGGCGCGCTGGGCATCGTCATGCCGCACGTCGACACCGCCGCCGAGGCGCGGGAAGTCGTTGAAAAACTGAAATACCCGCCCGTCGGCCACCGCTCGGTCGGCGGCTGGGGGCCGCACTACCAGTTGGGCAAGCTCGCCACCGGCGACGCGGTGACGGCGCTGAACGCCGCCAACCTGACGGTGGTGATGCTGGAAACGCCGGCGGCGATCGCCAACGCCGACGAGATCGCCGCCGTCCCCGGCATCGACGTGCTGCTGATCGGCTCCAACGATTTGTGCGCCGAGATGGGCATCCCCGGCGATTTCGGCCATGACCGCCTGGCCGAGGCGTATCGGACGATGATCGCCGCCTGCCGCAGGCATGGAAAATTCCCCGGCATGGCGGGCATCTACAACGAGGCGATCATGCCGCGCTACATTGAGATGGGCGCCCGCTTCGTGCTCTCGGGCCAGGATGCCGCCTTCCTGATGGCGGGCGCGCAGGCCCGCACCGCCTTCATGCGCCGGACCCTGAGCGTGTAGGCAGGCGATTGGCGGCCAGGCAGCCGGGGGAAACCGCCCCTGCGCCGGGCCGCTGTCCGGAATACGTCATGATGTGAGCGGCGGTGTCGGCGGGTTGCTGCATCTTTCGTTACAAATTGCATTGAAACGGCGGATGAAATTCGTTCCAGAGTGACATAGAGCTTGTTCCTGGCAGCGATTTCCAGGTTTCCGTTCAGGCAGGTTCATGTCATGACATCACAACCGGCGTTTGCAGATCCCGGGCTGATCGCGTGGCTGGAAACCGCGTCGGACCAGGATCTCGACACGCTTCCGTTCGGCGTCGTCGCGATGGCGCCTGACGGGATCGTCGTTGCCTACAACAAGGCGGAGTCCACCATTGCGGGTCTGCGTCCCGAACGGGTCATCGGGCGCCATTTCTTTTCCTCTGTCGCGCCCTGCACCAACAACTACATGGTCGCCGAGCGCTTCGTTCAGGAGGCCGAGCTCGACGCCACCATCGGCTACGTGTTCACGCTGCGCATGGCGCCGACGCCGGTGCGGCTGCGCCTGCTCAAGCGGCCTGACGCGCGGCGCATGTACCTGATCGTCGAGAGGCGGATGCCTGGTGAATGCTGATCAAACCCGCGAGTCTCTCGAGGTACTGACTCAGTTTCTCTACGTCGCGCCGGTCGGGCTGTTGCAGTTCCAGTCGAACGGGGCGATCGAGCTGGTCAGCCCGCTGGCCGCGCAGTTGCTGGTGCCGCTGAACCCTGCGGGCGATTTGTCCAACGCCTATGCCGCGCTGGCGCCGCTCGTGCCGGACCTGGCCCGGCAGGTGCGTGAATTCCCCGAGTCCGAAGGGCCGATTGTGGACCACAGCCGTTGCGCCGTCACCGCCGGCGGGCGCCGGTTCGTGCTGGCGCTGACCGTGCGCCGCATCCACGGCGACCTGCATATGGCCGTGCTGGAGGACGTGACCGCGCTGGACGAGCGGGAGCAGCAACTGCAGCGGGACCAGGAGCGCTTCCGGGCAATTTTCGCCAATGTGCGGGAATACGCGATCTACACCGTCAGCCTCGACGGCATCATCGACGAGTGGAACCAGTCGCTCGCGCAATTCGGCGGGTGGCGTCCCGAGGACGTGCTGGGCCGCTCGCTGGACATGTTTTTCGTTGCGGAAGACCGGCAGGATCGGCTGCCTGCCGTGCTGCTGTCCAGGGCCCGGCAGAACGGTTCGGTTGAAACCGAGGGCTGGTGCCTCCGCCGCGATGGCTCGCGGTTCTGGGCGAACTCGGTGATCACTATCCTGCCTGACGGCGAAAAGGCGTTGCGTGGGTTCGTTGTCGTGTCACGCGACATGACCGAGCGCAAGCGCGTCGAGGACGAGCTGCGTCGTTTCGCCACCACCGATCCGTTGACCGGCGCCTTCAACCGGCGCTACGGCGAAAGCTGCATCGTCAAGGCGCTGGACGAGTCCGTGACCGGCGGTCAGCGCCCGGGAATTCTGCTGCTGGATATCGATCATTTCAAATCGATCAATGACCGCTACTCGCATGAGGCCGGCGACCGGGCGCTGTGCGCGCTTGTCAATGCCTGCAAGGCGACGCTGGCGGAGACGCAACCCGTCGTCCGCTGGGGCGGCGAGGAGTTCCTGGTTCTGCTGCCCAGCACCGACCTCGATCAGGCGACCGCCACAGCCGAGCGCCTGCGCGAAGCGATCCGCCATGCCAGCGTCCCGACCCGGAACGGCGTGATCAGGATGACTGTCAGCATCGGCGGCGCCATCGGCCAGGGCGAGAGCATCGAAAACCTGGTTCATCGGGCCGACACGGCGCTTTATACCGCGAAGCGGAACGGCCGGGACTGCGTCGTCATGGCGGCGTAGCGGGTCCGTTTCCTCGCCGTCGTGGCCGCGCGTGTCAGGATAAGACGACGGCTGGAGAAGGATTGGGCGCCCGGTCCATTGCCTCACCGTCATGGCCGGGCGTGTCCCGGCCATGACGGTGAGGGCGAAGCTCTTGCTCTGCCAGTTCGCTTATCCTGATACGCACGAGGACACGCCCGGCCATGACGGACAAGCAACGGACCCGGCCGCCGATCGGCGTCACTCCGCCTTGAAGTTCATCGCCACGCCGTTGATGCAGTAGCGCAGGCCCGTGGGCGGCGGCCCGTCGTTGAAGACGTGGCCGAGATGGCTGCCGCAGGTGGCGCAATGCACCTCGGTGCGGATCATGCCGTGGCTGCGGTCCACCGAGGTCTCCACCGCGCCCTCGACCGGATCGTTGAAGCTTGGCCAGCCGGTGCCGCTCTCGAATTTCAGTTTCGATTCGAACAATGGCTGGCCGCAGCCGGCGCAGGTGAAGCGGCCGGGGCGCTTCTCATGCAGCAGGGCGCAGCTTCCGGGCATCTCGGTGCCGTGGCCGCGCATCACGTAGTACTGCTCGGGAGTCAGGAGGCGGCGCCACTCGGCGTCGCTATGCGTCACGGGATAGGCCTTGTCCAACATCGGCGGGTTTCCTTCTGTCATAGGGTGCGTCGGGGTCTAGGTATCCGCCAGCGCCTTCAGGATCGCATCCCGCGCCGCGGTGTCGCCAACCGGATGCACCGGCTGGATCGCCACATGCGTCGCGCCGGCATCGAAATGCGCCTTCAGCTTCGCCTTCACCTGATCGGCCGAGCCCCACAGCACCATCTGGTCGATGAAGGCATCCGAGCCGCCGTTCGCCAGGTCCGCCTCGGTGAAGCCCATGCCCAGCCAGGCGTTGCGGTAGTTGTCCAGCACCATGTAGCGGGACAGTTCCTCGCGCCCCAGCGCCCGCGCCCGCAGCGGATCGGTTTCGATCGTCACTTTCTGCTCGACCGCCAGCCACTTGCCGGGGCCGAGGATCTTCGCCGCCTCGGCGGTGTGCCGGGGGATGGTGTTGTACGGCAGCGCCCCGTGGGCCATCTGCGCCGCCAACTTCAGCATCAGCGGCCGCAGGGCGGCGATGCAGACCGGAAATTCCGCCGCCTTGGCGTCACCCTTGACGATGCCCTCCAGGTAGCGCCGCATCGCCGGCACCGGCTTTTCGTAGGTGTGGCCGCGCAGGCCTTCGACCATCGGCACGTGGCTGACGCCCAGGCCCAGGATGAAGCGGCCGCCATACAGGTCGTTCAGGCTGATCATGCCCCGCCGCGCGGTGAACGCATCGCGCGCGTAGATCGAGGCGATGGAACTGCCGAGCTTCAGCTTCGACGTCTGCGACAGCATGAATCCGGCGACGGAGAATGACTCATAGCCGCGCGCTTCAGGATACCACAGCGTATCGTATCCCAGCGACTCCACAGTCTTGACGAGGGCGGCGATCTGCGCCGGGCCGTTGAGCTTGTCGGGCGCGTACCACGCCCCCAGGCGTCCGAGTTGCATTGTTCCCATCCTGTTCAAATAATTCGTTTCACGCGGAATTTCGTGATCTGCTCCGCACTGTAGCCCAGTTCCCCCAGCACCTCATCCGTATGTTCCCCCACCCTTGCCGGCGGCCGATCGGCATGGGGCCCGCCATGGGCGAAGGTGAAGGCAGCGACGGGGACGGAGAACGGCCCGTCCACGCCCGGCGCGCTGTCGAAACGATGCAGCACGCCGCGCGAGGCAAGCTGCGGGTCGTCCAGCGCCTCCCGCATCGTCCGCACGCGTGAGGCGGGAACGTGGCGGTCCTGCAGCCAGGATTCCCAGTCGGCGGCCGTGCGGGTCAGCATGATCGCCGCCAGCACCTGCTCCTCCCGGTCGTGATCCGCATGGCGTTCGTCGTTGCTGCGCTTGATCATGTCGGGCCGCTCCAGCACCGTCCACAACCGCTTCTGCTGCCGCAGGTTGGAGGCGCCGAGCATGACGATGCCGTCAGCGGTTTGATAGGCCATCGACGTCGCATGGCCGGTGCGGTTGCCCGACGGCTTCGGATGGGTGCCGTTGCGCAGGTAGCCGGTGACGTGGCTCGCCATCAGGATCATCGCCACGTCCAGCATCGCCATGTCGATGCGCTGGCCCTGGCCGGTGCGCTCGCGCTGGAACAGCGCCGCCGACAAGGCATACGCGCCCATCGTGCCGGTAGCGTAATCGATCGCCGGGGCGCCGATTTTGATCGGGTTGGCATCCGGCGTACCCGTCATCGCCATGATGCCGGAGGTGGACTGGATGACGTGGTCGTAGGCGGTGCGCTCCCGCTTCGGCCCGCCCTGGCCGAAGGCGGAAAACGAGGCATAGATCAGCGTCGGATTGATCGCGCGCAGGTGTTCGTAGCCCAGGCCGAGCGCCTCGAACGCGCCGGGCCGGTAATTCTCCACCAGCACGTCGGCGGTGGCGACCAGCTTCTTCAGGATGGCGCGGCCCTGTTCCGTCTTGAGGTTCAGCGTGATGGCGCGCTTGTTCGAACCCTGGGTCAGGAACCCGGTGCCCATGCCGGCATGGTTCAGGTCGTTGTCGGTGCCGGAATCGCGGCTCTGGTCGGGGTCGTTCGGATCCTCGACCTTGATGACGTCGGCACCCATCAGCGCAAGCTGGTAGGCGGCGAACGGGCCCGCGAGCACGTGGGTGATGTCGATGATGCGGATGCCTTCGAACGGGCGGGCCATCGCGATCCTCCGGTTGTTGTCCGGCACGGTGCAGTGCGGCCAGGGAGGCGTCAATCGTCGGCGGATTACCAAGTCTCCCGGATACGTTTCCCCAGCCTGGAAATGCGACCCAGGCGCATCGGTCAGCTCCGCCGCAGGACAGGGGACGGGATGCTTTCAATCATGACGTTCACCACCGCCGGCGTGGCGCTCGCCAGTGACCGTTCGATCGCGCCGGACAGTTCGTCCGCACGTGTCACGAACTCGCCGTGGCCGCCAAGGGCAGTGGCGACGAGGTCATACCGCGCCGCGCTCAGTTCGCAGCCATGCGCGCGGTTGGGGCCGTAGTCGCGGACTTGCAGGTTGTGCTCGGCATTCCAGCGGCAATCGCTGCCAACGATAGCGACATAGGGCAGGCCCAGCCGCGCAGCCGTTTCGATTTCCGCCATATGGAAGCCGAAGGTGCCGTCGCCCAGCACGGCGAAAATCGGCGCCACCCGTTCCACCACCCGCGCGCCTGCGGCCATCGGCAGCGAGGAGCCGATGGACCCAGCGACGCCGTTGATTATGCGGCGGTCGTTGCGCAGGATACTTTGCCCCCACTGCGCGAACTCGCCGCCGTCGGCGACCAGGATGCTGTCCGGATGGCGGTCGAGCATCGGCTGCAGCGCGCGGAAAACCTGTGCCGGATGCAACTTCCCCGGCGATGCCAGGTCCGCCCATTCCGCCGGGCGATCGTCGAGGCACGACCGGGCCTCGGCCAGCCAGGCCGCATCGCCAAGGCCGCGCCCGGCGCCGCGCGCCAGCAACATTTCGGCGGCGGGCCAAGTATCGGCGACACAGCCGAATGCCAGGCCGCGCGACCATGCCGCGCGATCCAGGATCGCGCCGTCCGGATCGACGGCGACGAAACGGCATTCGGCCGGGAACGGCGCGCCGCCGAACTTCAGGGTAAAGTCCAGCGCCTTGCCCAGTAGCAGCACCATGTCGGCGCGCTTCGCCACGTCCGCATAGGCGCCCAGGCTGGCGTCGTTGAAGGCGCGCGGGCTCTCGCTGATGACAGCCGGGATCGACAAGGTGGTTTCAATCCGCCGCAGCAACGCCCGGCCGGGCCGCGTCGCCAGCCCCGGCGTGCCGATGACCAGCGGCCGCTGCGCCGTCGCCAGCAGCGCCAGCACGGCATCGGCGGCGGCCTCGGCCAGCGGTGCCGGCGCCGCGGCGAAATCCGTTTCTTCAGGCCAGATCACGGCGTCCGCGGCAACCGTTGCGTCCAGCACGTCCGAGGGCAGGCTGAGATGCACCGGCCCCGGCCGTCCCGTTGTCGCCAGCCGGATCGCCTTCGCCACGTCCAGGCCGACGCGGGTGGTATCGGTGGCCATCCACGCCGCCTTCGTCACCGGCGCGGCCATGTCAACCTGGCGCAGTTCCTGGAAGCCGCCGCGGCCAAGCTGGTCGGTCTCGGTATGGCCGGAGATCAGCACCATCGGGCTTTCCTGCCCCAACGCGGTGAACAGCGCGCCGACGGCATTGGCATGGCCGGGGCCGCCGGTGACCCAGGCGATGCCCGGGCGTCCGGTCAGCCGTCCATACGCATCCGCCATGTGCACGGCAGCGGCCTCGTGCCGGACGTGCATCAGCCGCAGTTTCGTCTCCAGCGCCGCGTCGAACAGCGACATGATGTGGTTGCCCGACAGGGTGAAGATGTCGGTGTGGCCGGCGCGTTCCAGGGTTCGCGTCACGATGTCGGCGCCGCGGAGTCGGGATGTCATGCGGGTATCATCCTTGCTTGTGTCTGGACCGGAACGGCGGCGATCGCGGGAAGATGTCCGGCGGCCGTTACTTCCTCGTCATGGCCGGGCGATAGTCCCGGCCATCCACCCCCCGCCGTTGCAGCGCAGATGGCCGGGACACGCCCGGCCATGACGAGGGGTCAGGGACCGCTGCACGACAACCGGCGCTGTGTCAGACCGGATCCCACGGATACACGTCGCGGGTCCGTTCCAGTGGCGTCAGGCTGTTCTTCACCGCCGGCAGCCAGTGCTCGGCCAGCTTCTCCGGCGTCCAGCCGTCGCTCCGCGCCATGATCCGTATCGGCCGCGGCTGGTTGTACAGATAGACTTCATTGCCGCGCACACCGAAAATCTGCCCCGACACGCCCGCCGCCGCATCGGTGCCGAGGAACGCGATCAGCTGCGCGATATGGTCCGGCCGCGTCTTCTCGGCCCGCGCCTTCAGTTGCTCCTCGGTCTGGCCCGGCACCGTCTCGATCATGCGGCTGAACGCGTGCGGCCCGATGCAGTTCGACCGCACCTTGTACCGTTGCATATCCATTGCAATATTCCGTGACAGCCCGGCGATGCCCATCTTCGCCGCGCCATAGTTCACCTGCCCGACGCTGCCGATCAGGCCCGAGGTCGAGGTGATGTGGACAAAAGACCCACTCTCCTGCTTGCGGAAATGCGGGATCGCGGCGCGCGAGACGTAGAACGCGCCGTACAGGTGCACCTTGATGACGGCGTCCCATTCCTCGATCGACATGTAATGGAACATGCGGTCGCGCAGGATGCCGGCATTGTTCACCACCATGTCGATGCGGCCGAAATTATCGATCGCGTCCTGCACCATGCGCTGGGCGTCCTCCCAGCTGGCGACGCTGCCGCTGTTGGCCACCGCGCGGCCGGCGCCGTGGGCCTGGGTGATCTCCTGCACCACCCGCTGTGCCGGGCCGGCATCCTGGCCCTCGCCGGTCACCGTCGCGCCGACATCGTTCACGACCACCTTGGCGCCGTTCGCCGCCAGCACGATCGCGCTCGCCCGGCCGATCCCGCCGCCGGCCCCGGTGACCACCGCGACCTTGCCATCCAGCATGCCCATTCTGTTTCCTCCTTTTGGTCAGGACCCGGCCACTCTGCGACAGGGCGCGAGCCATGTCATCATGCGCGCCCGGGACGGATGCAGCGTGGGCCGGAGACAGCCGACCTTGCGGCCTCGATAAAAATCCTGGAAAAGCGGGTGGAAATCGCGGTACGAACCCGGGCAGACGGTGCGACATCATACTGACACGCGCTTCCGGCATCGCCTCGGTCGCGCCGTGGCCGGGAAGATGATACGTTATCGGATCGATATGAGTCGTGACCGAGGATATGATCCCGATGCCGCTGCCCCGATTGCTTGCCCTTGTCCTGCTGATGGCGCTCGCGCGCTGCGCCGCACCGGCCACCGATTGCAGCCTGGCCATGGTCGCGCGGATGCCGCTGGAGGTGCAGGATCACCTGCTGGTGGTTCCTGCCGGGATCAACGGCCAATGGGTCAGGCTGGTGGTGGACAGCGGCGCGGAGCGCACGACGATCAGCAATACCGTGGCCGAGCGGCTGGGGCTGCCGCATGACCTGCTGCACCAGACCCGCGCCGTGGGCATCGGCGGCCCGACCGTCACCAACGACGTGATCGTGAAACGCCTCGTCATCGGCGGCGTGCATTTCCCGGTCGACCGCATCGCCGTCGGCAACTTCAACCTGCAAAACAAGCATGGGCTGGACGCGGACGGGCTGCTGGGCGCCGACATCCTGCTGGCCTTCGACATGGATATCGACGTGCCCGGCGGCCAGTTGACGCTGTACCGCCCGCGCCAGTGCCCCGAAGCCGCCCCGCCCTGGACGCAGCCGGCGATGGAAATCACCGGCGTCGGCGTCCGCAAGGACCGCCTGCTGCTGCCGTTCCAGCTTGACGGCACCGCCGGCATGGCGATCCTCGACACCGGCGCCGGCCAGAACCTGATCGGCCTGGACATGGCCCGCCGGCTAGGGCTGGATGCGCAGGTCATGGCCAATGATACAACCGTCCGGAATCGCGGCATCGGTCCGGTGGAGGCGGTCGCCTATCTGCACCACTTCAAGGAACTGCGCATCGGCCCGACGACCCAGGCCGCCCCGGTGCTGGCCGTGCAACTGGCCGATGCCGGCTTCGGCGACGCCCTGATTGGCGAGTCGTTCCTGCACGGCCGGCGGGTCTGGATCTCGTTCCGCAGCCGCCGGGTGTTCGTTTCGAAGCGCGAGGGAGAAGAATGATCGACAAGCTCGACATGCTGCTGGCGCTGGCGCGGGAGCAGCATTTCGGGCGCGCAGCGGATGCCTGCGGCGTGACTCAGCCGACATTGTCGGCGGGGCTGAAAAGCCTGGAGGAAGGGCTGGGCGTGCTGCTGGTGCAGCGCCAGTCGCGGTTCATCGGCTTCACGCCCGAGGGGCTGCGCGTGTTGGACTGGGCGCGGCGCATCGTCGGCGACTACCGGTCGATGCGCGACGAGATCGGCGCGTTGAAGCGCGGGCTGGCCGGGCATCTGCGCCTGGCCGCGGTGCCGACGGCGCTGCCGATCGTTTCGGCTCTGACCACGCCGCTGCACGCGGCGCATCCGCGGGTGGTGTTCACCATCCTGTCGCGCACCTCCTACGAGATCCTGACCATGCTGGAGAACCTGGAGGTCGAGGCCGGCGTGACCTACGTGGACAACGAACCGCTGGGCCGCGCCCGCGCGGTGCCGCTGTATCACGAGCGCTACTCCCTTCTGATCGCCGCCGATCGGCCGCTGGGCGAGCGGCGGGAGGTGACGTGGACCGAGGTGGCGACGGTGCCGCTGTGCCTGCTGACCCCGGACATGCAGAACCGCCGGATCATCGACCGCCGGCTGCGTGACGCCGGGGCGGAACCGGCGGCGACGCTGCAGTCGAACTCGATGGTGCTGCTGTTTTCGCATGTGCGCACCGGCGGCTGGGCCAGCGTCATGCCGGCGGTGCTGGCTGAGACGATGGGGCTGCCGGGTTCGATCCGGGCGATCCCGATCACCGATCCGGTGCCGCCCCCGACGATCGGCCTGGTCTATCCGCAGCGCGAGCCGCTGACCCCGCTGACCGCCGCGCTGGTGACCGAGGCGCGGCGGATCGGGGCAGGATGGATGGCGGAGCGGTAGGGAGGTAAGGGACAGGCGTTCGCGGCTGTATTCTTTCCGTCGTGGCCGTGCCGGGCGTCCTCGCAGCGTGCCGCATGCGATCCTCGCCCCCCTGGGCGTTCAGGTCATGCCGGCAGGCCAGCCGGCGCCGGTTTCAGCTCTGGAGCGTTACCGCCGGCGGCGTCCAGGAACCGTCCAGGATTGTCGGCGCGGTCGGGTCAGGCCAGTAGAGCCGCATCATCAGGATGAACTTGCCTTCCGGCGCCGGCAGCCAGTTCGCTTCCTTGCCGGCACCCGGCGAAGTGTGCTGGATGTAGAGGTCCAGCGAACCGTCGGCGTTGAACACCGGGTTCTGGCGCGTGCTGATCGAATAGCGGTTCAGCGGGTTGGCGACGAAGAAATACTTCTCGTCATACATGGTAATGGACCAGAACCCCTTGGCCGGCGGCGCCTCGCCCTTGGGGAAATGCACCACGTATTTTTTCCCGCCGCTGTAGGCCT
The DNA here is from genome assembly GCF_002937115.1 of Rhodopila globiformis. Lineage (GTDB taxonomy): Bacteria > Pseudomonadota > Alphaproteobacteria > Acetobacterales > Acetobacteraceae > Rhodopila > Rhodopila globiformis. The sequence continues at coordinate 31,210 of NZ_NHRY01000182.1, read as the reverse complement.
CGCCGTTCACGTCCTTCTTCGAGAACGGATAGACCGCATCCTGCGGCCGGTTGGCGCCAAGCCCGATCACTGTCACCAGGGCGCGCTGGAGATAGCCGGTGCCGTACAGTCCGGTCTTCGTCGTATAGCTCCAGCCGTTGACGGACTGAATGTCGCCGTCGCTGAAGCGGTAGTGCAGCATGATGCGGTCGAAGCCGAGTTGCGGAACGCGCCGGGCAAAATCGACGTTGAACCGGGACGGGTCGAAGTCCTTGCCGGGCACGATGCCGATCTTCGCCAGGGTCACCAGCATGGGCGTGTCGGCCGCCGGCGGCGGATTGTCCTTCAACAGTTGCGCGAGCATCGTGAAGTAGGCGACCGCGTCCAGGTGGTTCACCTGTTCCCGCACTGCCGTCTTCATGTCGATCGCCGGATCGACCTTCCCGCGCGGCGGCGTATAGGGCTTGCCATAGGCACTCAGCGGCACAAGCTGGCAGGCATCCTGCAGGGCATGTACCGCGGCATAATCCTCCGGCGTACCGGTGCAGTAGATGCGGCCGAGAATCCAGACGATGGCGGTGGGTGACTTGTATTCCACCACGCCCGGCGGCAGCGTGCCGCTCCAGCCCGGGCCGGTGATCGCATAGGCCTGCGCGCCTGTGCCGGTGGTGCGGGTGCCCGGCACCTGGAAGACGTTGGTCCAGCTATCCAGCATCGGAAACATGAAGTAGCGGCCCTGCATGTCCGGGATGCTGAGCACCCACGGTTCCTGGCCGACATCGATGAAGGCGGTGGTGTAGAGCGTATCGGCGTTCGGGGCGGTGACGTCGCGGTAGGAGGCGTTGGGATACTCGCGCATGCGGATGAACTGGCCCATCGGCGCGTGCGTGCCTTCCGGCGCCGCGACGTTGGTCATCACCCGCCGCGTCATTTCCATGGTCACCAGCGGATAGCCGTAGATGTAGGAATCGACGGCGGGCAGGATGTCCTCCAGCCCCTCGATGTCCGTCAGGACCGGATCGTCCCAGGCCGCCCACGCGGAACGGGATGCCGTGGCAGCCAGCAGAAGACCGAGACCGAAGCTGCGGCGGGGGAGGGTCATGAACGTGCTCCTTCCGGGTTCTCCGATGTCCGTCCGCCGCGAACCGGCGCCTTGGGACGGAGTCCGGTTACCACCTGCGAGGAACGCACTCTATGCGGTTTCGGCAAGGATCCGTCCCGCCGTTGGTGCAGTAGCCGGCCGTAACGTGCCGGACGATGACAGCCCGGCAATATCGGTCATCCCCAACGGTATCATTTTTCGGCCACTCGATGCGCGCATCTTGGTTGACTTGGGCCATTATTTCGAATATATAACCGATAGCATCTTCCGTAGCCAGAATGGCTTGCCTCCCACAGGTTTGCTATGATTGTCTACGGCTTGATTCTGTCGGATGGAGGACGGGCATGATTGTGCACGTCGCTCCGCGTTGTGTTGCCCTGGTCAGCAAGGACTGGCCATCATCCGATATTTCCATAGATCTCAACACGGTGCTTGGCGTCGATCTCAAGACCGATGCCGCCCGGCGTGTGCACCTGGTTGTGCGTTTCACCAACGGGACACGGGTGACCGCCTGCACCTATGCGCGTATGGCCGAGGCCGGGCCCGATTGCGGACGGCTGCGCGTGCTGGCGGGCCTGCCGGCGTGGACGGGCTCCTGCGATGGGCGCGCAACGGCATTGCAACGGCCACGCCGCCGTCCGATGATTGCCGCAACCGGCGTCATCATGGCCGTCGCCTCGCTCGGGCTCGCGGTCATGAGCCTGAGGAGCGATGCGCTGCGGCTCATGTGACGCGTGCCGCGGTCCGGTCAGCCATGCGATCCGCCAAAGTGCAACCACCGTGGCCAGGAAAACGCAGACCGGATCTGCACCTTGGTGAACAGCGGCGGCGGCGTCTGGCCGGGGTCGAAGGCAATCCGCATCAGTTGCTGGCGATCCACCGGAGCGAACGCATGCCGGAATTCGCCAGGCAGCGCCTCCGCCACCGGCTCGATGCGGCTGATCCTGCCGGTGAAGCTTTGCAGGCCCGTACTGGCAACGACCCGGTCTCCGACGGCAATCGAGAACAAAACGCCGGTTGGCAGGAAGGCCTGGATGAAGCGGGCATCCTTGTACAGCGCCAGCATCGGCTGCCCGGGATTGACCACCATGCCGTCGTCCACCAGGCGGCGGCCGACAATCCCGTCGATCGGGGATCGTATCGCGCCACCGTCATACAGCTGCTCCAGCCTCGCCGCGGCATGATCGGCGGCACCGGCGGCCTGTTCCAGGCCGGCAACCTCCGATGCCATGGCGCGCTGCTGCGCCACCAGTTGCACGAGGTCCTGGCGGCTGCGGTATTCGTTCTCGATCGCCGCCTGGCGCTGGTCGAGCGGCAGAAATCCGCCTGGCAACAGGCTTTCCAGCCTGCGGCGGGTATCGGCAGCAACCGTCTCCCGGGTCTGGGCGAGGCCAAGCAGCGCGTTTGCGGTTTCGTGACGGATGCGCATCTCACCCAGCCGCAACGCCCGGTCGGCCTGTTCCGAAGACAGCCGGGCAAGGCTCTCGGTCACCTGCTGTGACGATACGACGGCCACGACCTGGCCGGCCGCAACCCGCTGGCCGACGTCGAGAAAGACGTGCCGGACGGTCGCGGGATATTCCACCGCCACGACCGTCGGTTCGCCCAGCACCTGTCCCTCGCTGCGCAGATAGAAGAAGCCGCCGAGGAAGGTGTTGCCCACCCACAATGCCAGCAGAAGGATCGTGGAAAAATAGACGTAACGAATCACCGCCTGGCGGCGCGGCCGGACTTCATTCGGCGGCAACTCGGACAGCGTACGGGGACGCAGGCGGCGAATGGCCATCAGATCTGCTCCACCTGCCGCATGACGCGTGCGGGAACATAAGGATCACGGTACGAAGTGCGCAGCAGCAGTTCCTGCAGGACGGCGATCAGCCGCACCTGGCGCATCACGCACATCTGCAGGACGGCGAAGCCGGGCAGGTAGATCAGCAGCCCCATCCCGCGGCGCAGGTCGCCGACCAACGCGGATGCAACGATCAGCGCCAGCAGGTCCATGGCGGCGTAGCAGAACAGCGTCGCGCCCAGGATGGTCAGGCCGAACGTGTCGAACCAATACCACAGCCAGACGACATAGGCCGGAAAGACCAGCGTCAGGATCATCTGAAACAACAAGACATCGAGCAGCGCCATGACGTCGAGCAGCCGGAACGTGGCGGAGCGGGGATCGAACACGCTGCGGAACTTGCGGAACCAGATCGTCACGATGCCCCGATCCCAGCGCAGCCGCTGGGCGATCAGGGCCGGAACGGTTTCCGGCACGTTCGTCATGGAGTGCGCTTCAGGGGCAAATCGGATGCGCCAGCCCGCGCGGCGCAGTTTCATCGTCAGGTCGGCATCCTCGCCGACCTCGCAGTCCAGTCCGCCGACGCCGAGAATGGCGCTGCGGCGGAAGGCGCCGAAAGCGCCGGAGACGATCGACAGCGTGCCGAGCATGTCGCCGATCCGCCGGCCGAGGGAGATGGTAATCAGGTATTCGATGTCCTGCAGGCGGGCAACGAGGCTGGCGTCCGGGTTCGCGACGCCCATGTCCCCGCCAGCGGCGCCGACATGGGGATCAGCGAAGTAGGGCAGCAGACGCTCGATCGCGTCGCGGTCCAGCGTGGTGTCGATGTCGATGATGACGATGATGTCGCCGCGACAGGCGGTGAGGCCCAGGTTGACCCCGGCGCTCTTGCCGCCGCGGACCTGCACATGCAGCACGGTGTCAACCAGGCTTTCCTGCTGCAGGCTGCGGGCAATGCGGATCATGCCATCGGTGGACCCGTCGTCCACCACGACGATCTGCACCTGGGACCGCCGTTGCATCACGGTCTGCTCGGCCAGGCCCATCACGCAGCGGCGCAGGACACGCGCCTCGTTGTGGCCGACCAGCAGGATGCTGATCGCCGGCTGCACGAAAAGCGGCACCGGCGGCCGGCGCCACAACGCTTCGAAGCCGATTGCGATGGACGCGACGGAATAGCGGGGCAACTCCAGCACCACCATGAACCAGAGCATCGACACCAGGCTGAAGGTATCGAGCGAGCAGAAGTACCACCATGCCTGCATGGCCGGTCAGAACGCCGCAAGCAGGGCGTCTGCGTCGTTGCCCCCGTGGATCGTAACGTCGATTTCAAGCGGCAGGTCAAGCTCGGTAGTCACCGCCGCCCGGACCCTCGCCAGAGCCGGCGCGGCCTCGGCCGCGGTCATTTCCGGCAGGCCGATCAGGATGCTGTTGTTGGCAACCGTGGTGAACTGGTCCTCTGACAGAATGTCGGCGATGACCAGGCTTGCCTGCTGCAGGACGCGATCGACCATTGCCATGCCGTGCTGGCTGCAAAGCGTCGCATGGTTGGTGATGGCGAGGCGGGCGGCGGCAAACGGCTGGGCGTATTTCCGGAAGTTGCGCAGCGAAACGCTTGCCAGCAACTGGAACTCCCGCAGTGAATAGGCGCCTGGCGCCTGCTCGGGCCGCAACTGGCTGACATGGCTTGGCGCGTGCCCGGAACGAAGCGCCAGGATGCCGGCATCGGTCAGGTCATAATGAAACCAGTCCGTTGCCGTCGCCTCCTGGCCGTCGACCGTGGCTGTGCAGTCCATGCAGGCGAAGCGCGGCTGAGGCTCGGAACTGCTGGCGCCGCAGCCGCGGCAATGCGAGATCGAGCCGGGCTTGCCGTAATCCATGCCGAAATGCTTCAGGGCGCGCTGGCACTTGGGACAAACGAGTCCGGTATCCTGGACGAAACGGGATTCCGGCGCCTGGCAGCCGCAACGGTAGTGATGGACGATCGCCTCGTCGGCCAGGTCCGAGGAACCGCAGTCGTGGCAGGCCTCGAACGCCATCAAGCGGTGCGATCCGCAGCGGTCGCAGGCGTGCACGCGCATGAAGTGGCGCCGTCGCAGCAGGTCCAGGAACGCCAGCCCCTCCAGTTCCGACCGTTTCGACGCTGCGGGACCCAGCAGAGGGTACTTGATGACCGCCGGGCTGTCGGGCGCGAAACGAGCCTCGATCGGCGTGGCCCGGGACCAGGCGAGGCGCAGGATGAGCATCTCGCTGCGCTCTTCCCGCGCGGCATGAAACGGTATCTCGTTCAGCCGCTCGAGAATGGGCGCGAAGCGCAACTGCGCGGCGGACAGGGTCTGGGGATCGAGCCCGGCCGCCCTGAAATCGGTCCGCAACCCAACATTGTCCGCGAAGTCGGCGATCGGCACGGCCGGGTCGGGCATAAGCTCGGTCGCCGCGGCGAATTCGGCGGCGCTGACGGCGCCGGCCAGAAGGACCGCGCTGCAGCGCCGGGCGGGATCGTCGTGCCAGGCGAGGCCCGCCACGTCGAGGCGGCCGCCGAGTACGAGCACCTCATTGACGTCGGGAGGCGATGGGAAATGGCGCCTTGAAGGATTCGACTGCCGGCACACCGGATCGGAAGCGGTATCAAACGCCAGCTTCAAGGACAACATTTCAGCGTCACATCCTCTTTCAGAGCTGAACGGCATTTTGCCGGTTTTTGTCAGGCCGGATGTCATTCCGCAGGAATGTGATAACAGAAAGTTGTGTGACAATCAGCAGTTTTTATGGTCCGTTTGTTAAACGATATTGGAACAAGAGCGCGCTGGAATATGTCAGAGGATTATCGGAGCAGGCCGGAAAATGCGCCGGCCACATGCATGCTGAAACATGGATCGAGCTTGTTCACGCGGTGGGCGAGGTTGCCGGGGCCGAAACGTAAGCTGTCGATGCCGTTGGAAACGGCCCTTCTGAGTCCGGCGTGGATCGGTTATTTCGGCTCGGGCCCAAAGCGTGCTCCCAAAGTTGGCAGCAACGATTCAGCAAAGCTGTCCGCACATCCCTTCACCCTGTCGCCAGCGTCGCTCCTTCCAAATAAGGATGCGCCTGAATGATCAGCGAAGGATGAAACCACCCGTCATACCAGCGCCGCGGCGATCCGTTCCCGTGTCAACGGCATGTCGCGAATCCGCACACCCAGCGCATGATACAGCGCATTGCCGATGGCCGCGGCGGTAGGGCCGAAGGTGCATTCTCCCATGCCGAGCGTCGGCTGGTCCGGATTGGGGATGATCACCGTATCGATCTCCGGCACTTCAGAGAAACGCAGGATCGGGTAGTGGTCCCAGTCCAGCGAGGCAATCCCCTCGCCATCCAGCGTCACCTGCTCCTTCAGCGTCATGCTGGCGGCGTGGATGATCCCGCCTTCCAGCTGGTTGCGGGCGCCGTCCGGGTTGATAACCAATCCGGCGTCGGCGGCACACCAGATCCGGCGCAGCATGATGTCCCTGTCCACCTCAAGTTCGACCGCGACACAGGCGTAGGCTGCCTTGTTCTTGTAACGGCTCCACGCCAGCCCAAGCCCGCGTCCGCTGCCAACAGCTTCCCGTGAAGCCCAGGCGCAACGGTCTGACACCGTCTCGATCAGCCGCCGGGCGCGCGGATCGGACAGCAGCGACAAACGATAGGCGACCGGATCGACTCCGGCCCGCTCCGCCAGTTCATCCATGAAGCATTCCAGGGCAAACACATTCGGCAGTGCGCCGAGGCCGCGCAGCGACGAGGTGCGCACCGGCGTTTCCAGCGCCAGATGATGAATCACCCGTTTGGCGGCGAAATCATACAGCGGGACGGCATTGCGGGTACCGCCGCCGCCATTCGCCTCGGTCGGATCATTCGCCCTGGGCGGCGGCGGCGGCGGCGGCAGTGCCTCATGCGCCAGCATCGTGCCGCCGAACACCGGACGCTGCACATGCGACCCCGCCCAGACCTCCGCCGTCCAATCCAGCGGCCGCCCGGACTCGTCAAGCGCGGCGCGGAGCCGGGTCATGTGCGCCGTGCCGACTGGCTCGAAGCCAAATTCCTCCTCGCGCCGCCATTGCACGCGGATGCAAGACCCGGGGATCTGCATGGCGATGATCGCGGCGTCCAGGGCGGCATCGTCGGCGCCGTTGTGCCCGTAGCAGCCGGCGCCCTGGGCGTGACGCACGGTGACCTGCTCCCGCTCCAGGCCCAGGATGGCGGCGAGGCTGTTGCGCAGCGGATAGACCCCCTGGGTATGCGACCATACCGACAGATGGTCGTTGCGGTATTCCGCCAGAGCGCAGGACGGCGCCAGCGCGGCATGGGCAACATATGGACGGGAATATGTCGCACTGACGATGGTTCCGGTTTCCAGCGGGGGTCCCGGATCGCCGATGAAGCGGTCGTCCGACGGCCGATCGCGGAACCACGCCGCTTCCTGCTGCGCAGCGGTCAACACGCGCACGCCGCTCCAGACCGCGTGCGCCGGCGCAGCGTCGGCGGCGCGCTGTACCGCGGTTTCGTCGGACCCAACGAACGCGATGAAATCGCCGACGCGCACGATGCGGATGTCGCGGCCGGCCACGCGCCGGATCGCTGCCTCGTTGAGCGACTCCAGCTTCGCGCCACGCGAGGGTTGGCGCAGGATGCGGGCATGCAGCAGGTCCGGCCGGACCATGTCGTGGATGAACGCGGCGCCGGTGACCTTGGCGGCCAGGTCGCGGCGCGGCACCGGCTGGCCGACGACCGTATACGCTCCGGGCGGTTTCGGCGGCGCCGTGCCGGTGATCTCGGCGGCGAAATCCTCGGCGCCGGCGAAATTCCAGTAGTCGTGGCCCGTCGGCGCGCCGCCTTGCAGGAAGACGCCATCCTCGACCGACAGGTCCTCCGGCGCGCAGTTCAGCCGCTGCGCCAGCCGCCCGAGGATCCGCGCCCGCAGTTCCGCGCTGACCAGCCGCACCGAGCGGCCCGACATCTCGATCGACTGGCTGGAACTGGTCGAGCCTTCATCCGGCGCCGCGGCCGTGTCGCCCGACAGGATGTCGATGCGGTCGATCGCCACATCCAGTTCCTCGGCGGCGATCTGCGACAGGGCGATCAGCACCCCCTGGCCGATTTCCACCTTGCCGACGGCGAGGCGGACGGTGCGGTCCGGGCGGAACGCCAGCCATCTGTCCATGCGGCGGTTGTTCAGGATGCTCAGCGGCAGGGTGTCGCTCATGCCGGTGCCCCCATCGCCGCGGCCTTTTGCACGGCCTTGATGATGCGGGTGTGGGTGCCGCAGCGGCAGAGGTGCTTGTCCAGCGCATCGACGATCTCCGCACGCGTCGGCGACGGATTGCGGTCGAGCAGTGCCTTGGCGCTGACGATGATGCCGGACAGGCAGTAGCCGCACTGTCCCGCCTGTTCCTCCAGGAACGCACGCTGCAACGGATGCGGCTCGCTCGGGGTGCCCAGGCCCTCGATCGTGGTGACGCTGTGGCCGGCCAGCGAGCCGATCTCCCGGGCGCAGGAATAGGCGGCCTCGCCATCGATCAGCACCATGCAGGTGCCGCATTGCTCCAGGCCGCAGCCGTAGCGCGAGCCTTTCAGGTCGAGCTGGTTGCGCAGCACGTCGAGCAGCGGCGTGGCCGGATCCACGTCGACGGCAGCCGCCTGGCCGTTGACGGTGAAATGGATGCTCATGCTGCCAGCTCCCGGCGAACCAGCGCCGCGCCGTCGGCCAGCGCCTTCAGTTTGCCGAACGCCGTCTGCCGGGGCAGGTACTTCATGCCGCAATCCGGGGCTGGCACCAGTCGCTCCGGCGCGACGAAGCGCAACCCGGCGCGGATGCGGGCGGCAACGGTTTCGGCGGTCTCCACCGCCGGGTCGCCCAGGTCCAGCACGCCCAGCATGATCGTCTTGCCCGCCAGGTCGCGCAGCACGCCGAGATCGAGCCGGGGTTGCGCCGCCTCGATCGAGATCTGCCGCGCCGTGGTGCCGCCGAGTTCGCCCAGGAAGCTGTAGCCGCTCGGCTTTTCCGCCACCACCGCCGCGTAGCCGAAGCACACGTGCACGATGGTGGGTCCGTCGATGCCGTCCAGCGCGCGGTTGATCGCCTTGACGCCATAGCGGATGGCCTTGTCCGGCGCGGTTCGCACCCAGGGCTCGTCGAGTTGCACGACGTCGACGCCGAGCGCCTTCAGCGCCCGGAGTTCGCAATTGACCGCGGCGGCGTACGCCATCGCGAGCGCTTCCTCGTCCTTATAGAAGTCGTCCTGTACCTGCCGCGACAGGGTGAACGGGCCGGGAAGCGTCACTTTGACGGCGCGATCGGTGTTGGCCTGGAGGAATTTGGCTCCGTGCGTCTCGACGTAAACCTTGTGCCGAATCTGACCTACCACGCGTGGTACCCTGATGACCCGGCCGCTGGCTGTGTGCAACTTGCCGGTCGTGTCGGAATCGACTCCTTCCAGCGCCAGTGCGAAGTGGTTCGAATAGCTCTCCCGGCGGATCTCTCCGTCCGTCAGGATATCGATTCCGGCGCGCTCCATGTCGTGAATCGCCAGGATTGTCGCGTCATTCTGCGCCTGCTCGAGCAGCGGAGGCGCTACGCGCCACATGTCGTGCGCCTGGGCACGTGGTACGCCATGGCTGAGCAACGCGTCGTGATCGACCAGCCAATCGGGCTGGGGATAACTACCAACGACCGTCGTGGGCAACAGGTGGGTCGGGTAACGCATTGGACGAAACCTCCCGTGGAGGCTCCCGTCCTCCACGTTATCCACGTTATTCCGAATCCCTGGCTGCACCAAATCGGGTCAGGCGCCAAATCGGGGAAACAGCACCTCGTTCTCCAGGCGGATGTGCTCCACGAGGTCGTCGGCCAGCTTGCGGGTGCCGGCACACAACTGGCGCCATTCCAGGCTGGCATGAGTCGGCGGCGTGTGGTCGTTGGTCAGGCGCTGCAGGTCGCGCAGATGCTTTGCGTGATCGTCGTGCTCGTCGCGCATGATCTCGACGGCAACGGCCGACACCGGTTCGGCGAGCCGCATGGCGGGGAACAGGCCGTCCTCTTCCTTCTGCATGTGCGCGTCCAGGTTGACGCGCATGCGTTCGAGCAGCGGGACAAGCTCGCGCGGCGCATCGGGATGCTGCGCCTGCACCTGCCGGGCGAGGCGTATCAGCGCCGGTACTTCGGCCCGCTGTACGGCGTGGTAGCGGTCCAGGATCAGATCGACCAGCGCGGCCGCTTCCTGCGGTGAAATGGCATCATCATTGTGGGTAACGGTCATGACGTGGTCTCCAGGCTGTCGCGGCAGGATACCGTTAATCTGGTACAGGCAGTACCAATTTATCGGCCGCAGCGCGGATTGCACGCGGCCGCGTCTGCTTCCACACTCATCTCCGCCGGAAAGCATCCAAAGGAGAGCGTCAGCATGTGGCCGATCCGATCCGCCCTGTTCGTACCTGCCCACCGCCGCGACTGGGTGGCGAAGGCGATCCGCGTGTCGCCCGGCGCGGCGGTGCTCGATATCGAGGATTCGGTGCCGCCGCAGTTCAAGCCGCAGGCGATGGACAACCTGAAAAGCGAGATCCAGGAACTGCGCGAGGCCGGCGTCGGCGCCTTCGTGCGGATCCAGCCGCTGTACGGCGGCACCGAGGCCGAAATCGCCGCCGCGGTCACCGAGGGCCTGACGGCGATCGTCATGCCCAAGGTCGCCACACCGGATGAAATCCGCCGTGCCCACGACCTGCTGAGCTATGCCGAGGGCCGTGCCGGCCTGCCGCTCGGCACCGTCGGCATCCTGCCGTTGCCAGAAACCGCGCAGGGGATGTACGACGCCTGCAACCTGGCGAAAGCCAGCACCCGGGTGCGCGGCATCCACGGCGCGATCAGCGGTCCGGTGTCCGGCGACTTCGCCCGCGCCTTCGGCTTTCGCGCGACGGCGGGTGGCGAGGAGCAACTGTATCTAGCCTCCAAGCTGGTGCTCGACAGCCGGGCGGGCGGGGCGATGTATCCGATTGCCGGCATCTTCGGCACGCCGCAGGACGACCTGCCGGCGGTGGAGCGGCTGATTCGCCGGGCGCGCGACATCGGCTACACCGGCGTCGCGGTGATGCACCCGACCCACGTCGCCATCGCCAACGCCGTTTATCGGCCGACGGCGGAGGAGGTCGCCTATTACACGGGCCTGATCGCCGCCTTCGAGGCCGCGGAAAAGGCCGGGCTCGGCGCCGTCAGCTACCAGGGGGCGATGGTGGATTACGCCATGCTGCCGCTGGCGCGGGAGATTCTCGCGGAGGCGGCGCGGAACCGGTAACTCTGCCTATATATGCCGTTCGACCTGACGCGGGAGACATCATGCCAGCCGATTCCATCCGCACCGACGCCGCCCCGGTGGAAGTTCGTCTCGCCGACTACGCGCCACCCGCCTATTTGGTAGATACGGTGGACCTGACCTTCGAGCTTGGGGAAACGGCGACCATGGTGGTGTCGAAGCTGTCGGTTCGCCGCAATCCGGCGGCCCCCGATGACGCGCCGCTGCACCTCGACGGCGAGGCGCTGACACTCGTCGACGTCACCTGCAACGGCGCGCCGGTCACGCCGGTCGAAACCCGGGACGGCCTGACCATCACCGACGTGCCGGCGACGGCGGTGCTGGAAATCACCACCTCGCTCACGCCGATTGCCAATACGGAATTCAGCGGCCTGTACGTGTCGGGCGGCAACTACTACACGCAGTGCGAGGCGCAGGGCTTCCGCCGCATCACCTACTTCCCCGACCGTCCCGACGTGATGTCGCGCTATACGACGACGATCATTGCCGACAAGGCCGCGTGCCCGGTGATGCTGTCGAACGGCAATCCCGGCCCGGTGAAGGATCTCGGCGACGGGCGCCACGGCATCACCTGGACGGATCCGCACCCAAAGCCGTGTTACCTGTTTGCGCTGGTGGCCGGCGACCTGGTGTCGGTCAAGGACAGCTTCACTACCCGTTCCGGTCGGCATGTCGATCTCGCGATTTATGTCCGCCGCGGCGACGAGGATCGCTGCGCGCACGCGATGCAGGCCCTGAAGACCTCAATGGCCTGGGATGAGCAGGTCTTCGGCCTGGAATACGACCTGGACGTGTTCAACATCGCCGCCGTGTCCGACTTCAATATGGGCGCGATGGAGAACAAGGGGCTGAACGTCTTCAACACCAAGTACGTCCTCGCCCGTCCGGAAACCGCGACCGACGTCGATTACCAGGGCATCGAGACGGTGATCGCCCACGAGTACTTCCACAACTGGACCGGCAACCGCGTCACCTGCCGCGACTGGTTCCAGCTTTCGCTGAAGGAAGGGCTGACGGTTTATCGCGACCAGGAGTTCTCGGCCGATCAAAGCAGCCGCGCGGTGAAGCGCATCGGCGATGTGCGTGGCCTGCGGGCGGCGCAATTCCGCGAGGATGCCGGGCCGCTGGCGCACCCGGTGCAGCCGAGCGCCTACATGGCGATCGACAACTTCTACACCGCGACGGTTTACAACAAGGGCGCCGAGGTGATCCGCATGATGGCGACCATCATCGGCCGCCAGGCCTTCCGCCGCGGCATGGACCTGTATTTCGCGCGTCATGACAACCAGGCGGTCACGATCGATGATTTCGTCCAAGCGATGCAGGACGCCTCCGGCGTCGACCTGACCGCGTTCAAGCGCTGGTACCACCAGGCGGGCACGCCGGACGTCTCGGTCGAGGATTCCTACGATGCCGCCGCCAAGCGCTATACCCTGACCATCAGCCAGGAGACCAAGCCGACGCCCGGGCAGCCGGAAAAGCTGCCGCTGGTGATTCCGGTGGCGATGGGGCTGCTGGACGGCAACGGCCAGGAACTGGCGACGCGGCTGGAAGGTGAGGCCGCGGCGAAGCCCGGTACCCGCGTGCTGCTGGCAACCCAGGCAACCAACCGGTTCGAGTTCGTCGACGTCGCCAGCCCGCCTGTTCCGTCGCTGCTGCGCGATTTTTCCGCACCTGTGAAACTGTCGGGGCTGTCGCCGGAGCGGCTTCGCTTCCTGGCGGCGCACGACACCGACCCATTCGTACGGTGGGATTCCGGCCAGCAGGTCGCGGCAAGCGTGCTGCTCGACATGGTTGCGACGTTCCAGCAAGGCCGACAACCGGGGGTTGATCCGGCCTTGTTCGAAGCGGTGGGATCACTGCTCGACCAGGAGCCGGCTTTTGCCGCCGAGGCGCTGGCGCTGCCCGGCGAATCGACACTGGCCGACAAGATGACGGTCGTCGATGTCGATGCGATCCACACGGCGCGCGACAGGGCCCGCACCGCCATCGGCCAAGCGCTGTACGACAGGCTGCGGGCAACCTATGATCGCCTGAGCGACACCGGGCCGTACCGGATCGACGGCGCCTCCATCGGACGGCGGTCGCTACGCAATGGCTGCCTGAGCTATCTGGTCGCCAGCGGCGACGCGGCTGCGGTGAGGCTGGCCAAGGCGCAGTTCGACGCCGGACAGAACATGACCGACGTGCTGGCGGCGCTGGGAATCCTGTCGGGGGTGGATTGTCCCGAGCGGCTGGATGCCCTGGCGGCGTTCTACCAGGCGTGGCGGCACGATCCGCTGGTGCTGGACAAGTGGTTCGCCATCCAGGCGCTGTCGCCGCTGCCGGATACGGTGCAGGCGGTGCAGGCCCTGAAGGCCCACGCCGATTTCGACCTGCGCAACCCGAACCGGATCCGCGCCCTGATCAGCAGCTTCGCCGGCAACCAGGTCCGCTTCCATGACCCGTCGGGTGCCGGCTATCGGCTGTATGCCGACACGATCATCCAGCTTGACCCGACCAATGGGCAGGTGGCGGCGCGGATGGTGTCGCCGCTGGGCCAGTGGCGGCGCTACGACGCGGCCCGGCAGGCGCTGATGAAGCAGGAACTGCAGCGCATCCTCGATCTGCCGAACCTGTCGCGGAACACGTTCGAAATGGCGTCGAAGAGCCTGGCATGAGCAGCTTCTGTGACGACGGCTGGCAGCGCACGGGCGCGCTGCGGGCATCGATCCACGCCTTGCCGTTCAACCGGGAACTGGCGGCCGGGACGCTGGATCAGGCACGCTTCCAGTTCTATGTCACCCAGGATGCGCTGTACCTGGAGCAGTACGCCCGCATCCTCGCCATGGCAGGCGTGCGGGGACCAGACGGCGCGACGCTGCGCCTGTTCGCCGACGCCGCGCTGGAAGGGATCGCGGTCGAGCAGGCGCTGCACAGCGAGTACTTCTCCCGCTTCGACCTGACCGCCGAACCGCCGGAGCCAGCGCCGGACTGCCTGAGCTACACCAGCTTCCTGCTGGCGACCGCGTACCACGAGCCGTGGGAAGTGCTGATGGCGGCGCTGCTGCCGTGTTTCTGGATCTACTGGGATGTCGGCGTGGCAATTGCGCGCGAGGCCCGGCCGGACAACCCCTATCGCGCCTGGATCGACACTTATGCCGACGAGGCGTTCGCCAAGGTCGTGCAGGCGGTGATCGCCGCCACCGACCGGGCGGCGGCGGGCGCCTCGGAGTCCCTGCGGGAGCGGATGATGACGGCGTTCATCCGTTCGACGCAGTACGAATGGCTGTTCTGGGATGGGGCCTATCAGCGCCGCCGGTGGCCGGTGACGACGTAGTACCGGCCGCCGGAGATCCCGCCCCCATTCCCTGCTGAACTCTTGCGACGAGCGGCAGTGTCGTCTCCCGGGGCCAAGGCAGCGGCAGAGCCTGGATTGGCGACCGCTTTTCAACACGGAGAACGCGAAGGACCACTGAGGACCACGAAGGGTGTGAACGAGTCAGCCGGCGATGCAACGCAGGCCGTACCGCAGGTACAAAGGATCTGCTGCGGAAATACGGTTCCGCAGGGTCATCGCCTCCCCGTTATGGGTCGCCAGCAAGGTCCGGTCTCCGTGGCGCTTTGTGGTCCTCCGCTTTCTACCATGAAAATACGCTTCGGGACGCTTGTTCGCGAGCGTCATGGCCCGGCTTGTCCGGGCCACCTATTCAAGCACTTATGCCGCGACAGATGGCCCGGACAAGCCGGGCCATGACGAGGTGGCACCGATCTCGCCCATTTTCGGCCATTGCGGTGCCGGCGCGCCGGCTGGCTAACTCCGTGTTGAAAATCAAGGAAGAATGAGCAGGCACGGACGGTTCCGGAGGGTGCTGCCACCGCCACTGCTTGCTTCAACCCCCGGTTTCCATTCCTTGCCAAGGGCGGCGGGCCTTCTGCCCCATCCAACGGGGTGGACTTCCGGTGGGCTGTAGTAGTATCAGCTTCGCCCATCATTGCTGCCGAATTCGCCGCAGGAGCGGTCATCGGACACTACGCCGTCCTGGCCTTGTCACAGAAGGCATCCAACAGCTTTGTCTCCTCCCGCGGCCCCGCAACATCCGCCGCGATCACCTCGTACAAGTTCGCCGCCGCCTCATACAATCCCGCCCCCGGCCGATCGGCGCCGACAAAGGCGGCGATTTCCTGCATTTCGGCGACCCAGCGATAGGCTTTGCCGTGCATCCTGGGCATCTGCGTCGTCAGCCATTTCAGCAGTTGCGGCTGGCTGACGCTCATCTCGGCGACCAGCGCGTCCGCCGTGCCGGCGCGCATCGCCGCCAGCATCATGGTCGCGCCAAGGGCGGTGAACCCTTTGGTGATCCCGGCATAGGACATCTTCATCGCCGACGCCGCGCCAACCGGGCCCGGCTGTATCGGCATCGACAGGCCATACCGCTCCAACAGGGCGACCTTCCCGGCATCCGGGCCGGACAGGTAGATCCGCGTCCGGCTGGAATCCGGTTCCGGCGGCGGGCCGATGATGCCGCCATCAACGAATCCCGCCCCCGTTTCGCGCACCACATGCGCAACCCGCAGCACCGTCTCCGGGCTCACCGCATTGCAGTCCACGTAAATCGGCTTGCGGGATGCGGCACGCAACGCCGGGGCAAGGCGTTCGGCAAGACCCAGCGCCTGTCCGGGCGGCACGATCGACAGAATGAAGTCAGCGTCCGCGACCTGCCCGGGCGCCACATCCCGCATGCCCGCTGCCGCCGCCCGCTCCCGGCTTTCAGCCGATCGGCCGGCCAAGAGCGTGCGGATCTCGAGGCCAGCGGTGCTGAGCCGTTTCGCCACCGCGCTTCCCATCATGCCAGGTGCGATGACAGCGACAATCGGCGGCATGAGCGTCCTCCCGTCAGGCATGTTGGCGCCTGAGCATGCGCCGGGACGTCGGGCCGGCAAAGAGCGGCACAAAAAAGCCCGGGCGGAGACATTCCCCGCCCGGGCCTTGCAAAGCCTGGATCGTGACGATCAGTCGGTGCGAATCGCAGTCGCCTCCGGGCCCTTGGCCCCCTGGACGACATCCATCCAGATGGTTTGGCCTTCTGCCAGCTGCATTACGCCGGCGCGCTGCAGGGCCGAGGCATGCACGAAGACATCCTTGCCACCTTCAGCCGGCGCGACGAAGCCAAACCCCTTGGTCGCGTTGTACCATTTGACGGTACCCTGCATCTCCACCGAGGGACCCGTCGGCGGCCCGCGCCGGGGCGCACCGCCGCCAAAACCGCCGCCCGCACCGCGCGGCGCGCCGCCACCCATGCTGCTGCGGGCGCCGCCACCGCCGCCCGCCGACGGGGTTGCGGTGCTTTCGTCAACCGACAGCACCTGGGAAACCTGCCGCCCCTTCTGGCCCTGGCCGATGCGCACCCGGAGGGTCGCCCCCGGGCTGACGGCATTGTGACCGGACTGGTTCAGCGTATTCGCGTGCAGGAACGCATCCCCGGACCCATCCGACAGCGCCACGAAGCCAAATCCCTTCTCGGGATTGAACCACTTCACAGTCGCATCGTGCTCCGGGCCGAAACCCGCCGAGGAAGGCCATGACGGTGGACTCCGGGGCATATCGCCCGGCGGAGCACGGTCATAAGCAAAGTCGTCGTCGAAGCCGCGCCGCCGGCTGGGGCGTCCGCGGCCACGGTTGGTCATGTTCAAGAGAAAATCGTCCCTATTACCATACGCGTTGTTGATGGCGTTCGAGGCCCTTGCGGGCAGCGGCGCCGGTTTGCTCCCGTTTGGGTAACCGAGTCAGGAAAAGCATCACGAACCCTTCCAGGACCGGATACCATTCGTTATCGTCACTACAGGCCATCCCACTATACGGGTTGATCGCGCCTTCGCCCATACCCAATCGGTGAAATTTTGACCAAACGGCCGCTTTCGCGTGCTTTTCTGCCGTAACGTTCACGGCATACCGTTGTATTCAATGCGTCACAGGCAGCGTGTGGCAGCGAAAATATCCGCGCGAGCGTGTATTCATGCCATCCGGCGACCAAAACGGCATTGTTTCCGGTCGGCAACCCGTCCGCCCCGCGCGGGATGTGTTTCCTGGAACCGAACAAGCGGGAGTCGAGCCGGCAAGCCTGCTCCGGCATTGCCCGATGGCGTGGGTTACGTCGTCCGTCAGGCGGAGGCGCGCTCAATCGAATGCTGGGCACGGGCCAGCTTGGGCAGGACCGGCAGCAGCAGGTTCAGGTCCCGCTCGGCGACGCAGACGAGATACTGGCCGACGCAGGGCGTGTCGCCGGCGGATTCCGGCAGCGGCAGGCCGTCCTCTCCCAGTGGCAGGGCTGCGAGGCCGAGGTCGCCATAGATCTTCAGCAGCTCCGGCCCGGCACGCCAGACCGCTGGATCCAACCCCTCCTGCCGCGCCAGGTCACACAGGCGCCAGACGGCGGAGACGCGATCGCTGTCGTCTCCCGCCGGGTCGCCCAGTCCGAGCAGGACGCGCCCGCAACGGCGGAACGGAATGCCGGCCTGCTCGGTTTCGCCCATGATCAGGCCGTCGGCGCCGATCGTCGCCGCCAGATCGGGCCGTGCGCCCAGGCGGCGCAGCAACTCGCGGGCATTGCTGTCCCACGGCAGGTAGCGCACACGGCCCGGGCGGACCAGCAGCCAGAGCGCGGTCAGCCCGAGCAGTACCGCGATCGCCACGGCGAAGCGGACGGAGGCGGGTTCCTGGCGCGAGATGATGACCATCCAGAACGCATTGTTCTGCAGGCCATGCGTCTGCGACCGGGCGATGGCGAGCGCCAGCAGGCAGACCACCAGGACGATCAGCGACAGGGCGCTGCCTGGCTGCAGCGGCCCGGTCAGCATGTGCGCGTGCCGGTAGAAGCAGGCCCGGAACGGCGCCAGCAGCAGCGTGGTCAGCACCAGGATGCCGACCACCCACAACCGGTTCGTCTGCGTCGCGGCAAAGGCCGCGCCGGCAATCAACAGCAGGATGGTCAGGACCCAGGCCAGGTTCACCCGGTGCGACAGGCCGATGGCCATCAGCACCAGGCCGGCGCCGATCAGCGACGGTACGAACTGGCCGGCCTGGTTGGCGAGCGCGGCATAGTCAGGGTCGAGCCAGGAAAAGTCCGTCTGCGGTGCCAGCACGCCCAGGCAGAGCATCAGCGCACCGCACACGCCGACGGCGCCGGTCGCGGCGGTCACAGCGAAGTCCGGCTCGCTCCAGCGGCCGATGGCCTGGAACGGCGCCAGCTTGCCGACGTGCCGCAGCAGTCCCCCGCCGCGCAGCAGGATCTCGTTGCCGGCGAACAGGGAACCGGCAAGGAAGAGCGGGATGACGTAATAATAGAGTCGGAACACCAGGATCGCGCCGATGATCGCCGGCGCGCCCATATACGGGGACAGGCCGAACAGCATCGCGGTATCGAACACGCCGATGCCGCCCGGCAGGTTGGCCGCCAGGCCGGCGGTGTACGACGCAACGTAGACGCCCAGAAAGATCAGCCAGGTCAGGCCCGGCGCGCTCGGCAGCAGGGCGAAGAAAATGGTCGCCGTCGTCGCGACATCGACGGTCGCCAGCAAGACCTGGACGATCGCCATGCGCCAGCCGGGCAGGTTGATGATGTGCCCGAACAGCCGGATATGACCGAGCGCGCGGGCCAGGGTGACATAGGCCAGGACGACCGCCCACAGCAGCGCGCCCACGCCGTACAGGGCCATGACCGGCAGGTGCTGGCCGAAGAACGGGATCGCCCGCGGCTCCAGGAACAGGATCGCGCCGCCGAGCACCAGGCCGCCAAGGGTGAAGGTCAGGCTGCAGAACGCCACCGTCTTGCCGATCTGCAGCGGCGTCAGGCCCCAGTGGGCATACAATCGGTAGCGGACGGCGGCGCCGGAGACCGCCGCGAACCCAAGGTTATGCGACAGCGCATAGGCGCAGAAAGAGGCAAACGCCACCCGGCCGTAGGCGACCTTGTGCCCGGCATAAATCGTGCCGAGGCGGTCGTAGAACGTCAGGATGAAGTAGGACACGATGGTCCAGACGAAGGAAAACACCAGCGCCCCGGCCGGGATCGCCCGCAGCGCCTCGCCGATATCCTTCAGGCTGAGGTGGCGGAATTCCCGCTGCACCACGTAGATCGCCCCGACCAGCAGCACCAGGCCGACCAGCGCGGGCAGGTGGCGCAGCCAGTTCTTCAGGACCTCTCGCTTGCCTGGTGCCATTGTCAGGCTGCGTCCGCGCGGCGGGCCAGGGCGGTCCGGATCAGCGCGATCGTCTCGGGAATGCCGTACAGCGCGACGAAGCCGCCAAACCGAGGGCCTTCCTGCTGGCCGAGCAGCACCTGGTAGAGGCAACCGAAGAAGCTGCGCAGCTCGGGGAACGGATGCCGCTTGCCCACGGCGAAGACGGCGTTCTGGATCGTCTCGGCCGAGGCGTCGGCGGGCAGCGCGGCGAGCGAGTCCGCAAGGTCTTCCAGCGCCGCCCGCTCGGTCGCGTCCGGCTCGCGGTAGCGCTTCTCCGGGCGCACGAAGTCACGGTAATAAGCGATGGCGTGATCGACCAGCTGGGCCAGCAGCGGCTGCGTCTCCGGGCTGGCGCCCGGGACATAGCGGCGGATGAAGCCCCACAGGATCTCGGGCGCGTCGGCGTTCACCACGCTGGCGAGGTTCAGCAGCATGGCGAAGGAAACCGGGCTGCCGGCGTGGCCGGGCAGCGAGCCGGCATGGATGTGCCACGTAGGGTTGCCCCGCTGTTCCTCCGGCGGCTGGGTCCGCGCTTTCTCCAGGTTGGCGACATACTCGTCCACCGCGCGGGGGATCACGTCGAAGAACAGCCGCTTGGCGCGCTGCGGCTGGTTGTACATGAACTGCGCCAGCGACACTGGCGGCGCGTAGGTCAGCCACTCGTCCACCGACAGCCCGTTGCCCTTGGACTTGCTGATCTTCTGGCCATCCTGGTCGAGGAAAAGCTCGTATGTCATGCCCTCCGGCGGCTTGCCGCCGAGGATGCGACAGATCTTGCCGGAGAGCTTGACCGAGTCGATCAGGTCCTTGCCGGACATCTCGTAATCGACCGACAGCGCATACCAGCGCATGGCCCAATCGGCCTTCCACTGCAGCTTGCAGCCGCCGCCCTTCACCGATGTGGTGAAGGTCTCGCCGGTGGCCGGGTCGGTCCAGGTGACGGTGCCGGCGGCGGCGTCGATCGCGTCCATCGGCACCTGCATGACGATCCCGGTCTGCGGATGGATCGGCAAGATGGGCGAATAGGTCGCCTGCCGCTCGGCCCGCAAGGTCGGCAGGGTGGCGGCCATCACCGCCTCGTAGCATTCCAGCACACGCACCAGTGCCGCATCGAAGCGGCCGGTCGTGTAGTACTCGGTGGAGGAGGCGAACTCGTACTCGAAGCCGAAGGAGTCCAGGAACGCCCGCAGCCGCGCGTTGTTGTGCGCGCCGAAGCTGTCGTGCGTGCCGAACGGATCGGGGATGCGGGTCAGCGGCTTGCCCAGGTGCTGCGCCAGCAGGTCGCGGTTGGGCACGTTGTCCGGCACCTTGCGCAGCCCGTCCATGTCGTCGCTGAACGCGAGCAGCTTCGACGGCAGGCCGGTGATCTCGGTGAAGGCGCGGCGCACCCACGACGTGCGGGCGACCTCGCCGAACGTGCCGATATGCGGCAGGCCGGACGGACCGTAGCCGGTTTCGAACAGGGCGTGCGTCTTGCCGAAGGCGGCAAGGCGCTGGGCGACCTTTTTCGCTTCCTCGAATGGCCAGGCCTTCGGCGTGCCGGGCACGTCGTTGCGGAGGGTGTCGGACATGGGCCGGAAGCTATGGAGCGTGCCGCGTCAGGTCAATCACAACCACGATGGTATCCGGCCGATTCGTCTCGGTGGACACAAATTCATGCATGCGGGATCATCCTTGCCAAACGCAACAAACGGAGGAACGCAAATGTCCACAATCCCGTTGCCTGGGGCGTTGTCAATGCAAGACAGGCGCGTCGTGGTGACCGGCGCCGCCAGTGGCATCGGCCGGGCCACGGCGGTGGCGCTGGCCCAGCTTGGCGCGACCGTGGTGGTCACGGACCGGGCGGCCCTGGACGAGACCCGGGCCGAGGTCGAAGCCGCCGGCGGGTCATGCACGGCCGTGCGCGGGGACCTCACTGACGATACGTTCATCGCCTCGTTCTTCGTAGCCGAGCGGGTACATGCCGTGGCGCACTGCGCCGGCGTGCTCGAGGGGCGCCCATGGCGGGAGGATCCTGGCTTCCAGGAGCGGTTCCACCGGCTGATGGACATCAACGTGCGGGTGCCGCTGCAACTCGCCGCGGTGGCGATCGACCATATGGCGGCGCATGGCGGCGGTCACGTCGCCTTGGTGGGCTCGGTCGCCGGCAAGACCGGCGGGACGTCGCTGAGCACGCCGCCGGACTACGCGGCGTCCAAGGGCGCGGTGCATGCCCTGGTCAAATGGCTGTCACGCAATGCGGTGGGGCGCGGCGTGCTGGTGAACGCGGTGGCGCCGGGGCCGGTGGAGACGCCGATGACCCGGGGCTTCACCCTGGGACCGACCCTGCCGATGGGACGCATTGGCCGGGCGGAGGAACTGGCCTGGCCGATCGCGTTCCTATGCACGTCGGCGGCAAGCTATCTGTCGGGAGCGGTGCTGGACGTGAACGGCGGGGCGTTCGTCGGGCCATAGCAGGACGGCTGGCACGAAGCCCGCCGGGCGTCGCGGAGGGCGCTTGCCCGATGCCGGTGCAGCCGGATCTCAGGCGGCGACCGCGATCTTTTCGCCGACAAGCTCCGCGATCGTCCTCAGCCGGTGGGCGTAGGTATGATGGGCCAGGACCCGGCGCTGTCCGGCCAGGCCGATTATCCTGGCGCGCGCCGGCTCATGGCGCAGTTGGGCGTAGAGCTCGCGCAGTTCGTCGCCGTCCCGGTACACCAGCATTTCCGTGCCGGGGTCGAAGCACAGGGGAAGGTCGGGCTGGGTGTCGCTGACGACGGGCGTGCCTTGTATGTAAGGTGCGAAATGGCGCTGGTTCAGGCCATTGATGACGACCAGGCCGTGCCGGATGTTCAGCGCCGCCATATGGCTGGCGTAGATGTCGGCCAACTCGTGGGCACCGATACGGCGGGCGTCACGCCTGTGGTGAGCGAGCTCCGGTGCGTCCTGCCAGCCGGGCCCGAAGATGGCGACAGGATGGGGTACCCGCGCCAGCAGCTCCCGGCGATTGGGCCTTGGGGCGGCAACGAAGGCGAGGTCCGGAATACGGAAAGCCCGTTCCTGGGATGAGCGTACGGCCCGCGTCGCCGCAATCGGGACGAACGCGGTCCTTGCCCGGAACCCATAGGCCCGGTGCAGGTCCAGCATGCCGGTGTCGGTGTAGGCGATGACGTCAAAGGGGTTGGCGACTGCCGCGGCCTGTCTGGTGAACACGTCACCGATCCATGCGATCAGCGGGGGGCGGGATGGCATTTTGGCCACATGGTCGAAAATCGCCTTGGGGAACTGGTCAAGGACGCCGACCGCGAGAATCAGGCCCGGGGCAAATCGACGGATGCGCTGGCGCGTATAGGCGGCCAGCGGCGCACCAGTCGCCGGGGACCACAGTGCGCGCTCCAGCGGCCTAGCGAGCCATGGGTTTCGCGTCGGTGCAATGATGACCGTATGGCCGGCGAGCCTGAATCATCCGCAATGTCCTCGGGCCAGCGGGTGATGCCGCCGATCTTGCCAAACAGCAGGATCTTCATGTGGATCGCAAAACTTTATGGAATGTGCAACATTCGCAGAGACGGGGCTGTGGCTTCCGGCCGGGTCGTTGTTGCCCGGACGGCACGCTACTGAATCCACCCGTATGTTACCTATAAAGATTCATTCCGATAATGCCCGCTTTAGCAACCCCTTTCTTCGGGGTGGCCCACATCTGGGCGCCTTGATCGGTTGATTGATCCGTTTTATACGCAACTAAAAGTATATTCTGCCTGCGCATATGCCGGCAAATGATGGAGCAACCGTCGCCACTATCCCGCCAAGCCAACCTGCGGATCCGCGAATCCGCCGTCAGCCTCGACAATCTTGGGTTGTTCCTCGATGGCGCGGAAGGCATCGCCGTCTGGTGGCAGCGCCGGAATGCCCGGCGGGCTTGCCCAGGCGGACTGTCTTCATTAGGCCAGCGCCGCAACTTCCCTGGGGCGTCTGCCCCGCGCCCTGCCGAGTGGTGTCAATGCCCTTCCCGTCCCTGCCCGATCCGCTGTCCCGCGCCCTTGCCGCCCATGGCTATGCCGAACCGACCCTCGTTCAGTCAGCCGTGCTGGAGGCGGGCGCGGCCGAGCGGGACCTGCTGGTGTCCGCGCAGACCGGCTCCGGCAAGACGGTCGCGTTTGGTTTGGCCTTTGCGCCGCAGGTGCTGGCCGATGGCGGTCGCCTCGCCGCCGCCGGCCTGCCGCTGGCGCTGGTCATCGCGCCGACACGGGAACTGGCGCTGCAGGTGCGCGGGGAACTGGCCTGGCTGTATGCCGAGACCGGGGCCCGCGTCAT
>NZ_NHRY01000182.1:0-2500 GCF_002937115.1 Rhodopila globiformis | reverse complement strand
AGCTTAAGCCGCTAGGCGAAGGCGCAGCGAAAGCGAGTCTGAAGTGGGCGTTCAGTCGCGGGCAGAAGACCCGAAACCGAGTGATCTAGCCATGGCCAGGCTGAAGGTGGGGTAACACCCACTGGAGGGCCGAACCCACGCCTGTTGAAAAAGTCGGGGATGAGCTGTGGCTAGGGGTGAAAGGCCAATCAAACTCGGAAATAGCTGGTTCTCCGCGAAATCTATTGAGGTAGATCGTCGGATGGTTACCCGCGGGGGTAGAGCACTGGATGGGCTAGGGGGACCCAAAGTCTTACCAAACCTAACCAAACTCCGAATACCGCGACGTATAGTCCGGCAGACAGACGGCGGGTGCTAAGGTCCGTCGTCGAGAGGGAAACAGCCCAGACCACCAGCTAAGGTCCCCAAGTTGTGGCTAAGTGGGAAAGGATGTGGGAATTCCAAAACAACCAGGAGGTTGGCTTAGAAGCAGCCATCCTTTAAAGAAAGCGTAATAGCTCACTGGTCTAGTCAAGAAATCCTGCGCCGAAGATGTAACGGGGCTGAAGCCACACACCGAAGCTGTGGGATCGTCGGTCCGAGCAATTGGGCACGATGATCGGTAGCGGAGCGTTCTGTAAGTCTGTGAAGGAAGAGGGGTGACCCCTTCTGGAGATATCAGAAGTGCGAATGCTGACATGAGTAGCGACAAACAGTGTGAGAAACACTGTCGCCGAAAGTCCAAGGGTTCCTGCGCAAGGTTAATCCGCGCAGGGTGAGCCGGCCCCTAAGGCGAGGGCGAAAGCCGTAGTCGATGGGAACGGGGCGAACATTCCCCGGCCTGCTGGATGTGACGAATGACAGGTGTTGTCCGGCCTTATCGGATTGGCCGGGCAGCTGCGTTGTTCCGGGAAACAGCACCAGCGTAGAGACCGTACCCGAAACCGACACAGGTGGACTGGTAGAGCATACCCAGGCGCTTGAGAGAACGATGCTGAAGGAACTAGGCAAATTGCTCGCGTAACTTCGGGATAAGCGAGACCCTTCACCGGGCAACCGGCGGGGGGTGGCACAAAGCAGGGGGTAGCGACTGTTTAGTAAAAACACAGGGCTGTGCGAAGTCGAGAGACGACGTATACGGTCTGACGCCTGCCCGGTGCCGGAAGGTTAAGAGGAGGTGTGCAAGCACCGAATTGAAGCCCCGGTAAACGGCGGCCGTAACTATAACGGTCCTAAGGTAGCGAAATTCCTTGTCGGGTAAGTTCCGACCTGCACGAATGGCGTAACGACTTCCCCACTGTCTCCAGCATCGGCTCAGCGAAATTGAATTCCCCGTGAAGATGCGGGGTACCCGCGGTCAGACGGAAAGACCCTATGAACCTTTACTGCAGCTTTGCAGTGGCCTCAGAAGAGGGCTGTGTAGGATAGGTGGGAGGCTTCGAAGCGTGGGCGCCAGCCTGCGTGGAGCCAACCTTGAAATACCACCCTGACCTCGGCTGATGTCTAACCGCGACCGGTCAGCCCGGTCCGGGACCCTGCATGGCGGGCAGTTTGACTGGGGCGGTCGCCTCCCAAATGGTAACGGAGGCGCGCGATGGTGGGCTCAGGCCGGTCGGACATCGGCTGCTGAGTGCAATGGCACAAGCCCGCCTGACTGCGAGAGTGACAGCTCGAGCAGAGACGAAAGTCGGCCATAGTGATCCGGTGGTCCCGCGTGGAAGGGCCATCGCTCAACGGATAAAAGGTACTCTAGGGATAACAGGCTGATCTCCCCCAAGAGTCCACATCGACGGGGAGGTTTGGCACCTCGATGTCGGCTCATCACATCCTGGGGCTGGAGCAGGTCCCAAGGGTTCGGCTGTTCGCCGATTAAAGTGGTACGTGAGCTGGGTTTAGAACGTCGTGAGACAGTTCGGTCCCTATCTGCCGTGGGTGAAGGAGATTTGCGAGGATTTGTCCCTAGTACGAGAGGACCGGGATGAACAGACCTCTGGTGCACCGGTTGTCATGCCAATGGCACCGCCGGGTAGCTATGTCTGGACGGGATAACCGCTGAAAGCATCTAAGCGGGAAACCCACCTCTAAACCAGATCTCCCCGAGGGCCGTGCAAGACCAGCACGTCGATAGGCCGGATGTGCAAGCGCGGCAACGCGCGCAGCTGACCGGTCCTAATCGCCCGAGCGGCGCGATCCCAGATCCCCAGATCACGTCCGGGGACAAGCACCATGCATGGAAATCATCCCCAGATCCGGGGATGGTCCGCCACATCACACACACACACACACACACACACACACACACACACCAGAACCACGATCCACACCTGGCACACCACACAGGGTGGATTGGATGACCTGGTGGTCATCGCGGGGGGCCCGCACCCGATCCCATCCCGAACTCGGCCGTGAAAACCCCCAGCGCCCATGGTACTGTGCCTCAAGGCACGGGAGAGTCGGTCGCCGCCAGGTCGTCCAATCCACTCTGGTCCCCTCTCCCCATCCAACGCGGGGTGGAGCAGCC
>NZ_NHRY01000181.1 GCF_002937115.1 Rhodopila globiformis | reverse complement strand
CCAATCGCCGCTCGCCGCGGACCTACGACCGCGACCTCTACAAGGCGCGCCATCTGATCGAAAATTTCTTCGCCAGGCTCAAGCAGTTCCGTGCCATCGCAACCCGCTATGACAAGACTGCCCGCAACTTCCTCGCCGCGGTCCACCTCGCCGCCGCCGTCGTTTGGCTTAATTGACGACACGCCCTAGTGCAGGTCGCCAACCAGGCGTTATCCGACTGGCTCGGCGGCGCCTGCCTGTTCGGAACCGGCTTCGACGGGGACGTGACGATAACCAACCCGTGGGGCCTAACCATGGCGCGGGATATGCACTTCCATAACCTGACCATTACCAACCCCGGCTTCCTGGTGACGAACGGCTATACGCTCTATGTCTCGGGCACCCTTGACCTGTCCGGGGCAGCTGCATACGCGATCGTCACCGCCTACTACACTTACGGGAGCGTTTGGTGCGTCAACTACGAGAGTGGCCACGGCGGCAGCGGTGGCACGGGCGCAGGTAACGCTGGAGGCGCGGCTACCGCTGGCTTCCCGTCGAGTATGGGCGGCGCGGGCGGCGCGGGCGGCGCTGGCTCAAGCGGCGCGGGCGGAGCGGCCGGAGTGGGAGGACATAGCTGGTTCGCCAACGCGCCCTTCTATCCGGGGCCGATAATGTCGCCCGTCATCGCGTATTCCAATCAGGTCTCCTTCCCGTGCAGCGGTTACAACGGCGGTTGTGGTGGTGGGGGTGGCGGGGATGGCACGAACTCCGGTGGCACTGGCGGCAACGGCAGTAACGTCCGCCCGACCCGCGCGAGCGGGGCATACGTCCTCTCTATGAACGGCTCGTGCATAATCTACGCACGGCACATACAGCGCGGGACGAATACCGCTACAAACATCATCTCCGTTCGCGGGAACGATGGTAGTCCTGGCACGGCGGCGACCGTTGGTAACTGCGGTGGTGGGGGCGGAGGAGGTGGAGGTGGTGGGGGATACATCCGAATTTACGTCGGTGAACTGCTTGGATCAGCGATCCCGAACGCGCTTGAGGCGAGCGGCGGCAATGGCGGTAATGGTGGTAATGGCTCCGGCACTGGATCGCCCGGCAACGGCGGCAATGGTGGCAATGGTGGCAACATCGACATAATCTGCCCCACTGCCGGAGTCTACTCGCGTAACGGCGTTAACGGCCCGACCGCAACTAGCATGACCGGCTCGGGCACGGGCACAGTCGCATCTGGGCAGACCGGTGGAGCCGGTTTCGTTAATACACAAACGTTATAGGCGATCAGATGACCACAACGACAACAGATACCTGGGGCCGAACGGTCACTATCAGCGGCTCCGGACCCTACACGTGCAGCGTCGGCGGCCTATCGGTCACGGCGGCGACGGTAGCGGCGGCGCTCGGGACGATCAACGCGATGCCGCAGACGCCCACCAGTACCCCGGCCACCGTCGTGAACTCCGTCGCGGCCTGGCAGGGGAAGATCGTGCTGATCAGCATGCCAAGCGCCGTGAACGCCGGGAAAACCCTCTATGACGACGCTTCGGCGTGGATCGCAACGCAGTCCACAGCACTCCAGATCGCCTGGGCGAATGCACCAACCTGGACACGAGATGGCACGATGATCCCCCTGGTTGCAGCGGGTATCGGACTGACCGATGCACAGGTGGATCAGATGTTCCTTACAGCTTCCGCGATATCGGGTTAACGGAACATGATCGGCGCGCATCCCATTGGCTCTGCGCCGATTGGTGCGGAGACGAAATATGGACCGACAGGTGGCACGAAAACTGTCATAGCACCTGGTGTTGGTGCGGAGTTGGTTTCCGGCAGAACATCCATCGTGACCACCGGAGCGCGGGTCGCGCCGGCCTCGGGTGCCGTCGCCGTTTTCGGACGTGCGCCAACGATCGCCACCGCCTGTCACGTCGTCGGCGAAACCGGTACAATACCGGTCGCTGGACTTACGGCAGCTATTTCGGCCGCGGTAGACATCGTCGGTACTCCGGGATCCCTACGTGCGGCGGCAGCGGCGCCGGTCGTCACAGCGGCCGTCCATGGACAGCCGACTCCCGGCGCTACCGATCTGGCAGGTCACGCGACCATCATCGTGGCAGCGACCGCGGTCGCCCTGCCGGCGCCCGGCGGTATCACCGTCCATGGCGCATCCGCCCTACACTCCGCAACGGCGACCTGTGCGCCAATCCCTGGCGCCACCACCGGCACAGGGGCTGTGCCTGGCGTGACAAGTACCGCGTCGGTCTCCGGCGCTCCTGGATACGTCACCCTGACAGGGACAGCGGCCCAACCGGCCGCATCCGGCCACACCGACCCCGGCGTCGCAACCACGATCCTGGCCGGCACTCCAGGGATCCTGGCGGGCACCCTGGCCCTCACCCCGGGACACGGTAACACCACCCTCACCGGCCAGGCCTCAGACCATGCTGCCTCGGCCACCATCGTCGCATCACCAGGTGTTGCCCAGCTGCACGGCCAATCATCGGGACTGGTGGTCGGGACCGGGTATGGCATGGCGCCAACCCCCGGGTCTATCAGCGTCGTGGTCACGTCACCGCGTATCGCCGCGGATCAGGTCATCGCGACACTCTCTGGTTCTGTCGGACTGGTGGGCGGATCCTGCCGCGTTGCGGAGCAGTTCGGACTGTCACCAGATCCGGCGCGGCAGATCCTGGTTGGCGAACCACCGGCCGTCGCCGCAGCATCGGAGATCCGTGCCGGTTCTGGTCGTGGGCAGGCCGCGGGCGCAGCACCGACCGTCCGTGGCGGGATTCGCCTCATCCCAGCCGCCGGCGGTATGGCACTGCAGGGCGGAAATCCGCACGCAACGACCCTCACCAGAACCGGGCGGCCCGTGCTGATGCATAACCATCCCCTGTACGTCCGCGGCCATCTGTTGCGCGTCGCCGATCCCTGATCATCCGTCACCTCAGTGAAAGAGAGGATGTCTTCATGTCGATCACCCGGTTCGTTACGATCCTGGCACTCCTGATCGCCGGCGGTTCCGCCGCTTGGGCCGACGAATACGTCAACACCAACAACGGCCAGGGCGCCCAGGGCGTGATCCTGGAGCTCAACGTCCCCGGCGGTCGCACGTCGTCAGTTGTCTCCGAGACCAATCGCATCCCGACCAGCACGAGCTACACCGGCGCCACCGTGATGACGGCGGGCACCGCGTATCCGGCCGGCCATGCCGTCGGCTACCTCGTCACCGCCCCAGGGTCGGTGACGTTCACCTTCCTCGACGGCTCCACGCTCACCCTGGCCCTGGCCGCGTCCACGCAGTTCCAGATCCTGCCGTTCGCCGTCACCGAGTACACCCTGAGCGGTGGCGCCGCCGGCACGTTCGTCAACCTCAACTGACATACTCCATCGACACCACCATGCGGTGAGCCAGCCGGACCGGAGGGATGTCATGACAGACCATTTTCCACGCGCGGTCGCATTCTTCTGGCAGCCGGCGCACAGCGGCCACGCATTCCGCCAGGATGGCAGTGACCGCGATACGGCTGTCAGCTGGGGCGTGTCCTGGCACGTCTGGTCCGGCTGGGCCAAGAAGAACGCCCTCGTCACCTCATTCACGGCGTTCCGGGCGCTGCCGCGCGAGACCTTCCTGCCGCTGCTGCGCACCTGGTTCTGGAACGCGCTGCGCTGTCCGCAGATGGGTGCCGTCGGCATCCAGCTGTTCGACATCGCCGCGCTGGCCGGACCGGAGGTCGCCGTGCGCTACCTTCAGACGGTCCTCGCCGTGGCGGTCGATGGCGAGATCGGTCCGGTCACCATGGGCGCACTGCATGCCGTCGAGCTGACCGTACTGAGCCAGGCCCTGCTGCACGGCCGGACTGCGTTCCAGACGATCCATCCGGACGTGCCCTGGTTCCGACCGACAGACGATGCGCGGGTGATCGCCTGTCACGACCTGGTGGCATCCTTGCTCGCCGCACCCGGTATCCACCTGACCTGACCATCCGTTTGTCACGACACACCAGAGGGACCAGCGCCGGGCATCCGGTGCTGGCCCACCCCTAGCGTCCGCGCCGCTGGCGTTCCAGGGCGTCGAGCGCATCCTCCAGCACCTTGCCGAGCGGCACGCCGTCCTCGGTGGCGATGGCGACGAACCGGTTCTTCACATCGGGGCGCACCTTGGTGTTGAACTGAGTGTCGCGTCCGGTGCGGTAGTAGTGCCGCTCGGCGATCGGCGCGACGCGCTTCGCCTCCCGGGTCGGAAACCCCGCCGCCTGCGCCACGTCCCGCACCTGCTCGATCGGCGGCGCCGCGCTGCGGCTGGCCTTCGGGGTGAACCGGGCGAGGTCCGGGTCCGGCACCTCGTCGAACAACTGTGCCCGCTTGGTGGTCATGGGTGCCCGCTCCGTGCAATCTGGGAAATCTGGCCGCCAAGATCGCCCACGCGCGGCATGAGCGTAAACGTGCTGCCCAGGATGATGAGGCACAGTCCGATCAGGGCGCCCACCATCCACTTCACCAGGCGCATGTCACTTTTCAGGTCATCGACATCGGTGTCGCGCGCACTCAGCGCCTCGGCGGCTTTCAGAGACTTGTCCTCGGCGATACCGAGGCTGCGAAAGGCTTCATAGACGGCGACCTTCATCGCACCGCCTCCGCCACAGCGGTGATCCGGTCGAGCTGCGCCACCACCTCGTTGCTGAACAGCCGGACGTTGCTGATGGCGGTGTCGACCCCGCGCATGGCCTTGTTGTCCAGCAGGTCGCGCAGCGTGCCGCCGAAGGAGAACACCGCGCGGTACGGATCGCGCTCGTGCAGCTGGGTGGCGAACATCGGGATGGCCTGTTCGGCGAGCTGCTGCTCGATGTTGATCTGGGTCTTCGGCCGGATCGCCGGGCGGGTCTGGGTGAACAGCACGGCGAACGGGATGCTCCGGCGATAGGCCTTCTCCTGGAAGCGGAGGAACTTGATCGCCTTGACCGCCTCGGCGGCATCGAGGTCAGAGCCCTTGGTCGGGATGATGACGAGATCGGCGCGCGACATCGCGACCCCGACCGCGCTCGTCGCGGTGCCTTCGAGATCGACGATGACGAACGCGGTCTGCCGGGCGGCGAGCTCGATCGCATCCACGAGCTGCTCCTCGCCGTGGCAGGCGACAACGGTGAGGGTGGCGGGCACGCCGGGACGGCGGCTCCAGCGCAGCAGCGGATGGTTGGGGTCGGCATCGATCAGCGTGACGGTGGCGCCGCGCTCGGCGAGATCGATGCCGAGCAGGACGGCGGATGTGCTCTTGCCGCTGCCGCCCTTGGGGCTGGCGAAGGCGATCGTGGGCATGGGCAGGCTCCTCATGGTCCTGGAGAAAAATCATACCCGATGTCGTAGATGATAGCTATCCCCCAGGGGGATAGCTATCATCTAGTTGAACGATGTCGATTATCGTTTCGTGTAGACCCCGAACGGATTGGTGGGCGGGATCTCGTCACGGCGCACTCCGCATGAAGGGCCTTGAATAAGGGACCTGTCTGTTCAGACACACCCTTCAGGGCGGCGTGACGCATGTCGCTGTCGCGCTTCTTCAGTTCGCCGTGCCGCCGCTGGATGTCCAGCTTGGTTTCGGTCGTCGATATCTGATGGACTTCTTTGTCGTCCACAACCAGTCTCCTATTCTTGTTCGTCGCGAATGTATCCCGTTAACTCGCAGGATCTTTCTCTTAGATGGTATATAACTGATTTTCAGTTGAACGACGATAGCCCTCCGCTAGACGATGGCTATCCTCCGCGATCAGCCATAATCGACCGCCACCCGCACAGTGAGGGCAGGCCAGCGCACCTGGATCATCGCCAGCACCGGCCAGGGCGTCCAGTCGGCCGAGACAAGCGCCACCCGGAACGCCCCCTGCCCTGCCCCGAGTGCCGCCAGTTCCGCCGCATCCAGCGGCCGCATCCGCACATCGCGCAGCGGCCAGGTGGTGCCCCAGTGCTGCCACAGCCAGGTCAGGGCCACCGGATCGGTCTCCGGCAGGCGCAGGATCGCTGGCGGCACCGGCACCAGCGCGTGCAGGTCGAACGGGCAGGTCCGCACCATGCCGACGAACCCGATCGCCCGCTCGTGCACCTGTGCATTCGCCTCGCGCAACTGCGCGGCATAGAGCCGGGCGGCGGCGACCGAGGGCACGCGCCGCGGCGGTCCGATGAGCCACAGGAACCAGCCCTCCTCCAACGCGTCGTAATCGTACACCCACGGCGTCACCCCGGCCCCGGCCGCGGCCGCGCGCAACGCCGCGATATCCCCAGCCGGACCGGTGATCGTCACGACCTGGGACAGCCAATCCGGGTGGGGCATGCACAGGACATCAGGCCCGGCCGGTGGCGGCAGAGACAGCGCCGGCCGGGCCAGCGGCCACAGGCTGGCCGGCAGATGGCTCCGCCGCCCGCGGCGCGGACCTTCTGTCCCCGGCCGGCGTGTGCGGCGGCGTGTCCGGGCCGGTAGCGGATAGCTATCGGCTATCGGCATGCCCGCCCTACGATGCGTGCGATCGTCGTCCATGTCCCTCACAGGCCGAGCAGCTTGACCGGGCTGTCGCTCAACAGCTTGGCGCGGCGCACATAGCCGCGCATGGTGCGCAGATCGCGATGGCGGGTGTGGTCCATGATCTGCTCATCGCGCGCCCCCTGGCGGTAGGCCTCGGTGACGAACCCAGCCCGCAGGCCATGCGCCGACAGCCGCTCCTGCGCCGGCACCGTCACCCCGGCCAGCGTGGCGCGGCGGCGCAGGATGGTCGAGACCGCGTTGGGATGCAGCGCCGCGGCATCAATGCCGCCCCACATGTCGATGCGGCGGAACACCGGCCCGACCGTGGTGGCCGAGGCCCGCAGCCAGGCCTCCAGGGTGCGCACCGGGCAGGTCGCCGCCTGCGCCCCCTTCGGGATGCCGATCTCCACCCCCTCCCCCTCGGGATCGGTCTTGCTGCTCGGGATGAACAGCCGCAGGCCGACATGGGTGATCGTCAGGTGCTCGCGGGCGATGCCGACCAGTTCGGACCGGCGCAGCGCGCCGGCATAGCCGACCAGGATCAGCGCGCGATCGCGCAGGCCGGTGAGGCCGCCATCGCAGGTCGCCACCAGCCGGGTGATCTCTTCGGTGGTCAGCGCCGCGGCGCGGACGGCCGGGGTGGCGTGCAGGCGCTGGATGCCCTGCAAGGTGGCGCGGATCGCCGCGTGCCCGGGATGCCAATCGCAGCCGGCGGCCTTGTGGTACTGGCCGATGCTCGCCAGCCGCCGCTTCAGGGTGGCGCGGCTGTGGGTCGTGGCCAGCGCGCCGAGGTAAGCTGCGACCGTGGTCGGGGCCGCTGGTAGCGCCGGCCATCCGTTGCGTCGGCACCAGCCGCGAAAATCCTCCCAGTCCTGGCGGTAGGCGCGCTGTGTCGCCTGGGCCAGGGCCTGAGTGGCATACCCCTTGGCCACATCGAGGGCGGCCTGCTGCGCCGTGGTCGGCACGGCACCATCGGCATCGCCGGCGATGGAGGGCGTCCGGACGACCGGCGCCATCAGTGCACCGTCCGGGCGATCTGCGCCACCTGGCCGCCGATCTCGCCAAGCCGGGCCCACAGGGCCAGCATGGACCCGAGCAGCAGCACGGTCAGCCCGACATTGGTGGTGACCATCCAGCCGAGCAGGGTCAGGCGCGTGTCGATCCTCGCCAGCCGGTCCGCATAGCCGGCGAGTTCCTCACTGGCGCGGTTCGCCAGTTCGTCGGGAACCTTCGCGGCGCGGAAAGCATCGCGCACCGCGCCCAGTTGCAGCGCCATGGTCATTCGTCCTCATCGACTATGACGTCAGTTCAGCAGCTTACGGCGATCCTGGCAAGCCGAGTGTGGCACAATGTCGGGCGCGTGGATAATGGGGGATTATCTACTGGGCTGGGCGCCAGGTGCGGGACGGGAGTGGCGATCTGGTCCCACCACACGTGGCTCGCTGACCACCTCCGGCGCCCGCGGGCAACGCCTCTGTGGTGTTGCGGGCCTTGTCGTTCATGGCTCCGATAATGTTCGTGCGGGCGCCGCCTTTCGGGATCGCGAATGCGATGTCAGGCATGTCCAGGTCTCCTCGGTTGACAAAAAGACCCTAGGCGATCGCGATCAGGCAAGTCAATAGACGATAGCTATCCACACCAGGATAGCTATCGTCTAGCGAATGACGGGAGCCCATCATTTATGATCTTTTATCGTATCATGCTAGGAGGCAGGTTGTGACGACTGTGTCGACTACGCCTATTGCGGATTTATACCAACGGCCCTATCCGGTGACCGTTATTGCTGCCCATTTGCGCTGGGTCAGGGAAGCAATCCGTTCCGGCATTTGCATGAGCTTGTTCCAGGCCTCGCAGCAGGCATCGACAACCGCCTTGT
>NZ_NHRY01000180.1 GCF_002937115.1 Rhodopila globiformis | reverse complement strand
CGCTCGCGATGTGCCGCCGTCCACATGGCTTGCTCCTCCTGCCGCGCCGATAACGCGCGACAGAACGACGGGATCGCATATGGACGGTCGTCTCGGTCATAGCGTGTCGCCGCAGTCAAACAGGCTCGAAACCACCGGTTCTGGGCCGCAAGAATTACCTCTTCTGTGGTTCCGACGCCGGCGGAAAGCGCGCGGCCTGCATCTACACCATCATTGAGAGCTGCAAGATGAATGGCGTCGAGCCACAGGCCTACCTGACCGACATTCTCGCACGCATTGCTGATCATCCCATCCAAAAGATCAACGATCTTCTCCCCTGGCACTGGAAAAAGTAGCCCTTCCCAAGCACCAGCTGTAGCGCGCCAATCTGGATGAGAATGAGCGTCAATCAGGATGAGAACTGATGACCGCAACGATCTGATGATGTCGGGTGTGATTGTCGCTGGCAAGGGCGAAGTTTGGCTCTGATTGTCGCGGCGCGACAAACCCTCTGTTACGCAGTAACGGACGCGGAGCCTGTCGCGTGTCGCCCCTGGCAGGCGGCCTGTCTCTGCGCCACCTGCCAGGCCACCGTGACTGCGTAACGCCGGAGGCTGCGTTACTGCGTAACGGTGAAGTAGGCATCCCAGGCGTGCGACATCGGATCGAGTTCGGCGGTGAGTGCATCGTCGGCGACGGCGAGCAGGTGTTCCAGCATGGCGCGCTGGGTGAGGCCGTGATGCCGCGCCAGCCGTGCCAGGGCAAGCGCCGCGCCTGTGCTGACCCAGGTATTGATCCGCCGCTCGCCGTTCTCGCCCGCCGTGGCCCTGCGGTTGCGCCAGGCGGCCTGTCGTTCCGCCGCCGTTCTCGTGCGGTGCGTCATAGGCGTGTCCATTCCACGTGTTGTGACGCAGTCACGGGCCGATCCGGCTGTGACTGCGTAACGGGCAGGCGCACCCCGCGCCCGGGGTGGCTCAGATGTCCGGTGTGGGTGTCGCCGGTGCGGACGCGGGCTGGTCCTGATCGTCGTGCCGCGATACCGCCCTGGCGTCCCTGGCGGTCGCGTAGGTAGGCGGCCGCCCGGGGCCCTTCTGCTTGCGCTCCAGCGCCGTCCGCCGCCGATAGCTGTCGACGTTGATCTCGAAGATCGTGGCGTGGTGGACCAGCCGGTCCACCGCCGCCAGCGTCATCGCCGGATCGGGGAACACCTTGCCCCAGGCGCCGAACGGCTGGTTGGCGGTGATGAGCAGGGAACGGCGCTCATAGCGCGCGCTGATCAGCTCGAACAGCACCGAGGTTTCCGCCTGGTCCTTGCTGACGTAGGCAAGATCATCAAGGATCAGTAGGTGGAAGCGGTCGAGCCGGTTGATCGCCGCCTCGAGGCCAAGGTCGCGGCGTGCGAGCTGGAGCTTCTGCACCAGGTCGGAGGTGCGGGTGAACAGCACCCGCCAGCCGTTCTCCACCAAGGCCAGGCCGATGGCCGAGGCCAGATGGGTCTTGCCGCCGCCGGGCCCGCCAATGAGGAGGAGATTGGCGCCCTTGTCGATCCAACTGTCACCAGCGCAGAGCGCCATCACCCGCGCCTTGGAGAGCATCGGCACGGCGTCGAACTCAAAGCCGTCGAGCGTCTTGCCCGGCAGCAGCCGCGCTTCGGTGAGATGACGCTCGATGCGACGGCGATCGCGTTCGGCCACCTCGTGTTCGGCGAGCGTGGCGAGGAAGCGGGCGGCGGGCCAACTCTCCGTGTCGGCGCGCTCGGCAAAGCCGGCCCAGCCCTGCTTGATGGCGGGCAAGCGCAGTTCGCTGAGCAGCAGCGTCAGCCGGGCGGCGTCGATGGCCGGGTTCATGCCGCTTCTCCCTGCTCGTTGCCGAGCAGCACCTCGTAGCTGCTCAGCGGGGCGAGCTGGACGCTGACCGCGGGCAGCGTCGCCGGATCCGGCGCGAAGCGGTCCCGCAAGGCGGCCAGGTCGGGCAGTTGGTCCGCCGCGAGATCGGCGGCCAGCAGCGCGGCAAGTTCCGCCTCGCAGCCGCGCTCGTGGGCCAGCGCCAGCAGGTTGACCATCAGGCGGCAGGCGGCGGCCTGCGGCAGCTTCTCGAGCAGCCGCTCGAAGGTCTGACGGTAAGCGTCACGCGGGAAGAGCTGGTCACGGTAGACCAGGCCAAGCAGCGCCATCGGCTTGCGCCGCAACGCATGGATCACGTGGCGATAGTCAACGACATGGGCGTGCTTGCCCGTCGGCTCGGCGCGGCCACGGACCAGGGTCATCAAGGCCGTGCCGCCGATGAACAGTTCGAGGCGGTCGTCATACAGCCGCACCCGCAGGCGGTGGCCGATGAGCCGCGACGGCACGGTGTAGAACACCTTCTTGAGCAGGAAGCCGCCCGACGTGGTGACGGTGACGACGGTTTCCTCGTAATCGCCGCTGCGCTGCGCCGGCAGCGGCAGCAGGGCCGCGCGCTCGGCCTCGATGCGCCTGGTGGAGCGGGCGTTCTTGCGGCTGACGGTCTCGTCGATGAACCGGCGATAGCTGGCCAGGCTGGCGAAGTCGCTGCTGCCGCGCATCAGCAGCGCGTCGCTGACCGCCTTCTTGAGATGGCCGTGCGCGCTCTCGATCGAGCCGTTCTCATGCGCCACGCCGCGGTTGTTGCGCGTCGGCTGCATGCCGTAATGAGCGCACAGCATCTCATAGCGCTGGGTCAGGTCCGCGCGCGCATCGGCGTTGAGGTTGCGGAACGCCGCCGAGAGGCTGTCGCTGCGGTGTTCGTGCGGCGCTCCGCCGAGCCCCTCATCTGGCCATTCCACCGGCTTACGCCGGCGGAACCTTTTGGCCAGCTTCGCCCACAAGGCATTTTGCAGTCCCTCGGCCAGCGCCACGTAGCTCTCGCCGCCGAGGATCACATGCGCATGCTCGAAGCCCGAGTAGACCAGGCGGAAGTGATACAGCCGGTGATCGAGCGGTTCACCGGCGACGGTCACGCCGAGATCGGCGTTGTCGGTGAAATCGGACAGCCCCATCCGCCCCGACTCATGCACCTGGCGGAAGATCACCTCCTGGTCCGCGCCATGCAGCGCACGCCATGAGCGGATGCGCCGCTCCAGGGTGCGCCGGACACCGCCGGACAAGCTGGGGTGGCGGCGCTGGTTGATCCGCTTCGCGGCTCAACCTTCGAAGATGGCAACCGCGCGCAGCGTCGGGGTGG
>NZ_NHRY01000179.1 GCF_002937115.1 Rhodopila globiformis | reverse complement strand
TGGAAGGGGCGATGGAGTTCGCAGTGATCCGCTCACTGCTGTCGACGGCGCGGAAGCAGGGCTGGGATATCCTGCAAACCCTCAACGCCAATCCGGACCGCCTGATCGCAGCCCTCAGGGGTACGTGACCCCCCCGCGACCTGGGCTGTTACCCGATTTTCAACACGGAGGACGACGGAGGACCGCCAAGGCCACGAAGGGGTGTGAACGAATCAGGCGAGGAAGCAACGCGGCCTCTTCTTCATGCACGCGGCCTGTACGCATCCGGGCAGGCCTGCAGCGGTGCTGCGATGCGCCAACCCGCTCATGCGGCTGGTCAGGTCCCGATAGGCCAGCAAGGTCCGGTTTTCGGGGTCCTGCGCTTTCCACCATGAAAATACGGTTGGACGGAACGGCTCCGCCGAGTGCGCGGGGGTAAGGTCAGGGGTGATGGCGGATGGGTGTATTTTGTTGATGCCACCGGGCGCGAGAGAGCGCGACGGAGCATCAACGAAAGGAAACCACGATGTCGCCATTACGGGCGCGGATGATCGAGGACATGACCCTGGCTGGGTTGGCTGCCGGGACGCAGACGGTCTACATCCAGGCGGTGCGGCGATTGGCAGCGCATTACCGGCGTTCGCCGGACCAGCTCAGCGAGGAAGAAGTGCGCGCCTACCTGCTTGGCTTGCGCCAGAACGGAGCGGCCCGCGGCACGTTCAAGGTCAGCCAATACGGGCTGCGTTTCCTCTATTGCCACACGCTTGAGCGCGTGTGGGGATTGTTCGGGGAAAAAAAGGATCGTCGCTCCCCGTCAGAAGCGGCTGCCTCAGTCGCTCTCGGATGATCAGGTCCGGCATCTGCTCGGCTGCATTCATAACCCGATCCACCGGACATGGCTGGCCATCATGTATGCCTGCGGCCTGCGCATCAGCGAGGCCACCCGGCTCGAGATCAGCGCGATTGACCGGGCCAACCTGGTGTTGCGTATCGTCGGCAAGGGCAACAAGGAGCGGCTGGTGGCGCTGCCGCAGCCGATTCTCGACGAGTTGGGCCAGCTCTGGCGGAGCCATCACAACCCCCGCTGGCTGTTCCCCAATCGACGCGGTGACGCGCCGCTCGACACGCACGTGTTGTCGGATACCTTCGCGGCTGCGGTCGTTGCGGCCGGCATCCGGTGCGACGTGACGCCGCACGCCCTGCGCCATTCGTACGCAACGAGATTGATCGAGAACGGCGTCGACATCCGCGTTGCGCAGATCCTGCTCGCTCACGCCTCCATCGCCTCCACCGCCATCTACACCCATCTCACCACGCCCACCCGGGCGTCGCTGCAGACCCTGCTTAATCGGCTGATGACCGGCCTCTGAGGCACGGTCGTGATCGAGCTCGCCGAGGTGTTCCGCCGCTTCGCGGCGGACGACCGCTCGGCTCACGGCGCGTCGATGCCACCGTCGCATCGGCGCGCCATCGAGGACATCCTCAACTGCCGCACCGCCGCGCTTGGCGGCCAGGTCTGGCGCTGCGAGGTGTGCCACAGCGCGGTGTTCTCGTTCCACTCCTGTGGCAACCGCAGTTGTCCCAAATGCCACACCCCCTCGCCTGGCCTTCCAACCAGTCGCAAGCGACTGGCCGGAACCTTGGCCAGTCTCGCCCAGACGCAGGAATGGCTCGAACGCCGTCAGGCGGAGATGCTGCCGGTGCCCTACTTCCACATCACCATCACCGTCCCGGCGGACCTGCGCGCGGTGCTGCGCACCCATCAGCGCGAAGGCTATGGCGCGCTGATGCAGGCCAGCGCCGAGGCAATCATCGAGCTTGCCCGCGACCCGCGCTACGTCGGCGGCACCCCAGCCGTGCTCGCGGTGCTGCACACCTGGACGCAGCAGTTACACTTCCATCCCCACCTGCACTGCCTGGTCAGTGGCGGCGGGATCGCCGCGGACGGCAGCACCTGGCATCCGGCGCGGCAGAACTTCCTCCTGCCGATCAAGGCGCTCGCCACATTGGTGC
This sequence comes from Rhodopila globiformis, assembly GCF_002937115.1. Lineage (GTDB taxonomy): Bacteria > Pseudomonadota > Alphaproteobacteria > Acetobacterales > Acetobacteraceae > Rhodopila > Rhodopila globiformis. Next base: position 1,091 of record NZ_NHRY01000179.1, on the reverse strand, counting down.
GCGGCAAGTTCCGCGCCCTGCTGCGGCGGAAGTAACCGGATCTCGTCATCCCGGATGCGGTCTGGCACAAGCGATGGGTGCTTCACGTCAGCGCCCGGGGCAACGGCGAACAGGCGGTGCTCGACCATCTCGCCCGCTATGTCTTCCGCGTCGCGCTCACCAACGCCCGCATCGTCGGCCTCGATGACCAGGGGGTCACGATCCAATACAAGGACCGCAAGACCGGCCGGCGGCGCACCTGCCGGCTCAGCGGCGAGGAGTTCATGCGCCGCTTCCTCCAGCACGTATTGCCGCGCCGCTTCCACAAAGTCCGCTACGTTGGCCTGTGGCACCCCACCCAGCGCCACAACGCCGCCCGGGTGCGGCAGATGCTGCAACTCCGGGCGCCACCCAAAGCCGACGGGGGGCAGGACGACCAAGCCGGGCGACCGCTCGTGCCATCTGATGCGGAGCCGGTGCCGCCGATCGAGCCGCGGGTCTGTCCGCACTGTCAGGGGCGGCTGATCTTCATCCGCAGGCTCACCCCGCAGCAGGCGACGGCGCCATGAGCCCCGGCAAACGCCACTATTCTGTCCGGTCTCGCCGCCGCGTGCTCGTCACGCCACAGGAAGCCGCTGTCGCCCGTGCAAGTCGGAGCCTCATCGTAACCCCAATGATGATGCGCGCCAGCCTGCAACGGCCATCCACACCGCCAATGAGGCCGCCGCAACCCTCGGGAGGCTTCGGCTGGGGCGTGTCACGTCGCTCCGGCACCGGGTGCTACTGGTGAAATCTCCATAGCGGATCGTCGATCCTCCGAAGCTCCCCGCGTTCGTCCAACGGGGCTTCTGCGGCGGCTTCGCGCCGCACAAACCCTTAATTCGTTCTGGACGCTTCGCCCCGCCGATAGGGGGCGGGAAGTTTGCTCCCCGCCCTCCGAACCGTGCTGGCGGATTTCCCGCACAAAATGTGGCGCGCCACATTTGATGCGTAATGTGGCGCCGGTGGATATGTGGCGTTCAGCGCCGAATGCGGCTGCCAGGGCCGGTTGGTGGCCTTTGAACGCCACATAACCAAATGATCGAGAGTGGTCGGGTCTTCATCTATCAGGA